>JBBSCC010000210.1:0-4777 GCA_038250735.1 Sphingomonadales bacterium | reverse complement strand
TTTGCCCTGCTCGTCATGTCGGGCGGTGGCCAGGGGTCAGCGCTTAGCGGCCAGATTGGCGCTGCGATTGCTTTCCTGTTCATCGGGGCCGGCATGCACACCACGCAAACCGCAGGTCTCGCACTCGCCACTGATCTGGCGACTGAGGAAACCCGCCCGCGCGTGGTCGCGCTGCTTTATGTGATGCTGTTGGTCGGCATGATGATCAGCGCGCTGGTCATCGGCCAGTTGCTGGTTGATTTCACCGCCACCCGGCTGGTGCAGATCGTATCGACCGTCGCGGTGATGACCGTGGTGCTGAACGTGATCGCGCTGTGGAAGCAGGAAGCCCGCAATCGCGCCGCGACCAGTTCCATGGCAAAACGCCCCGAATTCAAACAGGTCTGGGCGATCTTCATCGGTCGGCCGAAGACGATGCGGCTGCTGGTCGCGGTCGGGCTGGGTTCGGCTGCGTTCAGCATGCAAGATGTGCTCCTGGAACCCTATGGCGGGCAAATTCTGGGCCTGACGGTTGGCGCCACCACATCGCTGACGGCATTGTGGGCGATGGGCATGCTGGCCGGATTTTCGCTGGCCGGCCGCCAGTTGAGCCGCGGTGCAGAACCGCACCGGCTGGCGGGCTTTGGCGCGGTCGCCGGGGTTTTCGCCTTCATGATGGTGCTGTTTGCCGGGCCGATCGGTTCGGCCCCGCTGCTCGCCATGGGCGCGACCGTGATCGGTTTTGGCGCGGGGATGTTTTCGGTCGGCACGCTGACGGCAGCGATGGCGATTTCTGACGAGGATCATGCCGGGCTTGCCCTGGGCGCCTGGGGCGCGGTGCAGGCCACTTGTGCAGGCCTTGCCATAGCAATCGGCGCGGTTGCGCGTGATCTGATCTCGGCGGCGGCGGTTGCGCGTGATCTTGGCCCAACGCTGGCGGCACCGACCACTGGCTATGGCTTTGTGTACGGTGTTGAAATCATCTTGTTGTTGGCGACTCTGGTGGCACTGGGGCCGCTGGTTCGCGGGAGAGACGAGGCGCAGACGACGCGTTTCGGCCTCACCGAATTCCCCATTTGACGGATATGTGAAGGATAATCCCATGAACCTGCAAGTCACCCAAGGGATCGATATCGCACTGATTGTGCTCGACGCCTTTTTCATCTTCTTCCTTGGCCTGGTCATCTATCTGCGTCGCGAAGATCGCCGCGAAGGCTATCCGCTTGAGCACGAGCTGACCGGTCGCCTTGAAGGGGAAGGTGGGCTGCTCCTCACTGCGCCGACCAAATTCTTCAAACTGCCGTTCGGGCACGGCACCGTCAGCGCGCCAACCAAGGGCCGCGAGCCGTTGCAGGTGCCCGGTGCCCGCAAGTCCGATTGGTTTGCAGGCGCCCCGATTGAACCGACCGGCAACCCGCTGGTCGACGGTGTCGGCCCCGCCGCCTTTGCAGAACGCGCCAAGCGCCCTGATCTGGATTGGGAAGGCCATCCCCGCATCGTGCCCATCGGTGCCGCTGCAGGATTTTCGATTGAACGTCGCGATGCCGATCCGCGCGGGTTCAGCGTTATCGGTTGCGATGGCAGCAAAGCGGGCACCGTCAGCGATGTGTGGGTCGACAAGGCTGATCGCCTGATCCGCTACCTGCAGGTCGAAATTACCGGTGGCCGCCAGGTGTTGATGCCGATGTTTGTCGCATGGATCAGCCGTGCGGCTGGTTCGGTGACCACCACCGCCATCACCGCCGCGCAATTTGCCGATGCTCCGGCGATTGAGGGTGCAGGCGTGATTACGATGTACGAGGAAGAACGCGTTCAGGCCTATTTCGGCGGTGGTTACCTTTATGCCACGCCAAGCCGTTCGGAGCCGCTGATATGATGACAGAATATGAAAACGAGCCGGTTCCCGGCCTGCCCGGTTATCTTCCCCCGGGGGAGACGATCATCTGGCAGGGGGCACCCAATTGGCGGGTGCTCGCCCGGACGGCGTTTCATACCGGCACCATCGCGGTGTATTTCGCTGGGCTGACGGTATTTGCCGTGGCAGCGGCACTGTGGCGCGGCGTGCAGGCGCCGGCTGATCTGGCCGGGGTCGCGATTACGCTGGGCGGGGCCGTGATCGGCGTTGCGCTGCTCCACTTCCTCGCCTGGAGCGTCGCGCGATCGACGATTTATACGCTGACTGACCGGCGCATTGTGCTGCGTTTCGGCGTTGCGCTGCCCAAGTGCATCAACCTGCCGCTGGGCATCATCGGCAATGTCGATTTGCGGCACCGCACGCACGGCACGGGCGATCTGGCGATCAAGATCACGGGTGAGCAACGGCTGGGCTATGCCGCGCTGTGGCCCCATGCCCGCGCCTGGCACTACACCAATCCGCAGCCGATGATGCGCTGCGTGCCCGATGTTGATGTGGTGGCCACCTTGCTGGCGCGGGCCTGCCTGTCGATCCAAACCGATGGCCGCGTTGTCCCCATCGAATCCGCCGCCCGCCGTAACAAGGCCGAAGATCAGGCTGTAGCTGCATGACCACCACACCGCATTCCCATCATGTCGACGTGCCCAAGGGCGCGTTGATGATGGCCGGCCTGCTGGTGGTTTCCGCAATCGCGGTGACCAGCATCGCGCGAATCGCCCAGATTCCGCCGTCCGCCTCGCCCGTGCTGATGCGCGAAGCCAAGAAAATTGCGCCCGTCGCCACCCGGCTGCTGCGCTTTACCGATCGCGCCGATGGTGCCGTTATTATTGAAGATACCGGCACTGGCGGCACGGCTTTATTGGTCGAACCCGGCACCAATAGCGGCTTTATTCGCGGGGTGATGCGCGGTCTTGCGCGCGAACGCCGGATGCGAGGAATCGATTCAAAACCGCCTTTCAACCTCACCTTGTGGAAGGATGGCGAATTATCATTGACGGATACGGTTACGGGGCGTTCAATCGAACTCAACTCGTTCGGCACAACCAACCGGGCAACGTTTCTTGATCTGCTTACCCGCCCGGAGACTCCTCGGTGAATTTCTTGTCTCGTACCCGGTTTGATACGCCCTGCCGGATCGAAATTGAAAACAGCCATGAGCATTTTCATGCCCATGTCGAACTGGAAGGCAGCATTGCGATCAACCCCGGCGACAAGGTGTTGGTGCACGGCGACCCCATCGTCATCCCGTTTGGCCAAAGCGCGACTTTCGACCGTATTGCCACCGTCGAGCGCGCAAACGCATTCGAGCGGCTGTGGACGAAGTTTGCCGGCCATTTCGAAATGACCGAATTATACGAAGTCAGCTTCATCCCGCGGAGGACTGTATGAACGCCGTAACGCCGATAAAGGCCGCCCCTGATACGATGGCGATTGCGCGCGAGAGCACCGTGTTGTCGCCGCGTTTCTACACCACCGATTATGTGGCAATGGACAAGATTGATGTATCGCCCGTGCGCGCTGAGTGGGACGCGCTGATCGCTGAGATGGTGGCGGACCCCAACAAGCTGCATTTCAAACGCACCAATCAGTTTGACGGCGTGATCGAAAGCCTGCCCGATGGCCTGCGCGAGGAGTTTATCGATTTTCTGGTCAGCTCGCTCACGTCGGAATTTTCCGGCTGCATCCTGTATGCCGAAATTCAAAAGCGCGCGAAGAACCCCGATATCAAGCAGCTGTTCCGGCTGATGAGCCGCGATGAAAGCCGCCATGCCGGCTTCATCAATGATACGCTGAAGGATGCCGGGATCGGCGTTGACCTCAGCTTCCTGACCAAGACCAAAAAATACACCTATTTCCGCCCAAAGTTCATTTTTTACGCGACCTATCTGTCTGAAAAAATTGGCTATGCGCGCTATATCACCATTTTCCGGCAGCTTGCGCGCCACCCGGAACTGCGCTTCCATCCGATCTTCAACTGGTTTGAAGAATGGTGCAATGATGAGTTCCGCCACGGCGAAGCATTTGCGCTGCTGATGCGGAACGACCCCAAATTGCTGACCGGTGCCAACAAGCTTTGGATCCGGTTCTTCCTGGTGGCGGTATATGCCACCATGTATGTGCGCGATCATAACCGGCCCCAATTTCACAAGGCCTTGGGTGTTGATCCCAAAGACTATGATTTTGAGGTTTTCCGCATCTGTTCAGACATTACCCGACAGGTGTTCCCGATGACGCTGGATACCGACAGCCCGGCATTCCGCGCCGGGCTGGAGCGGATGCGCCTGATTTCGTTGCAGATTGACGCTGCACGGGCGCAGGGCGGGGTAATGGGCGCGATCAAGCGGATTGGGTTGACGGCGGCTGCCGGCTTCAACTTTGTGCGGCTATACCTGCACCCGGTTGAAAAGAACGCCCTGCCCGCAAAAATTCGGCTCGTGCCCGCCTGGTGACGATTCCGCCGCTCTTTTTTGCGCTGCTGATGTGGTTTATCGGCACGGGTGCTGTAGTCTGGCTCGACAGTCGGCCACGGCACACGTTCAAGACGAGCCACCTGCTTGCCGGGCTGGTCGCCATGGTCGCGATGGCAGTGGTTTTTGCCAAGGGCGATGATACCAGCTGGCAGGGTGCCTATATCGGTTTTGGCGCTGCCATCCTGATCTGGGGCTGGCATGAAATGGGCTTTCTGATGGGGTTTGTCGCGGGGCCGCGCCACACCCCCTGCCCGCCAGGTGCTGTCGGGTTGGAACGTTTCAAGCTGGCGACCGCAACCGTGATCCATCACGAAATTGCCATTGCCACCAACCTGCTGGTGCTGGTGGCGATCACCTGGGGCCAACCCAATCAGGCCGCACCGCTGACGTTCGCCCTGCTGTTCGGGCTTCG
>JBBSCC010000209.1:0-4913 GCA_038250735.1 Sphingomonadales bacterium | reverse complement strand
GGTCGCTCATCGTCGCGGGATCAAATTTCTGCGCCCCCCGGATCAGATCATCCCATTCTATCGGCGCACCATGATCCAGCTTGAAGCGGTAATGCGGGCGAACGCCCTCGCTCTGCAGCTTTGCTCGATCCGCGTCGCTCAACGCCAGCGCCGCACGATTATACACCGGGGGCAGCCCGCGCCCGGCGGCAATCTTGCGCCGCAGATCAAGCTCCTGCGCAGTTTCATAGGCGGGATAGATGCGCCCCGCCGCCAGCAACGCATCAAAATGCCGCTGATACAGATCGAACCGCGCCGATTGCCGCGCCTCGCCATCGGGCACCAGCCCCAGCCAGTCGAGATCAGCGCGAATGGCATCGACAAAGCGTTCTTCGCTGCGCTCTGCATCGGTATCGTCTATACGCAGGATAAACCGCCCGCCCTGCTGGCGCGCCCAAAGCCAGTTGTGGAGCGCGGCGCGGATATTGCCGACATGCAGCGTGCCGGTGGGCGAAGGGGCGAAACGGGTGGTCACGGTCATCCGCTACGCTCTAGGCAGCGGGCGCGGGCACGGCAATGCCCCCTTCCCGTGGTGCCGGGGGCGCTCTAAGGGGTCACAAATCTGTTATGATATGCGACGCTGGGGATGCGCCATGAAATTGATGACCGGCAATTCAAATCTGCCGCTGGCGCGCGATGTGGCGGGCTATCTTGATATCCCGCTCACCCAGGCCAGCGTGCGGCGTTTCGCCGATGAAGAAGTGTTCGTCGAAATCCACGAGAATGTGCGCGGCGAAGACGTGTTCGTGCTGCAATCGACCGCCTATCCCGCAAACGATAATCTGATGGAGCTGCTGATCTGCATCGATGCGCTGCGGCGTGCATCGGCACGGCGGATTACAGCGGTGCTCCCCTATTTCGGCTATGCCCGGCAAGACCGTAAATCCGGCTCGCGTACGCCCATTTCCGCCAAACTCGTCGCCAATCTGATCACCGTTGCGGGTGCCAACCGGGTACTCTCCATCGATCTCCACGCTGGGCAGATTCAGGGCTTTTTCGACATCCCCACCGATAACCTGTTCGCCGCGCCGGTGATGGCAGCCGATATTGAGGCGCGGTACAGCGGCCAGAACCTGATGGTCGTCTCCCCCGATGTCGGCGGCGTGGTCCGCGCGCGCGCGCTGGCCAAGCGGCTTAACAACGCCCCGCTCGCCATCGTCGACAAACGCCGCGAACGCGCGGGCGAATCAGAAGTGATGAACATCATCGGCGATGTCGAGGGGCGGGTGTGCATCCTGATCGACGATATCGTCGATTCGGCGGGCACATTGTGCAACGCCGCCGCTGCATTGAAGGCGGCGGGTGCCGCAGACGTGATCGCTTATTGCACCCACGGCGTGCTCTCCGGCGGGGCGGTGGCGCGGGTGGAGGGCTCTGCGCTCAGCGAGCTGATCATCACCGATTCAATCGGCAGCCACGACGTGATCAAGGACGCCAAGCGCATCCGCCACCTGACGATCGCCCCGCTGCTGGGTGAAGCGATCAAGCGGATCGCCGACGAATCGAGCGTATCGTCGCTGTTTGATTGATCACGGCACCTGACGGATTCCGTGCCAGCGCTGCGTGTTCCTCGCGGTGTATTTCCCAGCGCGGAACCGGCGTGAAACAACGCAAGATTGGTTCGCGCAGAGGCGCAGAGGACGCGGAGGGGTTGTTCGAGGAGGAAGGCCATGCCGCATCACCAGCCAAAGGCTTAGGGCGGCCTGCGTAAAATCTGAATCGTCATTGCGAGCGCAGCGAAGCAATCCAGCCTCACCACGCGCGGCACGCTGGATTGCTTCCCCCGGCTCAAGGCCGGGGTCGCAATGACGGAAGTGATGCAGAATTAACGCGCGATGCTCTAAGGCGCCGTCCTCGCCGCCTGGGCTTCTGCCAGAATCAGCGCGAAGCGGTCTTCCGGGTCGGTCCATTCCGCGACCGGCGTCCAGCCGCCCGCGCGCAGCAGGATGCGGGCGTCGCGGGGACCGTATTTATGGCTGTTCTCAGTGTGGATCGTCTCACCCGCCTTTATGGAGAACGCGCGGCCCTCGATGGTGAAATCGATATCGGCCAGCGCCTCCAGATGCATTTCGATGCGCGACCGCATGTCGTTCCAGATCGCGCGGTGGCGAAACGTGTCGACCGGGATCGTGCCTGCCAGCTCACGGTTGATGCGTTCGAGCAGGTTCAGGTTGAACGCCCCCGTCACCCCTTGCGCGTCATCATACGCGCGGACCAGCACGTCTTCGTCCTTCAGCCGGTCCATCCCGATCAGCAGCATCGCGCCCGTGCCCAGCCACATCCGCATCGCCCGTAACAGATCAACCGCCGACGATGGGATCATGTTGCCAATGGTCGATCCGGGGAAAAAGCCCAATTTGGGCAGCGCCGCCACCGCCGCAGGCAGCGCAATCGGGTGCATGAAATCCGCCTCAATCGGGTGGACGGGCAGGCCCGGAAATGCCGATGACAATGCAGCGGAGGATTCGCGCAAAAAATCACCCGAAATATCAATCGGCACATACGCAGCAGGCGCAATCGCGCCGAGCAGCAACGGGGTTTTCGCCGATGAGCCAGAACCGAATTCCACCACCGCGCGGCCAGCGCCCACCCGTGCCGCCACCGCAGGCCCGGCGTGGCGAAGAATGCCCGATTCGACGCGAGTCGGATAATATTCGGGCAGATCGGTAATCGCCTCAAACAGCTCAGAACCCCGCCGATCATAGAACCAGCGCGCCGGAATCGCGCGCGGTCGCGCGGCAAAGCCGTTCAGCACATCGGCGCGAAACGCCGGATCGGCGAGGGTTACGTCGCCATCCTCCAATTCAGGTTTCAGCACGCTTACACATCCCTGGCGAGCCGCACGCCGGTGAACTGCCAGCGTTGATGCGGGTAAAAGAAATTGCGGTAGCTGGCGCGCACATGGCCGCGCGGCGTGGCGCAGGATCCACCCCGAAGCACGCACTGTCCGCTCATGAATTTGCCATTATATTCGCCAACCGCGCCGCCCGCCGCACGAAACCCCGGATAGGGGCGAAAGGCGCTGCCGGTCCATTCCCACACGTCGCCAAACGCACCAAAACCGGCGGTGGACGGCCTTGGTTCCACCGGTCCTGCCTGATCGAGCTGATTACCGCTTTCGCAATCTTGCGATTGTGCAAATGCTTCCCACTCCGCCTCGGTCGGCAAGCGCGCGCCCGCCCAGCTGGCATAGGCATCGGCTTCGTAAAAGCTGATATGGGTAACAGGCGCCGCCGGATCGACGGCCCGCCTGCCATCCAGCCCAAACCGCGTCCAGCCGCCATCCTGCTGCTCCCAGTAAAGCGGCGCGGTAATGCCCTCGCGCTGCACCCATGCCCAGCCGTCGGACAGCCAGTGGCGTGGATCGGCATAGCCGCCATCGGCGATAAACGCGGCCCATTCGCCGTTCGTCACGGTGCGGTCGGCAATCGCATGGGGGGAGAGCAACGCTGAATGACGGGGCGCTTCTGCATCGAACGCAAAGCCGCCGCCATCATGGCCAATCTCGACAATCCCGGCGGCGCGTTCAATCCAGTTTATCGGCCCCGGCATCGCCACGGGCAGTTTGCGCGGCGCTGGCCAGATCGCGGGTTCGGTGGGGTTTTGCGCAAACAGGTGCAGAATATCGGTGATCAGCAATTCCTGGTGCTGTTCTTCGTGATGGCACCCCAGCGTCACCAGCTCGAGCGCCGCCTCCGGCAGATCAGGCATTGCCGCCACCAACGCTGCATCCACTGCCGCCCGGTACGCCAGCACTTCAGCCAGGGTCGGCCGGGTGATCATGCCGCGCCGCGCCCGCGCATGCCGCGCGCCTTCTGCCTCGTAATAGCTGTTGAACAGGAACGGAAAGCGGGGATCGTGGAGCGCATATCCGCTGACGAAATCGCGCAGGACAAAGGTTTCGAAGAACCAGCTTGTATGCGCCAGATGCCATTTGGCGGGCGATGCATCGTCCATCGATTGCACGCTGGCATCGGCATCGGAAAGCGGCGCGACCAGCGCGACTGACAATGCGCGCACGGCTGCATATCGTTTTGACACGGCCAGCGGATCGGCAAAGCGGTTGCGGTCTGTGAGCATCGTCGTCCCCTTCACTCCGGCATCGCAGCCGCGGCTAGCGCGACGCGCCGGGCACCCAAAGAACGTCGCCACCTGCGGAATTGTTCACGTACCGCGCGCAGACGAACAGAAAATCGGACAGGCGGTTGAGATAGGATATCGCCTGAGGATTAAGCGGCACGCTGCCCCCCGCCGCAACGGCTGCCCGTTCCGCCCGGCGTACAATCGCGCGCGCCAGGTGCAGCGATGCCGCGCCCGGCGTGCCGGCGGGCAGGATGAAGCTGGTCAGCGGCAGCAGATCGGCATTCATCGCGTCAATCTCCGCCTCCAGCCGCATCACTTGGGTGGCGACGATGCGCAGCACCATTGGCGACGGTGTAAAATCATCGCCCGGCGTGGCCAGATCAGCGCCCAGATCGAACAGATCATTTTGAATCCGCGTCAGGGCAGCCGCGACCTCGGGATCACCCACAGCAGCAATCGCCACGCCAATCGCGCTGTTCGCTTCATCCACATCGCCAATGGCGTTCAGTCGCGGATCGGTTTTTGCGACGCGCGATCCATCGACCAGGCCGGTCGTGCCATCATCGCCCGTGCGGGTGTAAATACGGTTCAGCTTTACCAAGGGCCGCTGCCCGACACGATCAGCTGCCCAATCCGATCAGGTACGACCAGAGACGAACAAAATCGCGACCACGATCAAAATCGCCAGCGCCTGAAAGAAAATGCGTTGCTGCATCATCTTGTTCGATTTCGCGCTCGCCACGCTGGGGCCGGTGCCTTTCAGATCAGCCTCGGTCGCCTGCAGAAAACTG
>JBBSCC010000208.1:0-5078 GCA_038250735.1 Sphingomonadales bacterium | reverse complement strand
TGCCACCGGCGGCGGCATCGCAGCCGCATTTCAGGCAATTGCCGATCAGGCGACCGATAAAACCATTGGGCTTGGGGCCAGCGAACCACGCTATGCCAAGCGCCAGACGACCCTCGATCAGGCGCTGGAAAAGGCCAATGCGGACAAGGAAGTTGTGCGCACCCGGCTCACCCGCCAGTTCGCGGGCGCGGATGCCCGGGTGTCAGCCTATAAATCCACACAGTCATTCCTGACGCAGCAATTCGCGCCGCGACCGAATAACTGATGACGCACTACGCGACGACCCTGGGCCGTAACCCTGAGGCAACCTATCGCCAGATCGACATCGCTGGCCGCACCGGCGAAGCTGATCCGCATCAACTTGTGGCTTTGCTATACGATGAGCTTGGTCGCGCGCTCCGCGCCGTTGCAGCAGCAATCGACAGCGGCAACCGCGCGGTCCGCAGCGAAAAGGCGACACGGGCAATCTCGATCCTGTTCGCGCTGGAGGCGGGGCTAGATTTTGAGCGCGGCGGCGATCTGTCAAAAACGCTGGCCGGGCTGTACCGCGGCGCACGGGCCAAGGTGATTGACGCCAGCCTGGGCGATGATCCGCGCCCGTTCATCGCGGTGGCGACCAACATGGCGCAAATCGCGCAAGCCTGGGCCGAAGTGCGCCGGGGTTAGCGGTTTTGCGCGTTACCCCCACCCCCTTGCGGCGGCGTTAACCATTTACCCACCATGCCGGGTTTAGGGTCGTGGCTCGACAGGGGTGCTGGGCCATGGAATTATTTTCGCGCGATGAATCTGTGCCGGGGCGCGTCCGCCGGGGGCCGATGCGCACCATTTTGGCGGTGGATGACAGCCGCACCAATTTGAACATCCTTGGCCGCCGATTGGGCCATCTGGGCTATATGGTCGTGCTATCCGATAACGGCGTTGAGGCGCTTGATCTGATTGCGGCACGCGGATTTGATCTGGTGCTGCTTGATCTTGTCATGCCGGTGATGTCGGGCCTTGATGTGCTGAACGAAATTCGGGGCAGCCGCGAAACCGCCGATTTGCCGGTCATCATGTTAACGGGGCGCAGCGACGCCGCTGCCGCCGTTGATGCGCTGGCGGCGGGGGCTGATGATCATGTCGCCAAGCCATTTGATTTTGATGTGCTGTCCGCCAGGATTGATCGGGTGATTGATCGGGCGCGCCGGATTGCCGACCTGAAACGATCAAACGCGACGCTTGATGCGCGCATTGCCGCGCGTGCGATGGAACTGGGCGAAGCCCGCGTTGAGCTGGCCGAAACCCGCGCTGACAGGTTGCGGCTGATCGCGTCGCTTCAACAGCTAAACGACCGGTTTGAACTGCTCAGCGGAACCAGCGTTGCCGGATGAAATAGGTCGAAATTGCCATTGCAATGACGATACACACCCATACCACGCCGTCGAATGCCCATGGCTGTTCGGCATAGGGAATGCCCTTCACGTTCATCCCCAACAGGCCGGTTAGAAACGTTAGCGGCAAAAAGATCATCGCCACGATCGAGATGACCAGCGATCGCTGATCGAGCTGTTCGGCGCGCAGATCGGTTAGCGCCTCATGCATCAGCGCAGATCGCTCGCGGATCGATTCCAGCTCTTCGGCCATCCGTGCCGCGCGATCCGCAGCGGCGCTAAGATGCAGGCGGTCATCTTCTTCCAGCCAGGCGATTGGCAAAGCAGCCAGTTTCTCAATCGCGGCGCGCTGCGGCGACAGGAAGCGGCGATAGCCAATCGATTGCACCCGCACCTTGGTGACTTCGCGGCGCAGCTGAAAGATGCGGTTGGCATCCAGATCAGCTTCGCAATCGTCCAGCGTATCGCCCAGATCGGCGACTTCGGGGTCAAGGTCTTCGGTGATCGCGGCGGCAAATTCAGCGATCAGATCACCGGGATCGCGGATCAGCCCGGTTTCCACACTGGCAACGACCAGATCGATTGCGGTGAGCGGATACCGCGCAACAGAGATAACACGCCCCGCCACCGCCCAGATTCGCACCGATGCAAGTGGATCAGACATCGTCATCGCCGCTGGTGAGCGACCCCGCAGGTTCAAATAGGCGCCTTCAGCGATCTGGTCACAGCGCGGGCGCGTTTCCGTCGCGGTCAGCGATTCAACGATGTAATCGGGCAGTCCCGCAGGGCCGGCCAGCCACGCCTTGGTGTCATCATCCTTGCTGGCCAGATGCACCCAGATAAGGTCGCCGCCCTCGGCAATCGCGTCGGCCAGGTCAATCCGGGCGACATGATCAGCCCCGACGCGGTAGGCAAAATCACTCATGCGCGCATTTCCAGCTGGATCGATAACCCCGGCAAAACATTAGCGGGCAGGCGGCCCACCACCCGCTCCGCATCGGCCCGCGCGCGATCGAGAATGGCGGCGGGCACATCGGCGGCGTGATAAATCCGGTCCGCCAGCGCGAGCAGCCGCGCCTCGCGCAGCGTTAGATCTTCGGGATCGATGCTGCGAATGCTGAAGGCAACGATCTGCGCGCCGGGCGGCGTGGCCAGCGATTGGGCGATATCGGCACCGGTGTGATCAATCAGCGGGTCGAGCGTACCGCCGGGGGCCAGCGCCGCGCCAATCGCGCGCCGCCGTGCACCGCCATCGGGAAACCGCGTGCGCAGCGTATCGCGACTGGCAAACAGCGCGTTTGCCAGCGTCCCCAGCGTTGCCGGCAACATCGCCTCTATCCGCTGACGAAGTGCTGCCGCCAGCCCGGCAGAAGCGCCGCCCGTGCCAATCGCGATCAGTACCGGCGCACGATCAACAATGGCGGGCACGGTGAAATCGCACAGGGCGGGGCGGTCAACCGCGTTCACCAGCAGCCCGCGCGCGCGCAGCCGGGCAACCGCTGCCTCTGCCTCGGCTGCATCCTCCACAGCAACAATCGCCAGCGCCGCATCTGCTTCTTCGCCCACAATCACCGCCCCGGCACGTTCCAGCAGGCGGCGTTTTGCGTCGGCAGCATCGCCGTCACCCAGCAGAATAACACTGCGCCCCGCCAGCCGAACAAACAGCGGCAGGCTGTGCAGCGTTGCGCCTTCAGCCAAGGGGGGTCAGCCAATCGGGCAGGCGTTCGGCGGCCAGGATCGTCTCCGCCGCAATCCGGTCTGCCACCACGGCGAATTGATCGCCGTTTACCAGCACTTCGGGCACCAGCGCGCGGCTGTTATAGGTGCTGGCCATCGTCGCGCCATACGCGCCTGCGGTGCGGAAAATCGCCAGATCACCCGATGCGACCTTGTCGATGTCGCGGCCCATCGCAAAGGTATCGCCACTTTCGCACACCGGCCCGGCAATGTTGGCGATCATCCGTTCGCCGGTGGGGCGCACAGCGACAAATTCGTGATAAGCATCATATAGTGCGGGACGGGCGAGATCGTTCATCGCGGCGTCGACGATCACATAAGGGTGGGTGACGCCGGGCTTTACCCAGATCACCTTGGTCAGCAGCACACCGGCATTGCCAGCGATGACGCGGCCGGGTTCAAACATCAGCTCAACGTCCCAGCCACGGGTGACGCGTGCCACCATGGCACCGAATTCAGCCGGGCTCGGCATTACTTCACCGGGGCGATAGGGCACGCCCAGCCCGCCACCCAGATCAACCCGGTCAATCGCATGGCCCGCCGCGCGCAGCTCTGCCACCAGCCGCCCGATGCGCGTAAAGGCCGCCTCCAGCGGATCGAGCGTGCTCAGCTGGCTGCCGATATGGATGGCGATGCCGCGCATTCGGATACCCGGCAGTGCGGCCAGCCGGGCAAAGATGGCGGGGGCCTGATCAATCGGCACACCGAACTTGTTCTCCGCCTTGCCGGTGGAGATTTTGGCGTGGGTGCCGGCATCAACATCGGGGTTGACGCGCAGTGTCGCCTGCGCGGTCAGCCCTTGCGCATGCGCGATGTGGGCGAGCACCTGCCCCTCTTCCTCCAACTCCAGATTAAACTGGCCGAGGCCAACCGACAGCGCCTGTGCCAGCTCGTCGCGGGTTTTGCCGACGCCTGAAAATACAATGTCGTGCGCCGGGATGCCTGCCGATAAGGCGCGCGCCAGCTCACCGCCCGATACCACATCGGCACCATAGCCCTGATTGGCGAGCACGCGCAGCACCGCGCGGTTGGGATTGGCCTTGATCGCATAGGCCAGGTGAATCCGGCCCGCATTCTTCAGCCCGTCGCGAAATACCTGCGCATGGCGTTCAAATGTGGCGGTTGAATAGACATAAACGGGGGTGCCGACGGCAGCCGCGATTGTTTCCAGCGACACGCCTTCACAATGCAGCGCGCCATCCTTCAGGGCGAAATGGTCCATATGGTCAGCGTGTCATCTTCAGCGCGAGGGGGGCAAATCGAAATCATCGCCGCGCCGCTGATCCGATGATCGCAGCAATTCGTCGCTGCGTTCGGGGCGCGCCTGATTGGTCGGCTGCGTCAATTGCGTCGGCGTCGGCGTTGCGGTGGCGCCATAGGGTTTGGGCGGCAGGGCGACGCCCGGCCCGGGTTGCAGCCCATTGGCCGAACCGCAGCCGGCGAGCACCAGCGCCAACAGGACGATTGACCTTTTCATGCCTTTTCTCCTTCACGCCGCGCCCGCGCCTCGGCAATTGCTGCGCGCACCCTTGCCGGGGCAGTGCCGCCCAGGCTGGTGCGGCTTGCCACCGATGCATCGACGCTCAACACCTTATACACAGCGGCGTCGATCCGCGAATCGATTGCCTGTAAATCAGCAATTGGCACCTGATCGAGTGGCAGCCCGCGTTCTTCGGCCAGCTTCACCGCCCGCCCGGTCACGTGATGCGCTTCGCGAAACGGCAGCCCTGCTTCGCGTACCAGCCAGTCGGCCAGGTCGGTTGCGGTGGAAAAGCCCGCTTCTGCCGCCGCACGCATCCGGTCGGTGCGAAACGTCGCGCTGTCGACCATGCCGGTCATCGCCGCAATCGACAGCGCGAGCAGATCATGCGCTTCAAACACCGGTGGCTTATCGTCCTGCATGTCCTTGGAATAGGCCAGCGGCAGGCCCTTCATCGTCATCACCAGCGCGGTCATGCACCCGGCGATCCG
>JBBSCC010000207.1:0-5110 GCA_038250735.1 Sphingomonadales bacterium | reverse complement strand
GGTATGACGGGGTGACGCTGCCCAGTTTTTCCGATGGCCTGCCCGCCAAAAAATCCCCCAGCAACTGCGCGGGCGCTTTGTAGGACGATCCGCCCGCAACATAGGCCCGCGATTCCCAGTGGCGCTGAAAATCCAGCCCCGCCAGCGGATCGCCGGGGTAATCGCGCGCCGGATCAATCGCGACGACAAAGCCTGAATTGGCGTTGCGTTCGTTGCGCGAATATTGGCTCATGCCGTTGGTGGCGACGCGACCTTCTTCGGATGTTGCCGCCACCACGGTGCCGCCGGGACACATGCAAAAGCTGTAGACTGTCCGCCCGTTCGAGCAGTGGTGCGAGATATGATATTCTGCCGCGCCCAGCACCGGATGCCCGGCGTGGATGCCGAACCGCGATTTATCAATCCACGATTGCGGGTGCTCGATCCGCACGCCAATGGAAAACGGCTTGGCCTCCACAAACACGCCCGCTGCGTGGAGCATCGCAAAACTGTCGCGCGCGCTGTGGCCGATGGCCAGCACTACCCGGTCGGCCTCCAGATAATCGCCATTGTGCAGATGCAGCCCACGCACCCGCCGATCGCCGGTCGAATCGGTGGCGATGTCGATGCCGTCGACCCGCGTTTCAAAGCGATATTCGCCGCCCAGCGCCTCTATCGTCGCGCGGATATTCTCCACCATCGTCACCAGCCGGAAGGTGCCGATATGCGGATGCGCCTCTGTCAGGATTTCCGCCGGTGCGCCTGCCTTGACGAATTCGGTCAGCACCTTGCGATCCAAGTGCCGGTTATCCTTGATCCGGCTATAGAGTTTGCCGTCGGAAAAAGTCCCCGCGCCGCCTTCGCCGAATTGCGCGTTCGATTCCGGGTTCAGCACCCCGCGCCGCCACAGGCCCCAAGTATCCTTGGTGCGTTCGCGCACCACCTTGCCGCGATCCAGGATGATCGGCCGATACCCCATTTGCGCCAGGATCAGCGCGGCGAACAGCCCGCACGGCCCGGTGCCGATCACGACAGGGCGGCGCGCTCCCGGTGGCGCGTTCCCAACCATATGATAGCGGGTATCGGGCGTGCGCTGGACGCGCTTGTCCTTGCGGCACCGCGCCAGCACCGCGTCTTCGCCCTTCACATTCACATCGAAGGAATAGACGAGCTGAATATCGGCCTTGTTCCGCGCATCATGCGCGCGCCGCGCGACCACATATTTGATCAGTTCGCGCGGGGTAATGCGCAGCCGCTTGCAGATCGCGGCGGGCAAGGCTTCGTCAGGATGGTGGAGCGGCAGGGCAATTTCGGTCAGGCGGAGCATGGCCCCGCCTGTACCGGGTCACAGCAAAGGATGCTATGCAGATGCGTCAGGCCAGCTTAGCCCCCTTAACCGCCGCCGCTCGCCGCCCGGCCACCGCTTCAAACCGCGCATGATATTTCGGGTTTTCAGTGCCCATCATCCGATCCCACCAGGTGAAGTACAGCCCGAAATTTGATCCGCCTTCGGTGTGGTGCAGGTCGTGATGCGTCGTCGTGGTCAGCCAGCCTGTCCAGCGTGAGCGGGTAAAGCCGGGCCAGGCCAGTTCAAATCCCGAATGGCCAATCACATTGCGCGCGATCTGGTGCCCCAGGAAAATGAAGATCGCCAGCCCGTATAACGGCGTGACCAGCGACAAGATGATCAGCATGAACGGGATGTAAATCGCCTCCGCCACTGCCTCCAGCGGCGCAAAGCTGTATGCGGCCCAGCTCGTCGGTGTGCGGGAGATATGGTGCGTGGCATGCGCGCGGCGGAACAGCCATTTGTGGTGCAGCGAACGGTGCATCCAGTAGAACCAAAAATCATGCAGCACGATCATCGCCAGCACCTGCGCGAGCAGGATCGGCACATTATCGGCCTGGCGTTCAATCGGAATAACACCGCTGCGCACCAGCCCGAACGTGATTAGATTCACCACCGCGAACACGCAGATCGTTTGCACCGATTGGCCAAATTCGCGTCGCCGATCGGCAAAGCTGGCCACGCGGGATTGGATGCGGCGATGCGCGATCCAGCGGTGCAGCAGCGCGTAGAGGATCGTCAGCCCTGCGGCACCAATCAGGTACCGCACAAATTCAATCTCGATACTATGCACCAGGCGCTGGCCGATCAGCAGGGCGAAATCAATCACGGGCGATTCTCCATTGGGTCGATGTATCGGCTTTGGCCCGGATTGGTGCACGCTATCTGCGCGATGTTGAAAAATGATGATCGATTTCGGAATCGATCAACAGATTTCATCTTTGCATGGCGGCGGCGCGCCCGTTCGTCCGCGGGCGATGGCCCATTGCAGAACCGATGCCCGTTCCAGCCGCACCCGGATCGCGTTGCGGCGCGTTGATGTCGAAAGTCCCCGGTAACGCCCCCAGTGGAGTGAACGCATGATCCGACCGACGACGCTATCGATGCTGATGGGCATCATTCTGCTTTGCGCAGGGGTGGCCGGTTGTGGCGAGCAAAAGCCCGATTTCGATCCCAACACTGTTGTGCTCGCGCCGAACGGGAAGACTTTGCCGGCGGGGCACGCCACGCCCGCGCCCTCCGCCGCGCAAATGGCGTTGTTGCCCTTTGAGGGAAGCTGGGGCCGCACATCTGCCGATTGCGACCTGAGCCGGGATGATCGGCGCGGTACGCTGAAAATCGAAAAGGGCAGGGTGGATTATTACGCCGCTGGCGGGCCGATTGAGCGGATCGTGGCCTATTCCCCGTCCAGCATCACGCTTGATCTGCGGCTGACTGGTTTTGGTCAGGCAGCAATGGTGCGCACGACCTATGCATTGCGGGTGGCCGGCACGCGGCTGCTACGCACCGACGGATCGCCGCCCGCGCGGGTGGAATACACCCGGTGCTAATGGCCGGTGCTAATGGCAAAATACGGCGTGGCGCGATTTAGCGTCGCGGAGAGACACCACCGGGGCCAACCGGTTCAACGCTGCGCGACTGTTGCGATCCGTAACCTGAAGGCGAAGCGCTGCTGGTGCATCCCGGCGTCCGCGCGCAATTGTCCAGCCGGGCCCCCTGGTCACTGCTGTCATCAAACGCCACGCAGCCGCCAAGGGCTATCGCCAGAATAATGGGCGCCAGAATAATGCGGCCCCGGATAATGGGCAATGCGCCGACCATTCGTGTTCTGTTCATGACGACTTCTCCTGATAAGTATCGCAGAAGATGAAGTTAATTTTTGGCCGAAAGATGGCATGGTCCCGATGAAGCGCCCGGGGTGATGAACCGATAAACGACTATTATTAGCGCAGGGGCTGAACGGCTGAGATTGGGTGGAGAGCGGTCGTTCATTACTTTGCCAAACTGGCTTGGGCTTCCGCTACAATTTCTTGCTCGATGTCCTCGGTATTAGTGTTACTGTAGGCCTCCATCCGCCAGCGACCTTCAAGGTAGTGCTTCCCGACAGGGCTCTCCAAAAACTCTACGATCTTAGAGAGTTCTTGCTCTGTAAACTCCCAATTCACATGGCTCTCGTAAGCTTGCTGATAAGTGGCGCGACGTTTCTCATAAGCCATTTTTAGCGCCGACATCCGCCGTTCGAACCCGCCAAAGAAGTCTTCCGTTGGCTGAACGCCTTTCGTGATCGGCCACATAACCCCGCCCGGTATGGCGTAGCGCTCAAGAAAGCTTCCGCTATCGAGTTGATCTTGGCGACCGATGGCCCGGAGGAAGCGTCTGATTAGGGCGGTTTTGGTCGCGCTCGCGGTTGTTTCGATCTGCGCGGCGGCCGCGATTTGGGATGGGGCAGACTGCCGCCCGGGTTCGTCGGTCGCTGCGATGCTCATGAGAGATACTAAGGCAAACAGGAGGGTGCTCATTCGCTGACTGTGAACTGCAACTGCCAACGACCGCAAGTAGTCGCTTCCCAACAGGCCGCTTTCTATCAGTCTACACCCTAACCTGTCGGGGGCTGGGAATCGGTCGGGCACGGCGCTAGAGCAACGCGATGACCCAATTCGACCTAACCGATGATCAGCGCGAGATTCAGGATCTGGCGCGCAAATTTACGGCTGATCGCATCACGCCCTTTGCCGGGGAATGGGACGAAAAGCATATCTTCCCGCGTGCCACGATCAAGGAAGCCGCAGCACTTGGCTTTGCCGCGATTTATGTCAGCGAGGAATCGGGCGGCATCAACCTGGGGCGGCTGGAGGCGGCGCTGATCATGGAGGCGATGGCCTATGGCTGCCCGTCCACCAGCGCGTTCGTCAGCATTCACAACATGGCCGCGTGGATGATCGACCGGTTCGGCGGGGCAGAGGTGAAGGCCAAATATCTGCCCGATCTCGTGTCGATGGAAACCATTGCCAGCTATTGCCTGACCGAGCCGGGCAGCGGATCAGACGCCGCCGCGCTGAAGACGCGCGCAGTCCGGGACGGCGATCATTATGTCGTGTCCGGCACCAAGCAGTTCATTTCGGGGGCGGGCGAAAACGACCTCTACGTCACGATGGTGCGCACCGGGGAGGACGGGCCAAAGGGCATTTCGTGCCTGGTGATTGAAAAGGACATGCCCGGCGTGTCGTTCGGCGCGAATGAGCGCAAGCTTGGCTGGCACTCGCAGCCAACCCGGCAAGTGATCCTAGAGGAGGTGCGCGTCCCCGTGGCGAACCGCGTTGGCGGCGAAGGGGAGGGGTTCCGCATTGCGATGATGGGGCTTGATGGCGGGCGGCTGAACATTGGCGCGTGTTCGCTGGGCGGCGCGCAACGCTGCCTTGACGAAGCGATTGGCTATACCCGTGATCGCAAGCAATTTGGCACCGCGATCAGCGATTTTCAGAACACCCAGTTCATGCTGGCCGACATGGCAACCGAGTTGGAGGCGGCGCGCGCGCTGCTGTACATGGCGGCTGCCAAGGTAACCGCGAATGCGCCCGACAAAACCAAATTCGCTGCCATGGCCAAGCGGTTGGCGACCGATACCGGATCATCGGTGGTCGATCGCGCACTGCAATTGCATGGCGGCTATGGCTATCTGATGGATTATCCCATCGAACGCTTCTGGCGCGATCTGCGGGTGCATTCGATTCTGGAGGGCACCAACCAGGTGATGCGGATGATCGTTGGCCGAGAGCTGACGCG
>JBBSCC010000206.1:0-5132 GCA_038250735.1 Sphingomonadales bacterium | reverse complement strand
TGTGTTCGGTGCAATCGCGCAGGAATTAACGCGCGAGCAGACCCAGATCGAACTGATCGCCAGCGAAAACATTGTGTCCAAAGCCGTGCTGCAAGCGCAGGGCTCGGTCTTCACCAATAAATATGCGGAAGGTTATCCGGGCAAGCGTTACTATCAGGGGTGCGCCCCGTCCGATGCTGTGGAGACGCTGGCGATTGATCGCGCCAAGCAATTGTTTGGCTGCGCCTATGCCAATGTGCAGCCGCATTCGGGCGCGCAGGCCAATGGCGCGGTGATGCTGGCGCTGGTGAAGCCGGGCGATACGATTTTGGGGATGAGCCTGGATGCTGGCGGTCACCTGACGCACGGCGCAAAGGCGGCGATGTCGGGCAAATGGTTCAACGCGGTGCAATACGGCGTCGATCCTGTCACCCATCTGATCGATTTTGATCAGGTGCGCGCGCTGGCGCTGGAGCATCAGCCCAAGCTGATCATCGCAGGTGGCTCTGCCTATCCCCGCCAGATTGATTTCGCGCGCTTCCGGGCGATTGCTGATGAAGTTGGCGCGTATTTCCTCGTCGATATGGCCCATTTCTCTGGCCTGGTCGCTGCCGGATTGCACCCATCACCCTTCCCGCACGCGCACATCGCGACGACGACCACGCATAAAACATTGCGCGGCCCACGCGGCGGGATGATCCTGTCGAATGACGAGGCGCTGGGCAAAAAGCTTAACTCGGCGGTGTTTCCGGGGCTGCAGGGTGGTCCGCTGATGCATGTCATCGCCGCCAAGGCGGTTGCCTTTGGCGAGGCGCTTCAGCCCGATTACAAAAGCTATATCGCCGCCGTGATCGAGAACGCGAAGGTGCTGGCAGCCACACTGAAGGAACGCGGTGCGGAGGTGATATCCGGCGGCACCGATACGCATCTGGCGCTGATTGATCTGACACCGCTGGGCGTCACCGGCAAGGACGCGGATGAGGCGCTGGAGCGCGCCGGCATCACCTGCAACAAAAACGGTATCCCCAATGATCCGCAGCCGCCGACCAAAACCAGCGGCATCCGCGTTGGTTCGCCTGCAGGCACCACGCGCGGCTTTGGCCCTGCCGAATTCCGCGAGATTGGCCATATGATCGCCGATGTGCTCGAAGGATTGCGCCAGCAGGGTGAGGCTGGCGATCCGGTGGCCGAAGCCGATGTGCGCCAGCGCGTGCTGGCGCTGTGCGCGCGCTTCCCCATTTATCCCGAAGGGCTGTGACAATGACCGAAGACGAAAAAGCACTCACCAAGAAAATGGCCGTTGCAGCGGGCATTGGCGCGCTGATCGCGATTCCGGTGCCGTTTGTCGGGCCGATCTTTGGCGCGCTGGCGGGCGCAGGCATCACCTATTTTCGTGCCAAGAAGCGCGGCTGAATGCGCTGCCCGTTTTGCGGCCATGAAGACAGCCAGGTAAAGGACAGCCGCTCCACCGAAGACGGTGCAGCGATCCGCCGCCGCCGCCAGTGCGAAGGCTGCGCCGCGCGGTTCACGACCTTTGAACGCATCCAGCTGCGCGATTTGAACGTGCTGAAAAGCGAAGGGGCCAATGGCGGCTTTCGGCGCGAACCGTTTGACCGTGAAAAGCTGATGCGTTCGGTATCCATCGCCTGCCGCAAGCGGCCGATTGATTCGGTCCGCATTGAAAAGCTCGTCACCAGCATCCAGCGCCAGCTCGAAACATTGGGCGACAGCGATATTGCATCGAAACGCATCGGCGAAATGGTGATGGACGGGCTGAAGGAACTCGATTCGGTCGCCTATATCCGCTTCGCCAGCGTCTATAAGGATTTTCGCGAAGCCCGCGATTTTGAGGAATTTGCCGGCAACGTGGCAGAGGTTGGCCATGGCACCGACGTCGCCCATGATCCTGAGGTTGGCCGGGGGTGAGCGCTCCGCCAATCATCGCCCCGCCCCCCGTCATCGTCCTTGTCCGCCCGCAGTTGGGGGAAAATATCGGCAAGGCTGCACGCGCGATGCTCAACTTTGGGTTGGTGGAGCTTCGGTTTGTGACGCCGCGTGATGGTTGGCCCAATCCGTCGGCAGGGCCAGCGGCGTCGGGGGCCGATATCGTGTTGGAGCGCGCAACCGTGTTCGACAGCGTGGCGGATGCCGTAGCCGATTGCGCGCAGGTTTATGCGACAACGGTGCGCAGGCGCGGTGTGACCAAGCCCGTCGTGACACCCGAAATCGCTGCGCGCGATATCCATGCATCGCCGTCGCGCGCCGCCATCCTGTTCGGGCCCGAACGCGCGGGGCTGGAAACCGATGATGTGGCGCTGGCCCGCACGATTATCACCGTGCCGATCAACCCTGAATTTGGATCGCTGAACCTGGCGCAAGCGGTGATTTTGGTCGCGTATGAATGGAGCAAGGGGGTGGCGCTCGCCAGCCCGCCTGCCACCGACCTGCCCGAACCCGCGCCGCATGAAGAACTGGAAGGGATGATCCAGCAGATGGATGCGATGCTGGCAGCCGCCGGATTTTACTTCCCGCCTGATCGCACACCCGTAACGCGGCGCACGCTGCGCACGCTGCTGACCAAGCCGGGCTGGTCCAGCCAGGAAGTGCGCACCATGCGCGGGGTGCTGTCCGCCCTGGATAAACCGCGCGACCGGAATTGATGGATTGCCATCCATCGTACCGGCTGCCCTTCTTCCTTTGAAGAATCACTGACACTGATCATAATTATTGGGGGCTTCTATCAAATCGGACGTCAGCGCCGTGAATAGGGGCTAGCGAGATTTTGTCGCACAGTCTCACCCTATATTTGAATGTTCCCAATCGATCGACATTGCTAAGCACTGGCAATTGAAATTTGCGCTCCTGGATGATATGATCATGCGCTGATGGGGGAGCTTTGTATGTCGAATGATGTAACGATATATGTTTTTCTTATTGTCTACAAAATAGCGATTTTGTTGAGCGGCGTCGGCGTAAGCTACATGGGGTTTCGCCTGTTTGCTCTTGAAAAGTTGCAATCCGCGGGCGATTTAGAGGCTGGCTTGGGATCATATTCGTTAAAACTGCGAAGCGCAGCGCCTGGGGTGTTCTTTTCACTTTTCGGAACGGCCATTATCTGTTTTTCAATATTCAAAGGTGTCGATTATAAACGGTCGTATGCACCTGAGGCGGTGGTTACCTCGAAACCGGAAGCGAGCGCACCTGGCGCGGTAAAGTTAATCCTTCCAGAAAAAGCTCCGTTTTAGTTTATCCGAAAGGGTTTGAGATGTTTCGAAAAAGCGCTTTCATACCAGTATGTTTAGCCTATGTTGCAAGTCCTTGTATCGCTTTGGCAAATCCGGAAATTAATGATGATTACAAACTGGCAGTTGCAGCTATAAAGAATAATGATTGCAAATCAGCCGTCCCGCTTTTAAAAAAATATCTTTTGGTAGAGGCTGATAATATTGCAAAATTTCCATTATTTCAAAAACAGATAAATGACCAAATAAGTATTTGTTCGTCAGTAATAACAACATCAATTCTAAAAGGGTTAGTCAAAACCGAAATTAAAGGTCAAAAAATTCAGGACATGACGCAAGTTTCAGGTTCAATTGAATAAATAATTTTGACAATTCATTTCTAAAATACATCAATTTTTCGCATTGCGGTGGTGCAATGCGTGGTTAATTTCACATAACTAATGCTTTTTTTAGAGAATTGTTTTTGTTTAAAAAGTTCGTCTCTTTATAATTGTGATACTCAGTTTTCAGGCCAACAGTGGTCGATTTGGCTGATTAGGGGGATTGATCATTTCAGCCCCTCGCTCCTTGCTGCAACAGCTTGACGGCGGCTATCAAGCCCCGCCACCCTCGCGCGTACACGTAAGGACGCTATCACCCCATGCAGCTTGTTATCGTCGAATCGCCGGCCAAGGCGAAAACCATCGAGAAATATCTGGGCAGCGATTACCGGGTGCTCGCCAGCTATGGCCATGTCCGCGATCTGCCCGCCAAGGACGGCTCCGTTGATCCCGACCATGAATTCGCGATGGAATGGGAAAGTTATGCTGACAAGGCCAAGCAGCTAAAGGCGATTACCGATCTGGCGAAAACCGCCGACCGGCTGATCCTGGCGACCGATCCGGATCGGGAAGGCGAGGCGATCAGCTGGCATGTGCAAGAGGTGCTGCGTGGGCGCAAGGCGCTGCCCAAGGATGTACAGCGCGTCACCTTCAACGCGATCACCAAGGCGACGGTGACCGAGGCGATGAAGCATCCGCGCGAACTCGATACCGATTTGATTGATGCGTACCGGGCGCGCCGCGCGCTGGATTATCTGGTTGGCTTCACGCTGTCGCCGGTGCTGTGGCGCAAGCTGCCGGGCGCGAAATCGGCGGGGCGCGTGCAATCGGTGGCGCTGCGGCTGATTGTGGAGCGCGAGCGCGAAATCGATGTGTTCCGCCCCCAGGAATATTGGTCCGTCACCGCCGAGATGGAGCATGACGGCACGCCGTTCACCACCCGGCTGACGCGGTGGCGCGGCGACAAGATCGACCGGCTGACGATTGGCAAGGAAGGCGACGCGCTGGCCGCCAAGGCGGATGTCGAGGCTGGCCGCTTTTCGGTCGCCTCGGTTGAGACGAAGCCCGCCACGCGCAACCCGCCGCCACCCTTCACCACATCAACGCTGCAGCAGGAGGCCGCGCGCAAGCTGGGCTTTTCCGCTGATCACACGATGCGGGTGGCGCAAAATCTCTACGAAGACGGCGCGATCACCTATATGCGTACCGACGGCGTACAGATGGATTCGAGTGCCATCTCCGCTGCGCGGCTGGCGGTCGCGAACCGGTATGACGCCAGTTATGTGCCCGACAAGCCCCGGCAATATCAGTCGAAGGCAAAGAACGCGCAGGAAGCGCATGAGGCGATCCGCCCCACCGATTTTGGCAAGGACAAGACGGGATCGGGCGACCATGCCCGGCTGTACGACCTGATCTGGAAGCGCGCGCTCGCCAGCCAGATGGCATCGGCGCGGATGGAGCGCACGACGATCGAGCTGAGCGACGGCAGCGGCCAGCACGGGCTGCGCGCGACCGGGCAAGTGGTGCTGTTCCCCGGTTATCTGGCGCTGTACGAGGAAGGGTCGGATGATACCGCCGACGAGGAAGCCCG
>JBBSCC010000205.1:0-5175 GCA_038250735.1 Sphingomonadales bacterium | reverse complement strand
CGCGGCAATGACGCGCGGGCGGTTGCTCTCACCGAATTCGGTATATTGCGGCACCACAACGCGCGCGGTGAACGGGTGGGTGTGCATCCACACCATCCCCACCGGCACCATCAGCCGCAGTTCAACGCGGCGCACCCACATGTCCACTTCGGCCACGCCCTTTGGCCCCTTGCCGAACATCGGCGGATCGGGATTCAGCGCTTCGAAAAACCGGCAGATTGACAGGCTTTCGGTGATGACGTCGCCATCGTCGAGTTGCAGCGCCGGAATCTGCCCCAGCGGATTTACCGCCAGAAATTCGGGCTTCTTATGCTCACCCGCCACAATCGACAGCAATTCGGTGGGCACTTTCAGGTTCTTTTCGGCCAGAAAAATGCGCACGCGCCGGGGATTGGGGGCCGGATTGGCGGCATCGTAGAACAGCATGAAAAGCCCCTTGGTTTTGATTTTCGAACAACGCGTATGGCATTTCGCCCTCGCCTCGCCTAGCCACCCTGAAACCTGATGGGGAGGACGCATGACCGCAGACACATTGCTTGCCAGCGATTTTGCAACGCTGCCCGCGCTCATCCGCGCCCATGCCGCCGAACGTGGCGACAAGCTGGCGCTGGTATCAGGCGCCGGATCGATCACCTATGCAGCGCTTGATGCGATGATGGACCGGGTGGCGGCGGCACTGCAACAAGGCGGCGTGGCACAGCGCGCGTGCGTGGCCATCTGCGCGACGCCTTCGATTGAATATGGCACGGTTTTTCTGGGCATTTTGCGCGCCGGGTGCGCCGCCACCCCGCTTTCCCCGTCCGCCACCGGCGAATCGATTGCCGCGATGATCAACGATAGCGGCGCGCCAGTTGTGTTTATTGACGCATCGACCCGCGATTTGCTGGACGGCCAGTCGATCACCGCGCGCATCGTTGATTTCGGCACCGCCAGTTTTGCTGATTGGCTCGCGCCCGCTGGCAGCGCGCCCGCAGCAGTATCCATCACTCCCGATGATCCGTTCAACGTCATCTATTCATCGGGCACCACCGGCACGCCCAAGGGCATTGTGCAAAGCCATGCGATGCGCTGGGCGCACATCCACCGCAATTCGGGCGCTGGCTTTGGCGATGCGGTGACGATGCTGGCCACGCCGCTATATTCCAACACCACGCTCGTCACCTTCCTGCCAACGCTTGGCTGGGGCGGCACCGCGGTGATCATGAAAAAATTCGACGCGCGCGGTTTTCTGGAACTTGCCGCTGCCAACCATGCCACCCACGCCATGCTGGTGCCGGTGCAATATCAGCGGATCATGGCGGTGCCGGACTTTGACAGTTTTGACCTGTCGGCATTCCGGCTGAAAACCTGCACCAGCGCGCCCTTTTCTGCCGCGTTGAAGGCTGATGTTGTCGCGCGCTGGCCGGGGTTGCTGGTGGAATATTACGGCATGACCGAAGGCGGCGGCACAACAATGCTGGTCGCCAACGCCAATCCCACCAAGCTGCACAGCGTTGGCGTGCCGGTTGACGGGCACGACATCCGCCTGATCGATGATGACGGCAATGAAGTGCCAGCGGGCGAAATGGGCGAAGTCGTCGGCCGCAGCCCGGCGATGATGACGGGCTATCACGGCCGGCAGGATGCAACCCGCGCGGCCGAATGGTTCGATGCCGAAGGGCGGCGCTATATTCGCCACGGCGACGTCGGGCGGTTCGACGAGGATGGTTTCCTGATCCTGATGGACCGCAAAAAGGACCTGATCATCTCAGGCGGGTTCAACATCTACCCGTCGGATTTGGAGGCGGTGCTTGCGCAGCACCCGGACGTGGCCGACTGCACCGTTGTCGGCGTGCCGTCCGAAGCCTGGGGCGAGACCCCGGTCGGTTTCTATGTGCCGCGCGCCGAGGGTAGCGATGCAGCCGCGATCATGGCGTGGACGAATGATCGGCTGGGCAAAACGCAGCGCCTGTCTGCGCTCCACATCGCCGCTGAACTGCCCCGCAGCGCCATTGGCAAGGTGCTGAAACGCGAACTGCGCGATCAACTTGCCGCCCAATCAACGCCAGAATCACAGAAAGCCGCACGATGATCCCGATTGCCGACATCCTTGCCGCCGCCAAGCCAACCGGCACCGGCTTCACCGCCAATATTCCGGCGGGCTGGCTGCAGGGTCGCACCGCATATGGCGGGCTGTCGAGCGCGATTGCGCTCCACGCCGCGCAACAGTGCGAGCCTGATCTGCCGCCGCTGCGATCAGCGCAGGTCGCGTTCATCGGCCCGTTGGCAGGCGACATCACCGTCACCGCCACCAAGCTGCGGCGCGGGCGCAATGCGGCGTTTATCCAGTCCGACATCGTCTCCGAAGCGGGCCTTGGCTACCGCGCTACCTTTGTCTTCATGTCCGATCAGGCATCAAAGCTCGATTTCGATCAGCGCCCGCCGGTCGATCGCAAGCCGCCTGCGCCGGATGCAAAGATTTTCACCGGGCCGGAAGAATTCTTCATCCATAATTTCAACTTCCTTGATCTGAAGGATGGCCTGGCAGAGGGCGAATTGCTGCGCTGGGCACGGCTGCGCGACACGGCGGGGCTTGATCCGATGGTGCAGATCATGGCGGTCGCCGATGCCCTGCCGCCAGCGGTGATGCGCTTGCTGGGCGGGGGGTTCCCGCCCGTCAGTTCGCTGACCTGGATCGTGAACATGCTCACCCCCACCCCGTCGACGACCGATGACTGGTGGCTGCTATCGGCCAAGTCAGATTTCGCCCGCAACGGGTGCAGCAGCCAGACGATGCGGATCTGGAACGCCGATGGGCAGTTGATGGCCGAAGGGATGCAAAGCGTCGCGATCTTTGCTTAAAAGGGCTGCGATTCCTCGCCAAACGCGACAATTTGCGACATTTTTCCGCACATTTGACAACTTAATGCGACAAAACGCGCCAATAACCGCGATTATGGTGGAGATTAGCTCCCCAAAATTGAGGATCGCAACATGAAGATCACCAAATGGATCATCGCCGCTGCGCTGGGCACGACCGCGATTGCCGGCATCGGCATCGCCGCCGCCGTCACACCCCACGGCATGATGCGCGCCGATTCCAACGGCGACGGCACCGTTTCCCGCGCCGAATTTTTCGCCAAGGGCGAGACGCATTTCAAGCGGCTTGACGCCAATGGCGATGGCACGATTGGCCCCGCCGAGTTTCGCGGCCCCCGGCTGGCGCGGGCCGACGCCAATGGCGACGGCGCTGTGACGAAGAGCGAATTCGCCGCGCAAGAAGATAATCATTTCAAGCGGATAGACACCAACGGCGACAAGCAAATCAGCGAAGCCGAGCTTCAGGCAGCGCATGCCCAGATGCGCGGCCGACACCGGGGTCCAGGTGGCTTTGGCAGCCCACACGGCATGATGCGCGGCGGCCCCGAAGGCGGGCCAATGGGCGGACGGATGTTTGAACGAACCGACGCCAACCACGACAACCGGATCAGCCGCGACGAGGTGCGCGCCCAAGCCGACGCACACTTCGCCACACTGGACGCGAACCGTGACGGCTTTGTCGACAAGCCCGAAATCGCCGCCCGCCACCAGCAAATGCGCGCTAAGTTTGAGGCGATGCACGGCGGCATGACCCCACCGCCACCAACGCCACCACCGCCGCCGCCCCCTCCACCGGCTGCCCCCAACCCGGTGAAGTAAATGCCTGCCGGGCGAGCATCCCCCATGCTCGCCCGGCAATTCTTTGAAATCGCGCCCTCATGCTGCATGCACCATCCATGACCGATATCCCCCATTTGCTGCTGGTCGATGACGAGCGCTCGATCCGCGAGCCGCTGGCGCAATTCCTCATCAAACAGGGTTTTCGCGTGACGCAGGCGGGCGATGCTGGCGCGGCGCGCACTCGGCTGGCGGCCTATGCGATTGATCTCGTTATCCTCGACATCATGATGCCCGGCGAAGACGGCCTTAGCCTGACCCGCCATATCCGCGAGACCAGCGACACGCCCGTCATCCTGCTCACCGCGCGCAGTGAGGAGACCGACCGGATCGTCGGACTCGAAATGGGCGCTGATGATTATGTTGTGAAGCCGTTTTCCCCGCGCGAACTCGCCACGCGGGCCAAGGTGGTGTTGCGCCGCGCCGCCAATGGCGGTGCCCGTCAGCATGCGCCCGATACAGGGTCGTTCGCCTTTGCCGGCTGGGTGCTGAAATCGGGTGAGCGCGCGCTGGTTGATCGCAGCGGCGTTTCCGTCGCGCTCTCCACCGGCGAGTATAATCTGCTGCTCGCGCTAGTGCTCCGCCCGCGCCAGGTGTTAACCCGCGATCAGCTGCTCGATCTGACGCAAGGGCGCGAAGCCGCCGCCTTTGATCGTGCGGTCGATAATCAGGTCAGCCGCCTGCGCCGCAAGATTGAAGCGGATGCCAAAGCCCCCGAGCTGATCAAAACCGTATGGGGCGGCGGCTATACACTGGCTGCTGAAGTGACCCGGCTGTGATCCGATGAACAAATTCTGGCCCCGCAGCCTTTCCAGCCAGATCGCCGTGCTGATTGCGATTGCGCTGTTCGTGGCACAGGCGATCAACTTCACGATGCTGTTTCAGGTGCGTCGGCAAATCATCATGCAGCAGATCGTGGGCCCGGCGCTGACCCGCATTATCGACATCACCGAACAACCCCCGGGCACGCCACTACGCGAGGAAACGGGCCGCGGAAGGTTGCGTATTGTGCGCGCCAATCCCATTCCCACCCCCGCTCACCCCCAGCCCGAAATCGAAATGGCGTTGCGCGCCGCGCTGGTTGAGGCAGGCGTTAGCGTGGGCAGGATCGCCACCGATGTGCGCCCCTTTTCGCGTCCCCATCGACATGATCGGCGTCAGCGCGGGTTTGACCGCCGCTATGCCGATCATTTCGCCCGGTTTGGTGCGGTAATGACCATCGCCGTTGAACAACCTGGGCGCGGCTGGCTGGTCATGCGCGCGCCCTGGCCGCGATCGGAATGGCCGATCATCCGGCAGCTGATCCTGCAAACGCTGATCCTTTATGTCATCGTTCTCTTGCCCGTTCTGTGGGGATCACGGCGTATTTCGCGCCCGTTGCAATCGCTGGCCAGTGCCGCGCAACGCTTTCGCCCTGGCGAGCCGCAGCCCCCGCTGGAAGAGCAAGGGCCGCAAGATGTGCGGTCGGTGATTGCCGCG
>JBBSCC010000204.1:0-5177 GCA_038250735.1 Sphingomonadales bacterium | reverse complement strand
TGGCGCAGCGGCGCGCAAATTGCCAGCCCGCCGCCCCTAAAAAACCGGGGTAACCAGCCAACACGCGAAAAGGGGGCGGTGCGGTCATCGCGCACCCCCCCCTCATCTGCGCTCGATCAGGCCTTAGCGGCAGATGCGAACGCGCACGCTTTCGCGGTAATAGGGGTCCCACTGGCGTACAACGCGGCAGCGATTGTAGCGCGGGCGGTAGTTATAGGCGTAATAGCCGTCGTCCGGATAATAGCCGTGGCTGTTGTAATAATTATAGTCATAGCCCCGGTCAAAACCGCGATCATCGTAAAAACGGTCGCGATAACGATCATTGTTATTCGACGCGATGGCCGCGCCAATGGCGAGGCCCGCAATCCCGGCAATCACCGCGCCGCCGCCATTACCGCGACGATCACGGCCATAATAACGCTGCGCTTCGGCAGGGGCAGCAACGCTCAGGGCAGTGGCGGCGAGGGCGAACCCAAGGCCGGCTTTCTTCAACATCGACTTCATGTCCGATCTCCTCATCTCAACCAGCCCGAGCCCTGATATGCCCCCATTTTGACAGCACCACAGGAAGAGCCTGTTGCATTGGGTAGGCGAGTCGCGCTGAACTGTTTCCGAACGCGGCGTTCATGCCACGTTTAACCATGAAGCGACCGGCAACGCCCAGCGGAAAGAGTATAGCGATGGCATATTGGCTGATCAAATCCGAACCCGAAAGCTATGGCTGGGCGCAGTTGGTGGCGGATGGCCACACCGAATGGACCGGGGTGCGCAACCATAGCGCCGCGATCAACCTGCGCGCGATGGCGGTGGGGGACGAGGCGCTTTTCTATCACAGCGTCAGCGACAAGGCGGTGGTTGGCATCGCCCGCATCACGCGCGCTTGGCAGCCGGACGGGGAAGACGGCAAATGGGCATCGGTACAGGTACAGCCGCTGCGCGCCCTGCCCCGCCCCGTCACCCTGACGGCGATCAAGGCTGAACCAGCCCTCGCGGCGATGGAATTGCTGCGCCAATCACGGCTGTCGGTATGTCCTGTACGTGCCGATGAATGGGCGGTGGTGATGGCGATGGGGGCGTAGAGCACTGCTGCTGCTTCGGCGTTATCGTCCGCCCGCTAACCAAGTTATCTTTCGAAGGTAGAAAGATTTGACCGGATGGCCCTGTGAATCAAGCGCCGCGGACATGGTTGCCCGTTTGAGCAACAGCTTGCACGTTAGAGCGGCGAATTCATCGGGATCAGTGCGGTAAAGCACGTGGCAGCCATCAACCTTGCCCGTCTCGTTCACATCAAGGCGAAAGGTCAAGCTGCCGCTTTGCCCGTTTTGAAGCGCTCCAGAGGGGTAATCAGCCGAAGTGAACCATCGCTCCGGCGTGCCGGTTGGCTCTGCATCTTTGGTTAGATTGGCCTGAACATCAGGATCATAGCCCCAGGATTTTACCAAATTGGTCGTGCATTGCCGCATCGCCTTAAACACCGTCCCCAAGGGGCCCGTTTCCAACCGATATTGGCGCCGGGATGACAGCTTAAGAGTAATTGATTGGGTAGCTGCTTCCTGTTCAGGCGTCACTCTTGAATCGGTAGGCTTATCCTTCGACAGATAGTCTTTGCCATCTATCCGCAGGTTTGAGATCATCAATAGAGGGACTTTACGCGGAATTTGAGCACTCCCCGCCAGCGCCGACCGTTTGATAAAGCCTTGCTGATCGCCAAATGCGATCTCGACATCACGCTGCAGAACATCGGTTGCCAGCGGTTTTCCGTAGAGTGTCAGGTCAAAGCCATCCGACGGCCCGACACGGGTCATGTTTATCGATATCGCACCGTCACCCGTACCAAATGTGGCCACCAGATGACACGAATCGACATCGTAATTCATCTCCCACTTTCCGGCCTTGACCAGCGATACCGGTGCCAATTCTGCGCCAAAAGCGCGAAAAGGCGCGAAAATCATGACAATAAGGGTAAAAATCGGCCAAAAACGCATAAAATACTCCAAAATCGGTGACATTATGCGACATAATGTCACCAATATGCCCCGCGATCTGGGCGCAATCTGGGTCAATTCATGAACTATACTCGCCGCGGCTGACAACCGACAAGGCGAAAAGCGGGGGTGCCGACCGGCCTTGGCCAATCGGCATCACCCACCGTCACTCCTCACAGGGCGCGGGCGACGCGGAAGCCGTGGCGGGAATTATAATAGTCGACATTGCCATTTGCCCGGCGATCAGCCCTGATCGCGTTGGGCGGGCTATCAAAGAAACCGCCGCGCTGCTGCCGACGTTTGCATTCGCCAGCCGTCCAGGCCGCCCCATTGGCGGGCGCTCCGTTATAGTCGCGGTTGAAGCAATCCTGCACCCATTCCGCGACATTGCCGTGCATATCGTACAACCCAAAGCCGTTGGGCGCGAACGACCCGACCGGAAAGCTGCCGAGCGGCAGGGCGGGTACTTTGCGTTGGTCCCTGATCAGCGCGGGCGCGCCGGTTTTGAAATTGGGCGCGCGCGAAAAATTTGCGTCATCCAAAGCAATGACATCGCCTGTATTAAACCGCGTTGTTGTGCCTGCCCGCGCTGCATATTCCCACTCCGCCTCACTCAGCAGGCGATAGCGCGCGCCGGTTTTGGCAGACAGCCAGGCGAGATATTGCTGCGCATCATTCCAGGATACATTGTCCACGGGATATCGTTCACGCTTGGGCGACGGCGCGGCCCGTTTGGGGGCGGGTGCATCGGGATCGGTGGCAGCGATACAGCCGGCATCGGCCACGCACGCGTCCCATTCCGCAAAGGTCACTTCAAATCGGCCGACCGCAAAGGCGTTGGGCAGGGTGACGCTGTGTACCGGGCTGCTATCGCTTGAAAGCGTACTGCCCATCATGAAGCTGCCTGCGGGCACCACAACCATTTCAGGGCAAGTCGCCGCGCAATCGCGAAACACCTGGCCGGGTGCCAAAACCGCCGGAGGCCCCACCGGCGCAGTCTCTTGGGCGCCTGCCGAAGCCGCGGCCAGCCCAACGCCTATCGCAGCAGCAGCACGCGCTGCCATCACCCAATGTTTCATCACTGCCATTCCCCAAACGCTGTACCGAATAGCGGGACGCTATCGAAAGCGAGCATGACGGCAAATGCGCACCCCGGTCAACGACATTGCCGGTGATTGATCCGCGCGGTGCCTAGCGGCCCGTTGCGCCATCGCCGAAATGCGCGAGCATGTTCAGGTCATCGTTGGATACAGGCGTACCGGTCACGTCGACCACGTCGCCGGTGTTGCTGGCCACGAGCGGCGGCGGCGACGGTGCGCTACCGGCCACGTCATAGGCCGTCCACAATATCCCGCCCGCCCATAACAGCGCGGTCCAGCGACTGCGAAAGAGTTTGGCGAACGGCATGGTGCCCAACATACGCCCGCGCGGTTAACGCCCTGCGCTGCGACAGGGTTAATCCGGTGGGCGCGCGCCCGGCGCTGTCGCTCCCGCGCAGAGCGACGCGCCAGTGTTATACTTGCAGCCGGCGTTTCATGCCGAAAGCCCACCCGCCAAACGATAACGACAGCAGGCGAGATTGAAGCGACAGATTAAGCCGCCACCTTCGCCCGGCTCGCCTTTTTGCGCTCGTTCGGGTCCAGATGCCGCTTGCGCAGGCGGATTGACTTGGGGGTAACTTCGACCAGTTCATCATCATCGATGTACGCGATCGCCTGTTCCAGCGTCAGTCGCCACGGTGGGGTCAGGCGAATGGCGTCGTCCTTGCCGCTGACGCGGAAGTTGGTCAGCGCCTTTGACTTCATCGGGTTGACTTCAAGATCGTCGTTCTTGGCATTTTCGCCGATGATCATGCCTTCATACAGCGCCTCGCCGGGGGCGACCATCATGATGCCGCGTTCTTCCAATGGCCCCAGCGCATAGGCATTGGCCTCGCCCGAACCGTTGGAGATCAGCACGCCATTTTTGCGGCCATCGATCCGGCCCTTGAACGGCCCGTATTTTTCAAACAGCCGGTTCATGATGCCGGTGCCGCGCGTATCAGACAGGAATTCGCCGTGATAGCCGATCATCCCGCGTGACGGCGCGCTAAAGGTGATGCGCGTCTTGCCGCCACCCGATGGGCGCATGTCGGTCAGTTCCGCCTTGCGGAGGTTCATCTTTTCAACAACCGTGCCCGAATATTCCTCGTCCACGTCGATGATCACGGTTTCATACGGCTCCATCTTTTGGCCGCTTTCGTCTTCCTTGAACAGCACGCGTGGTCGGCTGATGCCGAGTTCGAATCCCTCACGGCGCATGGTTTCAATCAGCACGCCGAGCTGCAATTCGCCGCGGCCGGCGACTTCGTAGCTATCGCGGTCGTCGCTTTCGGTCACCTTGATCGCGACGTTCGATTCGCCTTCGCGCAGCAAGCGGTCGCGGATCATGCGGCTCGTCACCTTGCTGCCTTCACGCCCCGCCATCGGCGAATCGTTGACGGCAAAGCGCATCGACAGCGTCGGCGGATCGATTGCCTGTGCGTGCAGCGGCTCGCTTACCGACGGGTCGGCGATGGTGTTCGCCACGGTCGCGATCGTCAGGCCCGCAAGGCTGATGATGTCGCCAGCGCTCGCCTCATCTACCGGCACGCGCTCAAGCCCGCGAAATGCCATGATCTTTGACGCACGGCCCGTCTCGACGATCTTGCCATCGGGATCGAGCGCGTGGATTGGCATGTTGGTCTTGACGCTGCCGGAGAAGACCAGGCCGGTCAGAATGCGGCCCAGGAAATTGTCGCGGTCAAGCAGCGTGACGAGGAACTTGAACGGGCCATCGGGATCAGCCGACGGGGCGGGCACATGCTCAACAATCTTGTTGAACAGCGGATCAAGCGTGCCGTCGCGCACATCGGGGTTGTCCCCTGCGTAACCGTTACGACCCGACGCAAACAGCACCGGAAAATCGAGCTGATCGTCATTGGCTTCCAGCGACACGAACAGATCGAAAACCTCGTCGAGCACTTCTTGTGCCCGTGCATCGCTGCGGTCGATTTTGTTGACGACCACAATGGGGCGCAGGCCGAGCGCGAGCGCCTTACCCGTCACGAACTTCGTCTGCGGCATCGCGCCCTCGGCGGCGTCGACCAGCAGAATCACGCCGTCAACCATCGACAAAATGCGCTCCACCTCGCCACCGAAATCGGCGTGGCCG
>JBBSCC010000203.1:0-5247 GCA_038250735.1 Sphingomonadales bacterium | reverse complement strand
CTGTTGCTGGTCGCGGTGATTGCCGTGCTGGCGGCAACCGCGCTGGAAAAGCTGCGGCTGTCGACCCGGCTCGCGTCCAATATGATCGCGGTCGAACAGGCGCGCGGCTATGCAATGGCGGCAGAAACGCTGGCCACGACGCGGATCGATTCGCTGTTGTCGGGCAATCCGGGCGTCATCACGCTGGCCGGTGGCTGGAGCGGACGGCCATTCCAATTGCCCGTTCCCGGCGGGTTGGCTACCGCGACCGTGATTGATGGCGGAAACTGCTTCAACCTGAACGGCCTGGTGGTGAGCGGTGGCCCCGGCGTGCTGGTCGCGCGCCCGGCGGCGATTGCCCAATTTACCCGGCTGATGACGCTGGTTGGCATCCCCCGCCAATCGAGCGCGATGATTGCAGCGGCAACCGCAGACTGGATCGACAGCGACAATAGTCCATTGCCCAATGGCGCAGAGGATGAAAGCTACGGGGCGCGCTCAGCGGGCTATCGCACAGCCAATACGATGATCAGCGATATCAGCGAATTGCGCGCCATTGCTGAGGTAACGCCCCAGATTTTCGTCAAAATCCGTCCCTGGATTTGCGCACAACCGCGTGCCCAGCCATCGCGGATCAACGTCAACACATTGCTGCCTGAACAGGCGCCGTTATTCGCGATGTTGCTGCCCGATACGCTGACGGTGGATCAAGCGCGCGCACTGCTGCTTGAACGGCCAGCGATAGGCTATACGAGCACGGAAGCGTTCTGGAAGTTGCCGGCGCTGCGCGGGGTGATCGTGTTTCCTGATGCGCAGGCGCAAACGGCGGTGACGACCAGATGGTTCGCGCTGCGGATCGACGTTGAATTGGGGGGAAGCGAATTGACCGAGAGCGCCTTGATTGACGCGACCGTGCAGCCTGCACGGCTGGTGTCACGCGCCTGGGGCGATCCGGCATGAGCGTGGGCGCAGAAACCACCGTGCTGTTCCTGCCGACCAGCGCGGTGGACAGCCACCGCTGGGTGAAAATCGGCGGCGGCGCGATTATCGGGCGGGGCGATGGGTTGCCTGACGGTCAAATGGCCGCGTCCGTCGTTGTGGTGCCTGCTGAGGATGTAACGCTGCACTGGGCGAGCCTGCCTGATCGGTCGCACGCGCACTCTGTGGCAGCGGCCCGGGTGCTGGTGGCCGAAGCCAGCGCTTCGCCGATGGCCGAACTGCATCTGGCCGTCGGGCGCGAAACGACGGGCGATGCCAACGACCTTGATCGCCCGATTGGCGTCGTGTCGACCGCACGGATGCAACGCTGGCTGGTCGATCTTGCCCATGCCGGGGTCGATCCCGATGTGATGATCCCCGCGCCCATGCTGCTGCCGCGCCCGGAGGAGGGATTTTTGCAGGCGGATCTTGGCGGGGATGCGGTGGTGCGGGGTGCCGCAACCGGCTTTGCGCATGACCCGCAACTAACACCGCTGGTGACCGGCGGCATCGCGCCATCCATCATGTCGCGCGACGCGATTGAGGCAGCGATTATCGCCGCTGCCAGCACCCCGGCGCTTGATTTGCGGCAGGGCATTTTCGCCAAGCGCCGCCGCCGGGCGATTGATTGGGCCCTGGTGCGGCGGATGGGCTGGCTGCTGGTGGCCATCCTGAGCATCACGCTGCTGATCAGCCTGGTGCAGATCATGCAATATGGTTTTGCCGCCGATGCGATTGAGCGGCGTGCCGATCTGCTGGCCCGGCAGGGGCTGGCGCGGGGCGAATCGGTAAATGATGCCGCGCGCCAGCTTGATGCCCGGCTGGTGCGGCTGCGCGGACCGGGCCGGGGCTTCAGCGCGACGGCGGCGACCATCTATGGCGCGATCCGCAATGTGCCCGGCACAGAGGTGCGCGCGCTGAATTTTGACGCCAAGGGGGCCGCGCTGGTGACCATTGCCGCGCAGACAGAGGGGCAGGTGTACGACGTGATCCGGGACATCAACGCGCAAGGATATTCCGCGACGACCAGCACGTTTGAGCAAAGCAACAACCGGTTGACCGGCCGTATCACGGTCGCGCCGAAATGACCGCTGCGCTTCGGGCATGGTTCGGCGCGCTGTCGCTGCGTGAAAAGCGGTTGGTGCTGGCAGCGGCGGCGCTGGCGTTTGTCACGTTGTTCTGGTTCGCGCTGGTGCGGCCGGTGAGCGACGGGCTGGCGGATGCGCGTGTGCGGCATAACAATGCCGTGCTGCGGCTGGCTGAAATTGAAGCGCAACTGGAAAGCGTGAAGATTGCCCAGCGCACCCGCGCTGCACCGATGGCTGCCCCACTGGAAACTGTGGTGCGCGAACGCGCAGCAGAAGCCGGTTTTGCGCTCGCCAACGTATCGCCCCAGCCCAATAACGGGTTGCAGATCGCGATTGCGGCGGCACGGCCAGCGGCTTTCTTCGCCTGGGTGGCTGATCTGGAGGCAAACGGCATGCTGGTGGAAAGCCTGTCCACCACCGACAATGGCGATCAGACGATATCGGTGACGTTGGTCATCAAGATACAGGGCCTGTAATGAAGATACGGCTGACAACCCGGCCCTTGGTGCTGTTCGGCGGGCTCGCGGTGCTCGCGCTGCTGGTGTTCCTGCCGATGCGGCTGGTGCTGGGGCTGGTGGGGCTGGGCAATTATGGCCTGTCGGCGCGGATGGTGAGTGGGCCGGTGTGGTATGCCACGCTGGTTGAGGCACGCATTGGTGACTTGGCGCTGGGTGATATTCGTGCCGGGCTGTCACCTTTCCAGCTTTTACTGGGCCAGGTTCGGCTGGGGCTGAGCGGCGCACCGCAGGGCGACCGACCCGGCCTTACCGGGGCGATCAGCAGCAGCCGCTATAGCCAGGGCCTTGATGAGATGACCGCATCGATCCCGACCGGCGCGGTGTTTGGGCCCCTGCCGATCAACCGGATCGACCTGGAAGGGGTGACCGTGCGGTTTGATAGCGGTGCATGTGCCGCCGCACAGGGCCGGGTGAAGGCGCAGCTGAGCGGCACGATTGCGGCGATTGCGCTGCCTCAGGCGATGAGCGGCACGGTGCGGTGTGAAGGCGGCGCGCTGATCGTTCCGCTGGTCAGCCAGGCGGGCACCGAAGGGGTGACGCTGCGCATTCAGGATAATGGCCGCTACCGGGCGACGCTGGATATCGAGTCGAGCGATCCTGCGGTGGCGCAGAAACTCAGCCTGGTGGGGTTTCAGCCCAATGGGGCGGGTTATCGGTTATCGACTGAAGGCCAGTTCTGATTGTGACTGTGAAGTGGGATAGGCAGCACGTTGATAGCTTGACGATGGCCGCTCCGGCCCGCTAGTGCCGCCATCTTCGTGGCGATCGTAGTTCAATTGGTTAGAGCGTCGGCTTGTGATGCCGGATGTTGCGGGTTCAAGTCCCGTCGGTCGCCCCATTTCTTTTTGTCCCCAGTTTTTCCCCAGTTGTTCTAAGCTTGCAGGATAATCATCCGTGACCACCGGCTGGGGCTTCCCCGATTTTGACGATCATGAGGGCGTGCACCTCTTCACCGATCCCGCATCAGGGCTTAGCGCCGTGATTGCGATCCATTCAACCAAGCTGGGCCCGGCAGGCGGCGGGTGTCGTTTCTGGCATTATGCCGATTCGGATGAAGCGATTACCGACGCGCTGCGCCTGTCGCGCGGCATGAGTTTTAAAAACGCGATGGCCGGGCTGCCGATGGGCGGGGGCAAGGGCGTGGTGCTCGCCAATGCTGATCGCACCAAGACACCCGAACTGTTGAAGGCGTTTGGCCGCGCGATTGAGTCGCTCGGCGGGCGCTATGTAACGGCAGAGGATGTCGGCATGTCGGATACCGATATGGTGACGATTTCGACCGAGACGAAGCACGTCACTGGCCTGCCAGTCGCGTCTGGCCGGGCAGGCGGCAATCCGGGTCCGTCAACCGCGCTGGGCGTGTATCTGGGCGTCAAGGCAGCGGCAAAGCGCGGGCTGGGCGCGGATAGCATGAAGGGCGTCCATGTCGCCATTCAGGGCGTTGGCTCGGTCGGCGGCGGGCTTGCAGCGTTGCTGGCGCGCGACGGCGCGAAGCTGACGCTGGCGGACGTGGACGGCGACCGGGCGGCGGCGATGGCCAGCGAATTGGGCGCAGATGTGGTGCCCACGCAGGAAATTCTGGCGATTGCGGCTGATATTGTCAGCCCCAATGCGCTGGGCGCGATTTTGACCGAACAGTCGATTGCCGCATTGCAGACCAAAGTGATCGCAGGCGGCGCGAACAACCAGCTTGCGACCCGTGAAGACGGGGCCCGGGTCCATGCACGCGGCATTCTCTATGCGCCAGATTACGTCATCAATGCCGGCGGCATCATCAATGTGTGCCTTGAATATCTGGGGCAGGGTGACCGCAGCGAAGTCGAAGCCCGCATCCACCGCATCCCTGATCGGTTGATCGAAGTATGGGACGAAAGCGACCGGAGCGGCGCGCCCGCATCCGACGTGGCGGACATGATCGCCAAACGGCTGATCGGGCGGGGCTGACCGGCGCGCGTTATCGTTGACGCGGGCGTAAACCCTCGCCACTCTTCCCTAAAGCATCGGGGAAGGTCTTTGCCATCAGCACAATAGCCGCCGTCGGTACGCCCCCGGCCAAGCCCGGTATGTTCGATCATCCAGGGGGGCTTTGGGTGCTTGCGGGCACCGAATTGTGGGAACGCATATCGTTCCACGGCATGCAGGCCCTGCTGGTGCTCTACATGGTCGGGGCGCTGCTGTTGCCGGGCCATGTTGAGCGCGTTGTGGGCTTTGAAAGCGTGCGCGGCGCGATTGAGGGTGTTACCGGACCATTGTCGGTAAAGGCGCTCGCGGCGCAGATTTTCGGGCTTTATGTCGGGTTGATCTATTTCACCCCGGTCATTGGCGGCGCGATTGGGGATCGGCTGGTCGGGCGGCGCGTAGCGGTGGTGAGCGGGGGCCTGTTGATGGCGGCGGGTCATTTTTCGCTCGCGTTTGACGAAAGTTTCCTGGTCGCACTGCTGCTGTTGATCCTGGGGGCGGGCCTGCTGCGCGGCAATCTGCAGCCACAGGTGAAATCGCTCTATGCCGACGGGGATCGGCGCGCAGCCGATGCGTTTCAGCTCTATTATGTTGGCATCAACATTGGCGCGTTCATCGCCCCGATCATCACCGGTGCGCTGGCGACAATCTATGGCTGGCATTTCGGTTTTGGATTTGCAGGCGTTGGCATGCTGATCGGGCTGGCCATCTATCTGGCGGGACAG
>JBBSCC010000202.1:0-5268 GCA_038250735.1 Sphingomonadales bacterium | reverse complement strand
GGGGACTCTCCATCGTGCGATACATTCGCGGTTAGCCCCCACCCCAACCCCTCCCCTGAAGGGGAGGGGCTTATTTTCGATCGCATTATCCCACCCACTCGCCGCCACATCGATACCGCGCACCGCAACGCCGTGTTCACGCGCATCACGGACGATCTGGGCCGGCGCGTAAAAGCCCATCGGTTGCGAATTGAGCAGCGCGCAGGCGAACACCGCCGGGTGGTGGCATTTGATCCACGACGACACATACACCAGCCGCGCAAACGCCAGCGCATGGCTTTCGGGAAAGCCGTAACTGCCAAAGCCCTTGATCTGTTCAAAGCAGCGTCGGGCAAAATCAGCCTCATAGCCGCGCGACACCATGCCGCCGACCATCTTCGCCTCGAAATGGTCCATCCCGCCGACATGGCGAAACGTCGCCATCGATTTACGCAACCGGTTCGCCTCATCCGGCGTAAATTTCGCCGCGACGATGGCCAGCTTCATCGCCTGTTCCTGAAACAGCGGCACGCCGAATGTCTTGCCGAGCAACTGTTTCAGTTCATCCGCTGGCCCGTGTTCGGGGCTGGGGGATGGGTATTCCACCTTCTCGCGCCCCGCCCGGCGCCGCAGGTACGGATGCACCATATCGCCCTGAATCGGCCCCGGCCGCACAATCGCGACCTGGATCACCAGATCGTACAGCTCACGCGGTTTCAGGCGGGGCAGCATGTTGATCTGCGCGCGGCTTTCGACCTGGAACACGCCGATGCTGTCACCCTTGCACAGCATGTCATACACCACCGGATCATCCGCCGGGATGCTATCCAGCTGGTAATCGCCCAGCCCTTCGGCGCGCAGCATCTCGAAACTTTTCTGGATGCAGGTGAGCATGCCGAGCGCGAGCACATCCACCTTCATCAGCCCCAGCGCGTCGATATCGTCCTTGTCCCATTCGATGAAGGTGCGGTCCGCCATGGCGGCGTTATGTATTGGCACCAGTTCATCCAGCCGCCCCTGCGTCAGCACGAAACCGCCGACATGCTGCGACAGATGGCGCGGGAAATGCAGCAATTGATCGACGAGCGATTTCAGCCGCTGCATCGCCGGATCATCCAGGCTGAACCCGGTTTCGGCAAAGCGTTTTTCCTCCATCTCGCTGGCATAGCTGCCCCAGACGGTGCTGCTGATCCGCGTCGTCACATCCTCAGTAAAGCCCAGCACCTTGCCCACTTCGCGCACCGCGCTGCGCGGGCGATAATGGATGACGGTGGCGGCAATCCCGGCATGGTCGCGGCCATAACGGGCATAGATATGCTGCATCACCTCTTCACGCCGTTCATGTTCGAAATCGACATCGATATCGGGTGGTTCATCGCGCTCAGTGGATACAAAACGTGAGAACAGCAGGTCGTATTTCATCGGATCGACAGAGGTGATGCCGAGCAGGAAACACACCACCGAATTGGCGGCGGAACCCCGCCCCTGGCACAATATTGGCGGATCGACCGAGCGCGCAAACTTCACCATTTCGTACACGGTGAGGAAATAATAGGCATAGTTGCGCGCGCGGATCAGATCGAATTCTTCGTACAGCAACCGGCACAGCTTGCCCGGCAGCGCCCCTGGATAGCGCGCCTGTGCCGCCATCAGCACGATATGCTGCAGCCAGTCCTGTGACGTCCAGCCATCGGGCACCGGCTCATGCGGATATTCATACCGCAACTGATCGAGCGAAAAATCGATGCGGCCCAACAGGGTGATGCTTTCATCGATTGCCTGCGGATAATCGCGGAACAGCCGCGCCATGTCGCCGGGGCTTTTCAGGTGGCGTTCGGCATTGGCCTGCAGGCGCTTCCCCGCCGCCGCAATCGTGGTTTTGCCCAATATGCAGCTCAGCACATCATGCAGCGGCCGGGCGGCGGGATTGGCATAAAGCGCATCGTTGGTGGCGATCATCGGCACACCCAGCTTTGCCGCCAGCACCGCGCGGTGCGCCAGCATCCGCCGGTCACGCCCGGCATAGGGCATAAGCGCGGCAATCCACACGCGGTTGGGGGCGGCCTTTACCAGCCAGCGCAGGCGATCCGTATTGCCGCTGGCCCGGTGGACGAGCGTGGGGCTCTGCGCGCCGACCGCCACATTCTCGGCCGCATCAAAGCTGGTCTCCGGCAGCACGATCAGCAGCAGATCATCGATATGCGCCAACAGATCAGCCAGCCTGATCAGGCACCCGCCCTTCACCGCGCGCCTGTTACCGAGCGTTAGCAACCGGCACAGCCGCCCCCAGCCATGCCGGGTGGCGGGGTAAGCGACGATATCGGGCGTGCCATCCGCAAACACCAGCCGTGCGCCGACGATCAGCTTGAAGTTCAGCCCAGGCGCTTTCTGCATAGCCTCACGCAGCGCGACATGCGCGCGGACGACGCCGGCAACGGTGTTACGATCAGCAATGCCGATGCCCGCCTGGCCCAGCGCAATGGCTTCGGCCACCATCTCCGCCGGGTGCGATGCACCGCGCAGGAACGAATAATTGGTGGCGGTGACGAGATCAGCGAACATGGATTTTTAGGCGAAAAAGAAGGTTGGTTCGCGCGGAGGCGTGGAGGCGCGGAGGGGGTGCGGGGCTTGGTGATCGTTGTTTGTAATCAACCAGGTCGAAATACCCGCCGTCATTGCGAGCGCAGCGACGCGATCCAGCCTCACCCCGCGCGGCACGGCTGGATTGCTTCGCTCCGCTCGCAATGACGGCGGATTTAGGTTCAACTGGGGGTGCACTAAGCGCACCCCTTCCGCGTTTCCGCGCCTCCGCGCCTCCGCGTGAACCATATCACGCGAACAGCCCGTGCATATACCAGCCCGGATTGGCTTTTTCCGCCCCGTACAGCCCGTGCCGGAAAATCCAGAAGCGCCGCCCGCGTGCATCCTCCACCCGGTAATAATCGCGCGTCAGGCCATGATTATCTGCGCGCTTCCACCATTCTGCCGCGATCCTTTCCGGCCCCTCAAACCGCGTCACCTCATGCAATGTCCGCCGCCAGCGAAAGCGGTGCGGCGGGCCATCGGGCACTTCGGCGATCACCTCAATCACCTGCGGCGGATCGAACAAATGAATGGGGCGCAGCGGCGGCTCACCCGTCTCGGGTGCCTGCCACGCCGCAGGCTCAGGCGCATCAATCGCGGGCAGCGCAAAGGCGGCTTGTTCAGGGATATGCGTGTCGCGCGGGCGCAGGCGGCGAAAGCGGTTGCGCCCCACCCGCGTGCTCAGCCGGTCGATCAGCGCGGCCAGCTCCCCCGCCGCCACCGCCCCGCCTTCCAGCTGCAATTGCGTGGGCGCGAGCGGCTCCAGCACCGGCACTGCCAGCCGGATGAGATCAAACCCAAAGCCCGGATCAATCGGATCATTCAACGAATCAATCCGTTCCGCGAACAGCCGCATCACCGCCTTTGGATCACGCAAGGGGAGGCTCGCCTCAACGCCCAAATCACGCACAGTGCCGTCGCTGCGATACAGCCGCGCGGCAAAGCGCCGCCCGCCCTTGTGCCGCTCCAGCATCGCCTCCCCCGCCTCGCCAGCAAGTTCACCCAGCACCGCCAGCGCATAATCGGTCTGCGCAATCGGCTCTGCAAAGCGCCGTTCGAACAGCAACGCAGGTTCGGCGCGGCGCGGCGAAATACGGCTGTCGGATTTGCCGAGCAGCCGGGCGAGCATGTCGCTCGTCTCCGCCCCGAACCGTGCGGCCAGCGGTGCGCTGGGTCGGCTCGACAGATCGCCGATTGATTTCAGCCCGGCCCGCCGCAGCGCCAGCTCGGTTTCATCATCGCAGCAAAGCGCCGCGATCGGCAAGCGCAGCACCGCTGCCTTTTCATCGGCTGCCGGTACGGACTGGAACCGCGCCAGCGCCTGTGCGGCTTCAGGCGTTGAGGCAAGCGCGTGGCGCAGTTGCACCCCGGCACGGTCGGCCCAATGCTCGACATCCGCCACCAGCCCCGCCTCACCGCCCGCATGCGGACAACCGGTGATGTCGAGCGTCAGCCCGGCATCATCCAGCGCGACCATTGGCGTGAACCGGTCGCACGCATCGGCCAGCCGATCGAGCAAGTGCTGATCAGCCACCGGATCATCATCAACCGCCAGCAGATCGGGCACGCGCGCCCGCGCATCGGCCAGCGCCAGCCCCACATGCGCACGCGCGCCCTCATCCGCCGCCACGATCCGCATCGCGCCGCGCATTTTCTGCGTGAACACCACACCGTCAGCCGGTGCGGCGTTCCCCGCCCGTCGCCAGCGATCCGCCGACAGATAGGGGAACCACAGCGCGAGGAACCGCCGCTTCCCGGAAAATCCCTTGGTCACGATTCCACTCCACTTGCCATGAACGGTCGGCACTGCCGCCGCGCTGGCGCAAAAGATTAAGGGTAAGCGTTGGATAGCCCGGCGCGCTCGCCTCCAGCGGATTTGCCGCCGCCGACGCCACCAACCAGCGGGTTTGCGCCGCACTCGGCCCCGGCTCGGCATCGGCGCGCAGCATCAGCGCGGTGACGCCGCTGGCCTGTGCCGCCACCGCCAGCCGCCTGCTCGCCGTTAAATCCAGCGCGCGCGGGTTTTTCCACAATTCAATCACCGCGACATCGATATCGGGGCAGCGCACCACCTCTGCCGCCACGCGCAGCACCCCCAGCGCATCGTCGATCACGCCCAGGATCACCCGGCCCGGATCAATCCCCAGCTCGGCCAGCCCCGGCGCGTGCAGGCACCCGCCCCGCGCCTCCGCCGCCTGTTCGCGCAACCAGAATATCGTCGCCCCCGGTCGCGCCAGTTGCGTGGCCAGCATCGCGGCAAAGCCCGCCGCGCTGCCAGTATCGTCAATCGTTGCGGCAAACACCTCATGCAGCCGCGCGCGCATCAACCCGCCGCCCAGCGCCGCATCGATTGCGGCATGGCCAAACGACACCATCTGCGCCGCGCCCTCAGCCCGCGATCGCTCCCCCGCCGCAATCTGCGCACGTAACTTCATGATCGTATCGGGCGAATCGCGCATTATTGTTCCTGTTATGTTCTAAATCAGGTCAAGCGCAGGCCGAGTCAAGTGATGTGGGGGAGATAAAGACTGGATCTGGCTGGGGCGGGTAACGTTGCCGCCGTGGCGGCGCTCAAGGCCGATGCGGACGCCTTCGCCACCGACCTAGCCCCGGACATTGGACAGATGAAGACGGCCATAAGAGGGTTATAGGTGTACCCGGCCATTCCCGGCGCAACGTCGGCTTCCCAACTCCGGTCGTTTGTTC
>JBBSCC010000201.1:0-5310 GCA_038250735.1 Sphingomonadales bacterium | reverse complement strand
TTCATCAATCCCTCCGCCGTGAGTGTTCGTCTTGGCCCAGGAATAGTGAAGACGCGGTGAATCGCGCGATAAATGCCGCGATGACGTTGGCCCATTATGAGCAGGGTCACCTCACCCCGGCTTTTGCCCACCCTGGCGGGATCGACTAGGGGCAGCCGATGACCCAGCCGATCACATTGCTCCGCCGCCTGCTGCCCGATCGGTTTATCCTGCTGCTGATGGGCACGCTGATCGTCGCAACGCTAGTTCCCGCCACCGGCACTGCGCTCACCGCCATTGGCTGGCTGTCCAACGCCGCCATTTTCACGTTGTTCTTCCTCCACGGCGCGCGGCTTGCCCCGCAGGCAGTGGTGGACGGGGCGAAAAGGTGGCGCTTGCAGGCGGCGATCCTGGGCTTTGGCTATCTGGGCTTTCCCGCCGTGATGCTGGGGGTGAGCGCGCTGCTCCACGGCCAACTGGCACCGTCGCTGTTGCTGGGGCTGATTTTTCTGGGGGTGCTGCCCACTACGGTGCAATCGTCCATTGCCTATACATCGATGGCGCGCGGCAATATCGCGGCGTCGGTGATCGCATCGGCGGTATCGAATGTGCTGGGCGTGGTACTGGCCCCCCTGCTGCTGGCGATGATCGCGAGCACGGCCTTTGGGCAGTTTTCGCTATCGAGCATCGGGCGTGTGGCGATGCTGTTGCTGTTCCCGTTCGCGATGGGGCAAATGCTGCGCCGCTGGGTGCTGCCAAGTGTGCAGCGCCACGCCAAGCTGGCGGGGATGATGGATAAGCTGACCATAATACTCGCGGTCTATACCGCCTTTGCCGAGGCATCTGCGCAAGGCGTGTGGCAGCGTATTGGGCCGGGCGAGCTGGCCGGGCTGGCCCTGGTGGTGTTGGCGGTGTTGCTGGTCGCCTTTGCCGCTGCCTGGGCGCTGGGCGGAGCGCTGGGCCTGAACCGCGCGGACCGGATCACGCTGCTATTCGCCGCTGCCCATAAAAGCCTGGCGACGGGGGCACCAATGGCGCGAATCCTGTTTCCCCCGGCTGTCGCAGGCGTGGTGATTTTGCCGCTGCTGGTCTATCACCAGCTTCAGCTGATGATATCAGCAGCTATCGCCCCCGCGCTGGCAAATGATCCGTCCGGTTGAGGGCCGGTTGAAGCCCGATTGAAAATTGTCGCTAGGCGTATTACATATATGATACAGTTGAACGGCGGACGATTCCGCTGCATTGATGCCGCTAGGCGACGAAGTATTAGGCTGCGTTGGAGAAAATGATGGCGACCGCGACCGAAACCGTACCTGTTGGCCTGGTGCTGACCCCACCCGATCCCGTTCCCGTGGTCGCGCCAGAGCGTGCCGTGGGGCTGGTGCCGGTTGATGATGGCACGCGCACGCAGTTGCAGACCAAGGTCGACAGCTTTGTTGATGATCTGGTCGCGCAGGACGTGAACTCGCCCGAATTCGGCAAGCGCGTCGATGCGATCAGCGCGATGGGGCAAAAGGAAATCCGCGACGCCGCCGGCCAATCGAACCGTTTCCTTGATCGCCCGGTGCGCGCGATGGACCAGGAATCGGGCGTCGGTGCCGATCTGGCCGAACTGCGCCGCACGATTGAGGATCTTGATCCGGGCAAAAAGGGCAGCCTGCTCGCGCCCAAAAAGATTTTCGGCATCATCCCATTCGGCAACAAGATGCGCGATTATTTTGACGGGTATAAATCATCGCAGGGGCACATCTCATCCATCCTGAAATCGCTCGGTTCGGGCAAGGATGAGCTGTTGATGGACAATGCGGCCATCGATGTGGAGCGCGCAAATCTGTGGACGTCGATGGGGCGGCTGGAGCAGATGATTGTGCTCGCCCAGACGATGGATACCCGGCTGGAAGATGCAGCGAACGAACTGGATCACACCGATCCGGCGAAGGCCAAGGCGATCCGCGAGACCGCACTATTCTATGTCCGCCAGCGCACGCAGGATTTGCTGACGCAGATGGCTGTGACGGTGCAGGGCTATCTGGCGCTTGACCTGGTGAAGAAAAACAATGTCGAGCTGGTGAAGGGCGTTGATCGTGCCAGCACCACCACGGTTTCGGCGCTGCGTACGGCGGTGACGGTGGCGCAGGCGCTGACCAACCAGCGGCTGGTGCTCGAACAGATCACCTCGCTCAACACCACCACCGCCAACATCATCGATTCGACGGGTAAGCTGCTGAAAAGCCAGACCGCGACGATCCATGAACAGGCCGCAAGCGCCACCATCCCGCTGGAAACGCTGCAGCGCGCATTCCAGAACATCTATGACACGATGGACGCGATTGATGTGTTCAAGCTGAAGGCGCTGGACAGCATGAAGACGACGGTGACCTCGCTTGGGGCCGAAGTTGAGAAGTCCAAAGGCTATATCGCGCGGGCTGAAGGGCAGGCGCAGGGATCGCTCAGCGGCCCAAACAGCGATCCGTTCAAGTTAGAGGCGGTGTGACATGACTGACGTCGATCGCCAGATCGCGCGTTCTGCCGAATTGCTGGAACGAACGGGCGAGCGTTACCGCGCGGGCATGGTCCGTCGTGATCGCGCCGACGGCATTGGCCAGCGGGTAACGCGGATTGCGATTGCCGATGGCGCGATTTTGCTCGCGACGATCATCTTTGCACTGGTGATCGGCCCAATTGGGCTGCTGGGGGCGGTGGCGGTGATTGCGTTAATGATCGCCACCACCATCGCGCTGGCGATCATGCCCGGCGCGCCCGCGCCGACTCCAGAAAAACTGCGCGAGGTGCCGTTAAAGGCGCTGCCTGCGCAAACCGAGCGCTGGCTGGCAACGCAGCGCGCCGCCCTGCCCGCGCCCGCGATCAACCTGATCGATCAGATCGGCGTCCGGCTGGAAACGCTGAGCCCGCAACTGGCGATGCTCGACGAAAACGAATTGGCCGCCACCGAAGTGCGCAAGCTGGTGGGGGAACAGCTCCCCGAATTCATCAAGGGCTATACACGTGTGCCGCCCGAATTGCGCCGCACCGAACGCAACGGCTCCACCCCTGATGCGCAATTGCTGGATGGTTTGCGCCTGATCGAAACCCAGATTGGCGAAATGACGACGCAACTCGCCGAGGGCGACCTGGACCAATTGGCGACGCGCGGGCGGTTTCTGGAAATCAAATATCGCGGCGACGGGGCTGACGCGGCGGGCTGATCGCCGCTGGGCGGAACCGCAATTGACCGGGCATTTTTATAATGGCATTGATTATGCCAATAGATGCAGCCGAGGGTCCCCCATGCAGGTCGTCAACGCAGTTGTTCCCACGCCCGAACAGATGACCGACTTTTTTGCGGCCGCTGAAGACGGCCCCTTCACGATGATCAATCTGCTGAAATTCAAACCAAAGGCGGAGTATGCCGACGGCCATGATGCGCATTTGACCGGCTGGGAAGCCTATATGCGCTATGGTGTGGCGGTTGCCGCGCATATCAAGGCTGTTGGCGGCATTCCGGGCTATGCCGGGCGGGTGACAGGCTTGATGCTGGGCGAGGTTGATGAGCTATGGGATATGGTGGCGCTCGCTGAATATCCGTCGCTGGCGGCATTTCTCGCCATGGTGGCAAACCCCGATTATCAGGCGATCTCAATCCACCGCGAAGCCGGGTTGGCGGGCCAGCTCAACATCAAAACGCAAGCGCCGGGCGCCTAACCCGGTCCCGGTCAGCGGAGACGCAGGCGCTTGGCAAGGCCGCCTAGAAACGGCTTGCCCGGTGCTATCGTCAATCGACTTTCGCTGTCATCTATATGATGATCGGCATAGATCACCGTTCCGTCTTCCACCGATTTCAGCCGCGCATAGGGCACGCGCGGCGAGATTTCCTTACGGACCAACGTCACCGGATCGATGGAGCAAATCACAAAACCGCCGGATACAAAGCTGGACGCATAGACTGTGCCTTCATGCCAAAGCGCAGGCGGCAGATAGCGGTAATTACCGCGCGGTTCGCGCCCATCGATGTGGAGCAACCCGCAGCCGGGGCCGCCCCTGCCCACTTCAAGAATGTCGTTCCAGCTAATGCGGTCGTCGGTCATTTCCTTCGGCCTTTATGCGGGGTTATTGACAAGAATCTTTGCCCGGTCCGCCAGTCGAGCCACGGCATCTGCATGGATGCCCGGCGCGGTGGCGAGCAGACCGAATGCCTGCGCGCTGGGCGTGTTGAACGCCAATGGCGCGCCGAACGCGTCTGTGACGGTCGCGCCAGCCTCCATCGCGATCAGCGCGGCGGCGGCAATGTCCCATTCAAAGCCCCAGCGCAGCGTTGCGACCAGATCAGCATCGTCGGCTGCCACCATCGCAATCCGCAGCGCAATCGAATTGGGTTTTGCCACCAGCACCAAATCGCTGTCGGCGCTGGGCAGCACATCATTGGGCACCCGCGCACCGGCAAAAACCGCGCGCGGTCCTGCGTTGATCGCCAAGCCGTTTCGGGTTGCCCCGTTGCCCACGCTTGCGCGCCATGTTTCGCGGCGCGCTGGCGCATCAAGAACGGCGATCACCGGCAGGCCGCGATCAACCAGCGCGACGGATACCGCCCAGCCCGGGCGGCCGCGCAGATAATCGCGGGTGCCATCAATCGGATCAACCACCCATAAACGCTGGCAGGCCAGCCGATCAGCATTGTCTGCGGTTTCCTCTGACAGCCAGCCTGCATCCGGATCAATCGCCGACAGCCGCCGCCGCAACAGCGCATCAACCTCCAGGTCGATTTCGCTCACCGGGTTGCCGGGCGATTTTTCCCACCGGCTGAAGTCATCGCTCCAGCGCGCCATCGCGAGCCTGCCCGCTTCCGCCGCAGCCGCGGCCACCGCATCGGCCAGCGATTCAGCCACTCGCCACCGTCATCCCCTCGATCAACAGCGTGGGCACGTTGATGCCATAGCGAAATTCGAGATCATTTGCCGGGGTTAGCGCCATGAACATGTCGCGCAAATTACCGGCAATGGTGAATTCGGCGACCGGCGTGGTCAACACGCCGTCCTCAATCAGAAAGCCCGATGCGCCCCGGCTGTAATCGCCCGTCACCCCGTTCACGCCCATGCCGATCAGTTCGGTAATATACACGCCGCGTTTGATGTCGCCGATCAGCGTTGCCGGGGCCACATGGCCCGGTTCCATATTCAGGTTGCTTGAGGAAACACCGGGGCCGCCGCCTACCCCGCGCGATGCATGGCCCGTTGGCTCAAGCCCCAATTGCCGCGCCGATGCACTGTCAAGCAGCCATGTGTTCAACACGCCGTTTTCGACCAGACAGACAGGCGATACCGGCAATCCCTCGCC
>JBBSCC010000200.1:0-5348 GCA_038250735.1 Sphingomonadales bacterium | reverse complement strand
GAGCATGTTGAGCAGGGTCGATTTACCCACCCCGCTTTCGCCGACAATCGCGACCAGCCCGCCTGCGGCCACCGTCAGATCAAGCCCGCTGAACAGCGTGCGCCCGCCGGGCACGGATTTGGATAGCCCGGTGACATTAAGAAGCGGGGCGCTCACCAGAATTGCGTTCCGGGCGGGCCCTTGAACGGCCCGGCGACCGCGCTGGTGATCCAGCCGCCATAAAAGCCGCCGGGTTGCGGGGTTACTTGTTCACCATCGACAAAACAGGCGTCCATGGGGGCGGCGTAGAACGCGATGTGATTGCGCAAGATGTCAAACGCGCGGGTGGGCGCGGGATATGCCCAGCCCACCCGCGACAGCCGCCGCGTCGGGCCAATCACATCGAAATAGCGTGCCTGCCCCTTCCATTCACAGATGCTCGATCCGCCACCAGCCAGCGCCAGCATCGCCTGATCGACATCGGCGGGCGGGAAATAATAGCTGGGGGGATGGCTGGTCTCCAGCGTGCGCACGCCGTTTCGGGTTTCGGCCAGCACTTTACCCTCAAACACAATCCGCAAATGCGCGTCCGTCAGCTCAGCAATGGCGGGGCGTGGATAATCCCACACGCTTTCCTGGCCGGAGCGGGTGGAATCGGGGGTCGGGTGGCGCATGCGGGGTATCCGGTGATTAGGGGTGGCAGTGTATTACCGCGCCAAATCGCCGCGACAATACGGCCATGGGGCGTCTTTCACTCTACACCGGCGGCGGGACCAGCCCCATCGCCTTCATTAGCACCGCCTGCGCGACCATCAACACCAGCCAATGGGCGCAATCGCGCGCGATCAGCCGCACCGGCACACCGCGATAGCCCAGCGTGATCGCCAACAACGGCAGCACAAACCCCGCCCAGATCACCACTGCGCTGCCGACGGCCATCACCCACGGATCAGCCTTTGGCGGGGCGAGGATGAGCGCGCCGGCCAATATCGCCGCCAGCCAGAATTCTCCGAGCGCGGCTGTAACAATCAACCCTGGTGATGGGAAGCGAGCCCCTGCCCCCGACGCGCGATGATGCAGATAGCCCAGCGCAAGCCCCAGCGCCGTTGCCGCCAGGATCGGCACCAGATTAAGCAGGATATAGATCATGCAGCACGCTCCCGGTGCGCCACAATGGCGCAACTTTCCCCTATCGCGGCTGGCGTTGCGCTTGCAATGGGCACCCCCGCTTGACGGATGCGCCCTTATGGCGCATTGCAGCATCGCTCGTCTGGCGTGTACGCTCAGACCCGCCTAGCCGCCTTTTGCGGCGTACCCCAATTGGACGTTCATGCCTTTCAACACCCTACCCCCGCTTCTCCTCGAAGCGCTCACCGCCCGTGGCTATGCAGCCCCAACCCCTGTCCAGGCAGCGGTAATCGAACCCGAAGCGGCCGGACGCGACCTGATTGTGTCGGCGCAAACCGGCTCCGGCAAAACCGTTGCCTTTGGCATCGCGATGGCGGGCGAAGTGCTCGACGAAAATGGCGCACTGCCCTTCATCCGCGAACCACTGGCGCTGGTCGTCGCGCCAACGCGCGAACTGGCGCTGCAGGTTAGCCGCGAACTGATGTGGCTGTACGGCAAGCTCGGCGCGCGGATCGCCACCTGCGTGGGCGGGATGGACGCCGCCAAGGAACGCCGCAGCCTTTCGCAAGGCGCGCATATCGTGGTCGGCACGCCGGGCCGGTTGCGCGATCACCTTGAGCGCGGCTCGCTCGACTTGCGCGCGCTGAAGGTCGCGGTGCTCGATGAGGCCGATGAAATGCTCGACATGGGTTTCCGCGAAGATCTGGAACAGATTCTGGACGCGACCCCGAATGAACGCCGCACGATGCTGTTTTCAGCCACGATGCCCAAGCCGATCGTGGCGCTGGCCAAGCGCTATCAGCGCGATGCTTTGCGCATCTCCACCGTCGGCGAAGATCGCGGGCACGGCGATATCAGCTATCAGGCCGTTACCGTTGCGCCTGCCGATATCGAAAATGTCGTCGTCAACCTGCTGCGTTTCCATGAAGCTGGTACAGCCATGCTGTTCTGCGCGACGCGCGACAATGTGCGTCACCTTCACGCCGGGCTGACTGAGCGCGGTTTTGATGCCGTCGCGCTTTCGGGCGAGCATAGCCAGAATGAGCGCAACGCCGCGTTGCAGGCGCTGCGTGATCAGCGCGCGCGGGTGTGCGTTGCCACCGATGTTGCCGCGCGTGGCATCGATTTGCCCACGCTGTCGCTGGTCATCCATGTCGAATTGCCGCGTGACGGCGAGGCTTTGCAGCACCGTTCGGGTCGTACCGGGCGGGCAGGCAAAAAGGGCACCGCGATTCTGGTCGTTCCCTATCCGCGCCGCCGGATGGTCGAATCGATGCTGCGCAATGCCAAGATCGAGGCCGACTGGATCAACCCGCCATCAAGCGAGGACATCCGCAAGAATGATCGCGAACGGCTGATCGTCCAGCTGCTCGAACCCGTCGAGATTGATGAGGATGACCGCGAACTGGCCCAGCGCCTGCTGGCCGAAAAATCGCCTGAGGAAATCGCCGCCGCTTTGGTCCGCGCCTTCCGCGCCAAAATGCCGGCACCTGAAGAACTGATCGACCGATCAAAGCAGCCAATGGGCAGCGCCGACGGCCACCGCGCGGGCTTTGAGGATACCGTGTGGTTCAAAATGGCAATCGGCCGGCGGCAAAACGCCGATGCGCGCTGGATTTTGCCGCTGATCTGCCGTCGCGGGCACATTACCAAGAATGAAATTGGCGCCATCCGCATTGGTGCGAACGAAACTTTCTTCCAGATACCGCGCGCCGCGGCGGCCAAGTTCAAGGATTCGCTGAAGCGCACCGCTGGCGGCAGCGATGATGATGGCGGCGTTGAAATTGAAGCATCGGCGACTGGCCCGGCGGCTGAGGGCGGCAATGATCGCCACAAGCGCGGCGGCCCGCCCGTCAAGCGGTATGACGCAAAGCCATCAGGCGGCAGGCCCGGTGGCCCGCCGGGTGCCCGTTCAGGGGGTCGCCCCGGCGGCCCGCCCGGTGCGCGTCCAGGTGGCCCCTCCGGTCCGCGATCCGCTGGTCCGGGTGGCCCGCGCCCTGCTGGGCCGGGTGGTCCAGGTGGTCGGCCAAAGCCGGCGTTCCGCCCGAAATAACGCTGGCGCTGTTTGCTTGGAACCCTTCCCCCTCTCGTTCGGGCTGGGCGTGACAAACGGGCGGGCGAACAAGCGCAACGCTATAATCACCGTCACCCCGGACTTGATCCGGGGTGACGATAAATATTATTGGATACCAGATAGATACGCGGGTTGCATGAAGTATAAAATGTATTTCAGAATCGCGGCTTGGCATTCCAGCCCTTACGCTATGCGATTTATGAGGCCCCATCTTAATCCGGCCCGCACCCAATGATCCGCATCCTCGTCGATGCTGATGCCTGCCCGGTGAAGGACGAAATCTACCGCGTCGCTGAACGGCACGCGGTGCCTGTTTCGATCGTTGCGAACAGCGCATTTCGGGTGCCGGTGGGGCCAATGGTGGAGCGCGTGGTGGTGAGCGACGGCTTTGACGCTGCTGACGACTGGATCGCTGAACGCGCCAATCCGCAGTCGATTGTGGTCACCGCGGATATCCTGCTGGCGGATCGATGCCTGAAGGCGGGGGCCGTGGTGATCGCGTCCACCGGCAAGCCGTTCACCACCAGCTCCATCGGCAGCGCCATCGCCACCCGCGCGATCATGGCCGATTTGCGCGCTGGCGGCGACGTGGTGGGCGGCCCCGCCCCGTTCGGCAAAACCGATCGGTCGCGGTTCCTGCAAGCGCTTGATACCGCGCTGGTGAAAATGAAGCGGCTGGGCTGACGCTTTCAAAACGGGCCGGCACAAGCACCAATCCGGCGCGCCCTAACCGTTCACCGTCCAGCTCTTACAGCGCGTCGAAATCAATCTCGCCATCCTTGTCGATGGCGTCATTCGCCTCGGCCATCGGGTATTTCAGCCCGGTTGCGCAGTTGAACAGCACCACCTTGTCATCGCTGCTCACCAGCCCGCGCTTCAGCGCCAGCCGATATGCCGCCAGCGTCGCCCCACCTTCGGGGCATAGCAGCAACCCATCCTCGCGCGCGCAGAACGCCACCGCTTCTTCAATCACATCATCATCCACCGCCATCGCAATGCCGCCGCTTTCGCGCACCGCCCGCAGGATAAGGAAATCGCCCACCGCGCGCGGCACCCGAATACCGCTGGCGATGGTATGTGCGCCCTCCCAGCGATCGGCATGCTCCACGCCGTCATCAAACGCCTTGACGATGGGGGCGCAGCCGCTGGCTTGCACGGCGAACATTTTGGGGCGTTTCGGGCCGATCCAGCCGAGCTTTTCCAGCTCGTCAAACGCCTTCCACATGCCGATCAGGCCGGTGCCGCCGCCGGTGGGATAGAAAATCGCATCGGGCAGCGTCCAGCCGAACTGCGCGGCCAGCTCCAGCCCCATCGTCTTCTTACCCTCAATCCGGTACGGTTCCTTCAGCGTGGAGAAATCGAACCAGCGCCCTTGCGCCGCGCCCTTGCCCACAATCGCCCCGCAATCATCGATCAGCCCATTGACGCGGTACACCCGCGCGCCCTGCAGAGCGATTTCGCGCACGTTGATCTCTGGCGTGTCATCGGGACAGAAAACAATCGTCTCAATCCCGCAGCGGCTGGCATAGGCGGCAAGCGCGGCGCCCGCATTGCCGTTGGTGGGCATCGCGATCCGCTTGATGCCCAGTTCCTTGGCCATGCTGACCGCCATCACCAGCCCGCGCGCCTTGAACGATCCGGTCGGCAGCCGCCCTTCATCCTTTACCCAGGTGTTCGCGCCGCCTGACGCGGGCACGGGCACCAAAGGCGTCTCAATCTCGCCCAGGCTGACGACATTTGCAGTGTGGCGCACCGGAAGCAATTCACGCCAGCGCCACATATCGGTCGCCCGCGCCGCGACCAGCGCGCGCGGCACCGCCGCCCGGATCGCCGCCAGATCATAGCGCACCAGCAAAGGCCGCCCAACGCGCGACAGCCCGTGCAGCTGATCCGCCGGATAAACCTCCCCCGTCATCGAGCATTCGAGATGCGTAACGAAGGTCGGGCGATCAGTGGTGAGGTTGGGGTTCATGAACGCTCCAGGTCTTGAGCCCCTCCCCTTCAGGAGTTTTGGTGCCCTTGGTCCCGTCCGGGGGACGGGACTGCCCCAAAACTCCTGAAGGGGAGGGGCTTTAGAGACTCATTCCGGCTTTTTCGCCACTGCCACAAGTGCAGGCCGCAGGAGCCGGTCGCGGATCATGTAGCCCGCCTGCATTTCCTGCACGAT
>JBBSCC010000199.1:0-5369 GCA_038250735.1 Sphingomonadales bacterium | reverse complement strand
TCGATATCGGGGCGATCATTCATCTCCGTCACATCGATCACGCCTGCGGTCAGGAACGGACGGTCTTCCTGCGGGCGCTGCATGTGGCGCAGCGGGCGGCCACCGCGCGACATGAGCGTCACAAAGCTTTCGGTGAGCAGATCGGCAGCTTCATTGTCGATCACCGGCCCCATGAAGGGTTGCGGATCGGCATGCGGATCGCCCACGATCATCCGGTCGAGCAGCTTGGTCAGTTCGGCCATTAGTGGTTGATATAGCCGCTCATCCACGATCAGGCGGCGCGCGGCGGTGCAGCGTTGCCCGGCGCTGGTAAAGGCGGATTGCACCACCAGCACGGCGGCAGACGCCAGATCGGGGCTGTCCCAAACGACGATCGGGTTATTGCCGCCCATTTCGAGCGCCAGGATTTTCTCGGGCTTTTCGGCAAAAGCGCGGTTCAGCGCGATGCCGGTCCGGGCGGAGCCGGTAAACAACAGCCCGTCGATATCGGGGTGCCCGGCCAGCGCCTTGCCCTCTGCCGGGCCACCGATCAGCAGGCGGATACAGCCGTCGGGGACGCCGCCTTCGCGAAGGCAATCGACCAGAAACGCGCCGGTTGCGGGCGTTTTCTCCGATGGTTTGAACACCACCGCATTGCCCGCCAACAGCGCGGGCACGATATGGCCGTTGGGTAGATGCGCGGGGAAATTATACGGTCCCAGGACAGCAAGCACGCCGTGCGGCTTGTGCCGCACCGCCAGTCGCCCGCCCTGCGATTCCATCTTTCGCTGTGCGCTACGTTCGGCATAGGCGGTGGCAGAAATGTTCACCTTGGCGATGACGGTATCAACCTCGGTGCGGGCTTCCCATAACGGCTTGCCGGTTTCGCGTGCGATCAGATCGGCGAATGGCTCTGCCTTGGCACGCACCACATTTGCAAAGCGGCGCAGTGCCTCCAGTCGGAAAGCCACCGGTTGCGCGGCCCAGCCCGCCCAGCTTGCGCGCGCAATCGCCACTTCGGTGTCAGCATCGCCCGGCATCTGACGCCACAAGATGGCGCCCGTTGCGGGTTCGATGGAGACGACTTCCTGTCCAAGCATTCGTTTGTTCTTCTCGATTGTTGCGCGCTCTTGCCCGATTTCGACCGGGAATGCCAACCGGCTATCGTCAATCAGCCAATGCTGCGCCAAAATCGCGGATCGCCAATATCTTGGCGTTCAGCGCGGCCCAATCATCACGCTCGGCAATGTCGGCCCAGATCGATTCGACTTCATCAATCAGCATCGAACAGGGGGCATCGGCGTGCCAGTATCGATGTTCGCGGGCCTTTCGCGGAGCATAATGGGATAGCATCGCGCGCGCTTCATCAAAGCCCGGCCCGAAACTGTCGGGGATCACGCCGCCGAAACTTTCCTGGAAAAACAGGTCAATCGGGGTTTCTGCGGCGCGTAGGGCAGGCTCAATGGCTTGGATCAGCGCGCGATCATCACTCGCCGTTCGCGGCACCACGCCCAACCGCCACAGGATCGCATCGGTGACGGCGGGCTGGTAATGATCGCCAAAACTGTCGAGCACCGCGATCAGCGGTTCGGCGGGGGAAATCAGCCGCAGCGATACCGCAAGCTGCATCACGTCCCAGTGGATCGCCTCTGGCTGGCGCCCGAACGCATATAGCCCGGCATGATCGAAATAGGCCGCGGTGAAATCAGGTGCCCAATCCGGGTTGAACCGCCACGGGCCGTAATCAAAGCTTTCGCCGGTGATGTTGATGTTGTCGCTGTTCAGCACGCCGTGCACGAACCCGGCGGCCATGAACTGTCCCGCCAGCCGGGCGGTGCCCCGCACGACATGATCGAGCAGCCGCACGGGGCCATCCCCGCTGCCTGCATCGCCGCCCGCATCGCCGAAATAATGGCGCAGGGCATAATCGGTCAGCCGCCTTAGCCCGTCTTCATCGCGCAGATAGGCAAGCCGCTGAAACGTGCCAATGCGGATATGGCCGTGGTTGAGCCGCACCATCACCGCCCCGCGTGTCGGGGATGGCTCATCATTGCGCTCCAGCGCTTCGCCGGTTTCGATAAGCGACAGGGTGCGCGATGTGTGGACGCCCAGCGCCTCCAGCATCTCGGTCGCCAAAACCTCGCGCACGCCGCCTTTCAGCGTCAGCCGGCCATCGCCGAACCGGCTCCACGGCGTGCGGCCCGACCCCTTAGTACCCAAATCCATCAGCCGCCCATGATCGTCGTGGCACTGCGCGAACAGGAACCCCCGGCCATCTCCAATTTCTGGATTATACACGCGGAACTGGTGGCCGTGATATCGGAGCGCCAGCGGCTCGGCCAGGCTGCCGGGCAGCGGCACGAATCGCCCGAAATGCTGGACCCAGGCAGCATCATCCAGCGAATCGAGGCCAATGCTGGCGGCTGCGCGATCATTGCGGAAACGCAGCGTGGTTTGCGGAAAGGGGGCAGCCTCTACCGGATCATAGAAGGCATCCCCCAGTTCGAGGATTGCCCGGGCTGGGGCAAAGAGAGCGGGTTGCGAGATTGCGGTCATGCCGCGATATGGACGGCAGGCGTGCAAGGACGCAACCCAAGGACGCAATCATGGCAGCTTTTGAAAATCGCTATTGGTGGTCGAACGACGGCATCCGGCTGCACGCGCGGGAATATGCGCCGCGCGATGCCGCTGCGGCTGCTGGCCGCCCGCCGATCATCTGCCTGCCCGGATTAACCCGCAACGCCCGCGATTTCGACGCGCTCGCCACGCGGCTGTCGGCGGATTGGCATGTGCTGGTGGTCAATCTGCGCGGCCGGGGGGAAAGCGGCTATGCCAAAGATCCGATGAGCTATGTGCCGCTGGTTTATGTGCAGGATGTCGAAAAGCTGCTGGGGGAGATTGGCTGCACCCGGTATGTGGCGATTGGCACATCGTTGGGCGGCATTGTGACGATGCTGCTGGCGGGCGCGGCGCGCGAAACGCTGGCGGGTGCGGTGCTGAACGATGTCGGGCCTGATGTTGATCCCGCCGGGCTGGCGCGAATCCGATCCTATGTCGGCAAAAGCAACACCTGGCCGACCTGGATGCACGCCGCCCGTGCCATCGCTGAGAGCAACGCCAGTGCCTATCCCGATTATGACATCGCCGACTGGCTGGTGATGGCCAAGCAGCTGTACCGGCTGAACGCGGCGGGGCGGATCGTGCTGGATTACGACATGAAAATCGCTGAGCCATTCCGGCTGCCCGGGAATGAGGCGGGGCCGGATATGTGGCGCGCGCTTGATCGGTTGGCGGGGGTGCCGCTGTTGGTGGTGCGCGGCGGGGCGTCCGACATTTTGGCGGCGCCTGTCGCAGAACGGATGGTGGCGGCGATTGAGGGCAGCGAATTGGTGACCGTGCCGGGCGTTGGCCATGCGCCAACGCTGGAGGAGCCAGCGGCGCAATTGGCAATCAATGCGTTGCTGGCGCGCGTAGCAAGGGAACCGGTGGCGACGTGATCGGTCTTTATTCTGGCAGGGCACAGGCCCGATTGCCGGAAGGAAGATGATGATGGCGGCTGATGCGCTGATTTTTACGCCAGACGATGTCGATCTGGCCCGGTCGCCGCTGGCGGGGCAGGTGCCACTGCCCACCTATGTGCTCGGTGCGTTTAATCCCGGTCTTGTGCGCCTGCCCAACGGCAATCTGCTGATGATGGTGCGCGTGGCAGAGGCGCTGCGCACGCCTGTTCATGACGGGCATATCCATGCGATTCGCTGGGGCAATGGCGGCTATCATGTCGATGCATGGCCGCTTGATCAGGTGGACCTGAGCGATCCGCGCAGTTTTGCCGTGCGCGGGCAGGGCTGGCGCGTGCTGGGGCTGACGTCGCTGTCCTGGTTGCTGCCGGTTGAGCTGACGCCGGACGGGCAAGCGATTGTCGCAACCCATTATGATCGCGCAATTGCCCCGGTCGCGTCGTACCAAAGCTATGGCATCGAAGATGCGCGGATCAGCCAGATCGGCGATCGCTATTGGATGACCGCCTGCGCGGTCAGCCCCGAACGGCATTCGACGATTCTCTATACCTCCCGCAACGGGCTCGACTGGCGGCTTGAGGGGATGGTGCTGGACCACCAGAACAAAGACATGCTGATTTTTCAGGGGCTGATTGAGGGGCAATATTGGGCGCAAACCCGCCCGCTGGGTGATCTGTATTTCGCCTATCCGCCCGGCAGCCCGTGGCGGGCAGGGCCGTCAATCAATCTGTCAACATCGCCAGACGCGCTCCACTGGCGGCCATATGCCGAGCCCGGAATCCGGCCGCTGGACGGCGTTGAACCCGGCATCACGCGGATTGGGGGCGGGGCACCGCCAATTCGCACCCCTCAGGGGTGGTTGAGCCTGTGGCACGGTGTGGAGCCCGATGGCGGGGTGGGCATTTATCGCACCTATTGGTCACTGCTGGATGCGATTAACCCGGCGCGCGTGATCGCGACAGGTAATTCGCCATTGCTCCAGCCCGCGCCGCTGCTCACCGCGCCGATCGATCACCTCGTATATCTCCACGATATCGTGTTCACGACTGGGATTGTCGATGACGGCAATGCATGGATTGTCGCAAGCGGAGAGGGTGACCTGGCATGCCGGATCACGCGAATTGGCAAAGGCGAATTGGCCTGACCCCGGCACAATCTTCAGGCCAAAGCCAAACCGAACGCATCGGCTGGCGATGTTTATCCCAACGCTTTTCGCAGTAATTCATTCACTACGCCGGGATTGGCCTTGCCACCCATCGACTTCATCGTCTGGCCGACGAAGAAGCCGAACAGCGCTTCCTTGCCCGCCTTATACTGATCGACCTTGTCGGCGTTGGCGGACAGGATATCGGCGATTACAGCCTCAATCGCACCGGTGTCGCTGGTCTGTTTTAGTCCGCGTTCTTCGACGATGGTGGCGGCACCCTGGCCAGTTTCAAGCATGATTTCAAACACCTGCTTGGCCAGACTGCCCGACAAGGTACCGTCCGCCACCAACCGCAGCAGTTCAGCTGCCTGCACCGGGCTGACGGGGGACTGCGCGATATCCTTGCCCAATCGGTTGAGCGCGCCGAACAATTCAGACGTCATCCAGTTCGCGCCCGCCACGGCTGGCGAGCCGGCATCCAGCAGCGCATCGAACCAGCGCGCCGCCTCAACCTCGGCCGTCAACACGGCTGCTGCATAGGGCGTCACCCCCAACGCCTCATACCCTTTGCGCTTGGCATCGGGCAGTTCGGGCAGGCTTGCGCGGCATTCCGCCAGAAACGCATCGTCGAGCACCAACGGCAGCAGATCGGGATCAGGGAAGTAACGGTAATCATGCGCGTCTTCCTTTGACCGCATAGAGCGTGTTTCGTTGCGATCAGGATC
>JBBSCC010000198.1:0-5441 GCA_038250735.1 Sphingomonadales bacterium | reverse complement strand
GGGTGGTCTTTCAAGCGGTTATCCGCGAAGGGCCGCAGCTACTCCTTCTCTGGAGGTCCGAAACTCGGGCGAGAGTTTCCGGTGGATGTAGAGTTTGCGATCGCCAATCCGCGTGAATTCCCAAATGGTGGTCGGGTGTCACTAATAGCCGATGCGAGCCGAACTCGGTTCCAAGTGGACTACTACGAGGAATAGCATCAACGTCCGCTTTTGGGCGTAATCGGCCTGTCCGCTTTTGGTGCAGCCGCTGGGCTGGCAGAACGTCGCAACCTGGGTGGAAAGCGGTCCGGCGGCTTTCAGACGGTATCGCGAATAGCTTGCATCAGTCGATGCAGGCTCGATCATCTAACGTCAGCGCGATGCCCTGAGCCGAGGCCCTGACCGTGTCGCCAACGCGGCACTTTAGCTGCGCGAGCGGGACATTCTTCACGCCGACAAGACCGTCCAAACTCCGTGCTGTAACCTGCACCTTGTCAGTATCCCACTTCGGGCGAAAGCCCGGCGCTATATTCACCACCACGGCTGAAGTCTGACGCTCGGGCTGTTTCGAACAGGCTGACAGCAACGTGGTGACGACGAAGAGGCTGAGGCAGATTGCTCGCATCGCCGGACCTTATCTTGATTGGGCAATGGCCACAATTGGGCGGAAGCTGTCGTTCGCAACTTCCGCGGTGAATGGCGGCTAAGTCCCAGACCCTGCCCTTCGGTCAGACGATCATTCGCGTTCCAAGAACGGCAATGTATAGGAAAGGCTCTGGGCTACGGGCGCGTCAGAAAGCGAGGGCGCATTGCTGTCGTGCTATGGCGAACCGACAACAGTCCGTTTACCCCAAACCACCGCTCCGAGTTAACCAGACGAACACCCATGGCAGCAGGTTCAGGTTGGCGATGTTCGAAACGATCCCGGCTCTCACCGGCCACCCTCAAGCCCCGCGATACCGCCACAACAACAACGGCCGTGCCAGCAACAACCCAGCAGCAAAGCCGCCGATGTGCGCGCCGATGGCCACGCCGCTGCCGCCGCCGCCTGATGCAAGGCCGGTCATCAGCTGGATGATGATCCACGCGCTCGCCAGCCACACCACGCGCACCACGCGCGACGGGATGGGGCCAATCGCGGGTACGGGGCGTTCGGCGAACAGCATGGCATAGGCGGCCAGAATGGCGGAAATGGCACCGCTCGCGCCAATCATCGGCGCGGCGGACAGGGGTTCAAATGCCCAATGCCCAGCGGCACCCGCATAGGCGCCAACCAGATACAGCGTCACCATGGCGCGCCAGCCCAGCGCGCGTTCCAGCATCCGCCCGCAATAGACCAGCATCACCATGTTCAGGCCCAGGTGCAGAAAACCACCATGCACCAATGTGGCCGTCAGCGGGGTCAGCCAGAAGGGCAGCAGGATAATGCCGTGCGGCGCGGTGAGCGCCACGGACAGGCTGGCCGGGATGAAGCCGCCGCCGATTGCGGCATAGGCCTCCACCCCCAACAGCGTGATCACCGCCGATACAGCGATGGTCAGCCCGGCGATGATGATGGTGGCCGGAGTCTCCTCTAGCGCAGAGCGTGTCAGATGAATTCGACCTTGGACACGAGGTAATAACGATCACCCGACGGCACCGTCACCTCCACCTCATCATCAACCTTGCGGCCAATCAGCGCGCGGCCCAGCGGCGAATTGTATGAAATGCGCCCAACATTGGCATCAGCCTCCGTCTGGCCGACGATCTGATAGCGGATCGGCTTTTCATCCTCGTCCAGCAAGGTCACCGTCGCGCCGAACACCACCTTGTCGCCCGACATTTCCTTGGGATCGATAATCTGGGCGCGGCTCAGCTTATCCTCGATATCGCTCAGCGATGCTTCGATCTGGCCCTGGCGTTCCTTGGCGGCGTGATATTCAGCGTTTTCTGAAAGGTCGCCGTGCGCGCGAGCTTCCTCAATCGCGTCAACGATCAGCGGCCGTTCGGCCTTTAGCCGCTTCAATTCGATGGAAAGCTTGTCATAGCCTTCTTGCAGCATCGGCATCTTTTCGACCGTCGCCATTGCTTACGTCCTTCGTTCAAATCCCCGATTTCGAGTGAACCCTAAAGGCCCACCCGCGCGCATGCATCAATGTAGAGGGTCAACTATGCGAGTGGGAATAATAGGATTGCAAGGGGCGTACTTCAAGGCTTTGCGTGGAAAGGGCTGCAATTGCCTTTGCCGCTTCCAGGCTGGCGGGCGCTGTGGTGAAATACGGAATGCGTTGAGCCAGCGCGCAGGCGCGGATCGGCTGCGAGTCCTTCAGCGATTGCCAGCCTTCGGTGGTGTTGAAAATCAGCGCTATGCCGCCGTCCTTGATCCGGTCGACAATATGCGGCCTTCCCTGCGCCACCTTGTTCACCCGCTCAATCGGCACACCGTGCTCGGTCAGATAATCAGCGGTGCCGCTGGTCGCGACAATGGTGAACCCCTGCGCCACCAATATGCGCGCGGCGGGCAGCACGACGGGCTTGTCGCCGTCCTTCACGCTGATGAAAACCGTGCCCGATTTGGGCAGGATCGTCCCCGCGCCGAGTTCTGCCTTGGCGAAGGCGAGCGTGAAATCGGGGTCGATCCCCATCACTTCGCCGGTGCTTTTCATTTCGGGCGACAGAACCGGATCGACGCCCGGGAAGCGACCGAACGGGAATACCGCCTCCTTCACCGCGTAATAATCGATATGGCGGTTCACCGGGGGCAGATTGGCCAGCAGCTCGCCTGCCATCACCCGCGCGGCAATTTTGGCGATCGGCGCGCCGATGGCCTTGGCAACGAACGGCACGGTGCGGCTGGCGCGCGGGTTCACCTCGATCAGGTAAACAAGCCCGTCCTTCACCGCGAACTGGATGTTCATCAGCCCCTTGACGGACAATGCCGCCCCCAGCGCGGTCGTCTGGCGCTCGATCTCAGCAATGATGTCCGCGCTCAGCGAATAGGGCGGGATGGAACAGGCGCTGTCACCCGAATGCACGCCGGCCTCCTCAATATGCTGGAGCACGCCGGCCACGCACACATCAGTGCCATCGCAGATCGCGTCGACATCAACCTCAATCGCATCGCGCAGATATTGGTCGATCAGCACCGGCGAGTCGCCCGATACCAGCACCGCTGTCTGGATATAATTGTCGAGCTGCTCCGGCCCGTCGACGATCTCCATCGCCCGCCCGCCCAGCACGTAACTGGGCCGCATCAGCACCGGATAGCCAATCCGTTGCGCGACCGCGATTGCCTCATCCCGGCTGCGGGCGATGCCGTTGGCAGGCTGGAGCAACCCCAGCTTGGTGATCAACGCCGCAAAGCGTTCGCGATCCTCTGCCAGATCGATGGCATCGGGCGTTGTACCCAGGATCGGAATCCCGGCATTTTCGAGCGATTTCGCCAAATTTAGCGGCGTTTGCCCGCCAAATTGGACAATTACGCCCACTAAACTGCCATTTTGCTGCTCAATATGGAGAATTTCGAGCACATCTTCGGCCGTTAACGGCTCAAAATACAGCCGGTCGGATGTGTCATAATCGGTGCTGACGGTCTCGGGATTGCAGTTGACCATGATCGTTTCATAGCCCGCATCATGCAGAGCAAAACAGGCATGGCAGCAGCAATAATCGAACTCAATCCCCTGCCCGATCCGGTTCGGCCCACCGCCCAGAATGACGATTTTCCGCGCATTGCTGGGCTGGCTCTCGCATTCGGGGTCGCCGAAACTGGGGGCCTCATAGGTCGAATACATATAGGGCGTTTTGGCGTCGAATTCCGCCGCGCAGGTATCAATCCGCTTGAACACGGGGCGCACGCCCACTTTGTGGCGCAGCGCGCGCACTTCGCCCTCGGTAACGGCCCCCGCCATCGCCTTGGCAATGTCCCCAATCAGGCCGGAACTGCGCGCCATCGCTTCAGAGCCTTCGCGCATATTCACTGATTTTAGAGCAAGATAGGCCAGCCTTTTGTCTGAAAAACCCATTGATTTCAGGCGGCGCATCCCCTGCGCATCGCGCGGCAGGCCGTGCGTGCAGACCTCTTCTTCTGCTGAAATGATTTCGGCGATCCGCTCCAAAAACCAGGGGTCGTATTTGGCAATCGCGTGGACTTCGGCAACGGTGAACCCCTCACGCAGCGCTTGAGCCGCCACCAGCAGCCGGTCAGGCGTCGGGCGGGCAAGCTCTGCCTCAATTGCGGCGCGCGGCGCCCCCACCAGCGCATCGACCTGATTAAAGCCGCTCAACCCCGTTTCCAGTCCGCGCAGCGCTTTTTGCATTGATTCGTGGATGTTACGGCCAATCGCCATCACCTCCCCCACCGATTTCATCGCGGTGTTGAGCAGGGGTTCGGCACCCTTGAACTTCTCAAATGCAAAGCGCGGGATTTTGGTGACGACATAGTCGATGGTCGGCTCAAACGCCGCCGGGGTCGCCCCGGTGATGTCGTTCATGATCTCGTCCAGCGTATAGCCCACCGCCAGCTTCGCCGCGACCTTGGCAATCGGGAAGCCAGTGGCTTTGGACGCAAGCGCAGAGGAGCGGCTGACGCGCGGGTTCATCTCGATCACGATCAGGCGGCCGTCCTTCGGATTGACTGCGAACTGTACGTTAGAACCCCCTGTTTCAACACCGATTTCGCGCAGGCAAGCGATGCTTGCGTTGCGCATGATCTGATATTCCTTGTCGGTCAGCGTCAGCGCGGGCGCGACGGTGATGCTGTCGCCGGTATGGACGCCCATCGGATCGACATTTTCAATCGAGCAGATGATGATCGCATTGTCGTTTTTGTCGCGCACCACCTCCATCTCATATTCTTTCCACCCCAGCAGCGATTCCTCGATCAGCACTTCGGTGGTGGGGGATGCATCAAGGCCAGAGCGGACAATGACCTCAAATTCCTCACGGTTATAGGCGATCCCGCCGCCCGTCCCGCCCATCGTGAAGCTGGGCCGGATGATGGAGGGCAGCCCGGTGCTCTCCAGCACCGTAAACGCCTCATCTAGCGTATGGGCGATGCCCGAGCGCGCCGATTCCAGCCCGATCTTGCTCATCGCGTCACGAAATTTCAGCCGGTCCTCGGCCTTGTCGATAGCTTCAGCATCCGCGCCGATCATCTCGACGCCAAATTCCGCCAGCGTGCCATCGTTGAACAGCGCCAGCGCGGTGTTCAGCGCGGTCTGCCCGCCCATCGTCGGCAGCACCGCATCGGGGCGTTCCTTGATGATGATCTTACGCACGATCTCGGGCGTGATCGGCTCGACATAGGTCGCGTCGGCCAGCTCGGGATCGGTCATGATCGTGGCGGGGTTCGAATTGACCAGGATGATGCGGTAGCCATCCTCCTTCAACGCCTTGATCGCCTGCGTGCCGGAGTAATCAAACTCGCACGCCTGGCCGATGACGATGGGTCCAGCGCCAATGACGAGGATAGATGAGATGTC
>JBBSCC010000197.1:0-5492 GCA_038250735.1 Sphingomonadales bacterium | reverse complement strand
CGATCTGATCATCGCAATGGGCGCGCGCTTTGATGATCGCGTGACAGGCAGGCTGGACGCGTTCAGCCCGCATTCGCGCAAGGCCCATATCGACATCGACCGCAGCAGCGTGAACAAAACCGTTCGGGTTGACCTGCCGATTATAGCCGATGTTGGCTATGCGCTCGAAGCGATGATCCGCGTGTACAAGGCACGTCAGCACCCCAAGCCCGACCTGACCGAATGGTGGCAGCGGATTGAAGGGTGGCGCGCCAAGAAGAGCCTGAGCTTCACCGATTCCACTACCGAAATCATGCCGCAACGCGCAATCCGGGCGCTGTGGGAGGCGACACATAAACAATCGCCCATCATCACCACCGAAGTCGGCCAGCACCAGATGTGGGCCGCCCAGCATTTCGATTTCGAACTGCCCAACAAATGGCTGACCAGCGGTGGGCTGGGCACGATGGGATATGGCTTACCCGCCGCGATTGGCGCGCAACTGGGCAATCCCGGCGCGCTGGTGATCGACATTGCTGGCGAAGCCTCCATCCAGATGAACATCCAGGAACTGGCGACGGCGACGCAATATCGGCTGCCGGTCAAGATTTTCATCGTCAACAACCAGTATATGGGCATGGTGCGGCAGTGGCAGGAACTCACCTATGAAAGCCGCTACGCCGAAAGCTACAGCGATTCATTGCCCGATTTCGTGAAGCTGGCGGAAGCCTATGGCTGGAAGGGCATATTGATCGAAAATCCCGGTCAGCTCGAATCAGGCATTGCCGAAATGCTCGCTTATGACGGCCCGGTAATGGTCGATTGCCGCGTGTCGCAGAACGCGAACTGCTTCCCGATGATCCCGTCGGGCGCCGCGCATACTGACATGATCCTGGCGGCGGATCAGGTGACCGGTGTCATGGACGACGAAGCCAAGGCGCTGGTTTGATGCAGATCACCCAGGAAAAGGTCGAACGCCACACGCTGGCGGTGATCGTCGATAACGAACCGGGTATTTTGGCCCGGATCGCCGGGCTGTTCACCGCGCGAGGCTATAATATCGAGAGCCTGACGGTCAGCGAGGTGTCTGAGGACAAGACGATCAGCCGGATCACCATCGTGACATCGGCAAGCCCGCAGGTGCTGGAACAGATTGTGGCGCAGCTTGATCGGCTGGTGCCTGTCCACAAGGTGACTGACCTGACGACATCGGGCGCGCATGTTGAGCGCGAGCTGGCGTTGATCAAAGTGGCGGGCACGGGTGACCACCGGATTGAGGCGCTGCGGCTGGCCGATGTCTACCGCGCCCGCGTGGTCGATGCCACGACATCGAGCTTTGTGTTCGAAGTGACCGGCGGACGCGAAAAGATCGACAAATTTGTCGAGCTGATGCGCGAAGTGGGCCTGATAGAGGTCGCGCGCACGGGCATTGTCGCTATTTCGCGGGGGAAAAGCGCGGCTTAGGCATTACCTAAATTCAACCGTCACCCCGGCCCTGTGCCGGGGTCCACTCATCACCGATAGCTGCGGCAAATGCGGCGCGGTGGGCCCCGGAACAAGTCCGGGGTGACGATCGAGTAACAGCAACAGGGAGCGACCAAATTGAAAGTCTATTACGACGGCGATGCCGATCAAAACCTGATCAAAGACAAGAAAGTCGCGGTCGTCGGCTATGGGTCGCAGGGCCATGCCCATGCGCAGAATTTGCGCGATAGCGGCGTCAAAGAAGTCGCGATTGCACTGCGCCCCGGTTCGGCCACGGCGAAAAAGGCGGAGGCCGCTGGTTTCAAGGTGATGGCGAATGCCGAAGCCGCTGCCTGGGCCGATGTGACGATGATCCTTGCCCCCGACGAGCATCAGGCGGCGATCTATGCCGATGATCTCCACGCGAACCTCAAACCGGGTGCAACGATTGCCTTCGCCCACGGCCTGAACGTGCATTTCGGCCTGATCGAGGCGCGCCCTGATCTCGACGTGATCATGATTGCGCCAAAAGGCCCTGGCCACACCGTACGCAGCGAATATCAAAAGGGCGGCGGCGTCCCCTGCCTGATCGCGGTCGCACAGGAAGCCGAAGGCGGTGCTAGCAATGGCTATGCCAAGGCGCTGGCGCTATCCTATGCCAGTGCCGTCGGCGGTGGCCGCAGCGGCATCATCGAGACGACGTTTCGCGAGGAATGCGAAACCGATCTGTTCGGTGAGCAAGCAGTGCTATGCGGCGGCATCACGCACTTGATTCAGGCGGGTTTCGAAACGCTGGTCGAGGCAGGCTATGCCCCCGAAATGGCGTATTTCGAATGCCTGCATGAGACCAAGCTGATCGTCGACCTGCTGTATGAAGGCGGCATCGCCAATATGCGCTATTCGATCAGCAACACCGCCGAATATGGCGACATCAAAACCGGCCCGCGCATCATTACCGCGGAAACCAAGGCCGAGATGAAGCGCGTGCTGGCGGACATTCAGGCGGGGCGTTTCGTCAAGGATTTCGTGCTCGACAACCGCGCCGGCCAGCCCGAGCTAAAGGCATCGCGCAAAGCGGCGGCGGCCCACCCGATTGAGAAAGTGGGTGCGGAACTACGCGCGATGATGCCGTGGATTGGTGCGAACAAACTGGTCGACAAGGCGAAAAACTAAGGCATCCGTAAACCCAGCGTTTCCGCATTGGGTTTTGACATATCAGGGGCGTCCGCCGACAGGTGGGCGTCCCTTGTTTTGTTGGAGGCCTTTTTCATGCGCAAGATCCTGATTCTCGCCAGCGCCCTCGCCGCAGCACCACTGCTTGCCCAATCTGCACCCCAGTTGCCCGGCGCTGCTGATCCGAGCCGTATCACCGGCGGCACCTATGCCACTGATCCAGCCCATACGCTGATCATGTTCGATGTCGTCCATTTCGGTTTCAGCGATTATTTCGGCATTTTCGGCGATGCCACCGGCACGCTGGTGCTCGATCCGAAAAAGCCCGCCAGCGCCAAGGTGGATATCACGATCCCTGTGTCGAAAGTGACGACCGCCAGCGCCGGGCTTACCGGCCACCTGTTGCGCGCCGGCAAGGATGGTAAAAAGGCTGATTTCTTCGGCCCCGCCCCGGCCGATGCCCATTTTGTGTCGACTAAAGTTGAGGTGAAGGGGATGACGGCACGCATCACCGGCAATCTGACGTTGAACGGCATTACCGCACCGGTTGTGCTCAATGCCCGCTTCAAGGCTGCCGGCACCAATCCGTATAACAAGAAGGAAACCATCGGTTTCGCGGCCACCACCACCATCAAACGCAGCGCGTTCGGCCTGACGATGGGCATTCCCCTGGTCGCCGATGACGTGGCGCTGAAAATCGCGGTGCCTTTCGAAAAGCAGGGCTGATCGCCCCTTTACTGTCGCGGGATGCTGGGCCATTGGAGGGGAATGAAATCCTCCCTTGGCCTGCTCCTGACGCTTCGACTTACGCGCCCTTAGGCGTGCCAGGCTGCCGCTTCACGCGGCCCGCATGACCTGAGGGCCATCCTCCCGTCGTCCATCCGAAGCCGAAAAGCGACTTGCCATGCTGCGTGACCCTGCACCCAAATACCACCCGTTCCCGCCGATCAACCTGCCCGACCGGCAATGGCCATCGCGCACCATCACTGCTGCACCGCGCTGGCTGTCAACCGATTTGCGCGACGGCAATCAGGCGCTGATCGACCCGATGGATGCTGAAAAAAAGACGCGGATGTTCGATCTGCTGTGCAAGATCGGCATGAAGGAGATTGAGGTTGGTTTTCCCAGCGCGGGTGCCACCGATTACAACTTCATCGCAGGGCTGGTCGCCGATGGGCGTATTCCTGACGATGTTACGGTTCAGGTGCTCACCCAGTCGCGCCGCGACCTGATCGAGACCAGCTTTGAATCGCTGCGTGGCGTGCCGCGTGCCATCGTCCATCTTTACAACGCGGTCAGCCCGGCGTGGCGCAAGATCGTGTTCGGCATGACCCGTGATGAGGTCCGCACCATCGCGGTCGAGGGGGCCAAAATCCTGCGCGATTGCGCCGCCGCCCAGCCTGATACCGACTGGCATTTCGAATATAGCCCCGAAACATTTTCCACCGCCGAACTCGATTTCTCGGTTGAGGTCTGCGCGGCAGTGATGGAGATTTTGCAGCAAACGCCCGATCATCCGATCATCTTCAACCTGCCCGCCACGGTGGAGTGCGCTACGCCCAACATCTATGCCGATCAGATTGAATGGTTCGGGCGAAACATCCCGAACCGCGATAGCGTGGTAATCTCACTCCACACGCATAATGATCGCGGTACAGGCGTTGCAGCGGCTGAGCTGGGCCTGATGGCAGGGGCAGACCGGGTTGAGGGGTGCTTGCTCGGCAATGGCGAGCGGACCGGCAATTGCGATCTCGTGACGGTGGCGCTCAACATGTACACGCAGGGCGTGGACCCAAAGCTGGACTTGTCAGACATTGATGAGGTTGTGCGGACGGTGGAATATTGCACCCACATCCCCATCCACCCGCGCACGCCCTATGCCGGTGATCTGGTGTTTACAGCGTTTTCTGGATCGCATCAGGACGCCATTAAGAAGGGCTTTGCAGCGCAGGACGCGCGCAATGATGAGCTTTGGGAAGTGCCCTATTTGCCGATTGATCCGGCTGATCTGGGCCGCAGTTATGAGGCTGTCATCCGCGTCAATTCGCAGTCGGGCAAGGGCGGCGTTGCCTGGGTGATTGAGCAGGACAAGGGGCTGAAGCTGCCCAAGCGCCTGCAGGCCGATTTCAGCCGCCATGTGCAGGCGCTGGCCGATGAAGCGGGCCGCGAATTAAATGCGGCCGACATCTGGCAGCTGTTCGAAACCACCTATCTTCCAGGTGCCACAGACCGTTTTGTGCTGCGTGATTATGAGGAAAGCGGCACGGCGGGGCAGCGCGTTTTTGTCGGGCATTTGTCGATTGATGGGCATGATCAGTCGATTGCGGGGCGGGGTAACGGGCTGATTTCCGGGGTTATTGCGGCACTTGGCGACAGCACCGGCCCGGCGCTGGATGTGGTTGATTACAGCGAACATGCGATCGGCCAGGGAGCTGATGCGCAGGCGGTTGCCTATGTCGAATGCCGCACGACAGATGGGCGGACGGTGTTCGGCGTGGGGGTGGATACCGACATTGCCACCGCCAGCGTGCGCGCGGTTTTGAGTGCGGCGAACCGACCATAGTTATCGGCTGCACGGTCGATTTTGTGCCCAAAATGCGCTGATTTTGGCAGTAATTGCGGCTTTTGCGCGGAATAATCGCGGTTTTTGCACGGTTTTTGCCGGAGATGCACCATAAACGGCGTGTTTTGGCGCGTTTCGGCACGCGACCGATGCGTGATGCACCGCGCGCCAAACGGATCGATGATCATGGGGAAAATGGTGCCCGGGGACGGGATCGAACCGCCGACACTGCGATTTTCAGTCGCATGCTCTACCAACTGAGCTACCCGGGCATCTGGCCCGGTTGTTACCGGGGAACGCGGCTCTTAGTCAT
>JBBSCC010000196.1:0-5492 GCA_038250735.1 Sphingomonadales bacterium | reverse complement strand
CCCGGTGACGATCAGCTATCTGACCGGCGGGCTTGGCTGGAATGCCGATTATGTCGCCCTGTTCGATGAGGCGAAATCGACCATCGACGTGCAGGGCTGGGTAACGTTGCGCAACAGCGGGGCCACCCGTTTTGCCAATGCCGAAACCGTGCTGGTGGCGGGCGTGCCGGGCAACAGCAATGGCAATCGCGGACGACCGTCGTTCGCGCCGGGATCGCGGGCGGGCACGGAAACGGCGGCGCGGGCGCGGCTGGGCGATTTTTATCTCTATCCGCTGGGGGCGCGCACCACGATTGCAGCGAACCAGCAAAAACAGGTCAGTTTCCTGAGCGTGGGCGGGGTGCCTGCACGCAAAGCCTATGAATATACCAATGGCTGGCTGGGATCGCAGGATGATCCGCAAAGCGTGGCGACGGTGCTGAATTTCTCGTCGTCGTCATCGGGCGGGTTGGGCGATGCGCTGCCTGCGGGCACGGTGCGGGTGTATATTCGCGATGCCAAGGGCCAGCCACAGTTCATCGGCGAAAACGCGATCGGCCATACGCCGATGGGATCAACGCTCGCGCTGAAAACCGGGGAAGCGTTTGACGTGAAGGTCAAACCAACCGTGGAAAAGCGTGAGAAAATCCTGAGCGATGAATGGGCGCGATCAGGCAAATACCGCATCACGCGGGATGGCCAAACGACGACGGTCACGGTCGACCAGGCCGTTACCTATTACCGCACGACGATGAGCTACCGCGTCACCAATGCCCGGCCCGAAGCCGTTACGGTGGATGTCACCCAAGCCGGGCTCGACAGCTATTGGCATGATACGCGGGTGCCGATGGAAAGCCTGGTGGGGGAACAACGCTCGCTGGATGCGCGGGTGTGGCACGTGCCGGTGCCCGCCAATGGCGAAACGGTGCTGACCGTATCGTTTGACACGCGGTATTGATTGTCATGAGCGGGCGGTGGCCCCCGACGATCCTTCTCCGGCGAAGCGAAATGGCGTGGGTGGCGGTGGCGCTGGGCATTGCCACGCCCGCCACCGCGCAAAGCGTGGTCACATCAGACGGCCCCAAAACCGTATCGGTCAGCATCTACCGCGACCCTGACCGCGCGGCGGATGGCGCGATTAGTCGTGCGTCGCCGCAGGGCTATGCGCTGATTACCGAAACGCGGACAATTTCACTGCCAGCGGGGCGATCAACCATCCGGTTTGAAGGCGTGGCGGGCAATATCTTTCCCGAAACCGCAATCGTCACCGGGTTGCCGGTCGCGGTGCGCGAAAAGAATTTGGATGCTGATCTGCTGTCGCCGCGCAGCCTGTATGATCGCGCGCTGGGGCGGCGGGTGATCGTGCGGCGGACGGACCGGGCGACGGGCCGGGTGCGCGAGGAGCAGGCGACGATTCGATCCGGCGCCAACGGGGCCGCCGTGCTGCAAACCGGTGCAGGCTATGAAGCGCTGCGCTGTTCGGGGCTGCCCGAAACCATCGTTTATGACAGCGTTCCCGCCGGGCTGTCGGCCAAGCCAACGCTGTCGATCGACGTGGATAATCCTGCGCCGGTGGCAGCGACGGCGACGGTGACGCTGTCCTACCTTGCCGGTGGTTTCGACTGGCAGGCCGATTACGTCATCCAGATGCAGCCCGGCGGCACCAGCGCGGATATCACGGCATGGATCACGCTGGCGTCCAGTGATGTGACGAGCTTTGTCGGAACGGGGGCGCAGGTGATTGCGGGCAAGCCCAACCGCGAATCGACGCCTGAATTCGGCAACTACACCGGGGCTGCGCTGAATCTGCAATGCTGGGCCAACCCAAGCGCGCTGCCCCCGCCCCCGCCGCCACCACCGCCGCCGATGTTTGCGCCAGCACCCGTGATGGCCATGGAGGCGCGGGCGATGGACAGCATTGTCGTCACCGACACACGCATGGCCCAGCAGGAAGAGCTGGGCGACCTGAAGCTGTACCGGATCGCCGATCCCGTGACCGTCTCATCACAGGCGCAAAAACAAGTGGGGCTGCTTTCAAAAACCGGGGTGCGGGTGACCGTGGCCTATGTCAGCGACGTTGATCGCGACTATGTCAGCAGCCCGGTGCGCACCATCCGGGCCCGCAACCGGGCCGATGCGGGACTTGGCCTGGCGCTGCCGGCGGGCAATGCAGTGATTTTCGAAGGTGAGGCGCGACCAATTCTGGTGGGTGAAGCATCGACCGACGACAAGGCGGTGGGTGAGGATGTCGAGTTCAAGCTTGGCGATACGCCCGGTGTTGATGCGGCCGCTGCTTTGCTTCCCGCGAAAGGGCGCACCCAGCGCTATCGACTGTCCGTTTCCAATGCCAATCCCTGGCCCATCGCTTACGAGGCAAAGTTCGCCCCTGATGGCGGCGAAACCCGCTTTGCGGCCAAGCTCGGCAAGCGCGATGGCAAGGCGTTATGGACAGTGATGGTGCCGGCAAACGGCACCGCGACGTTAGACTATTCGATCAGGCCATCGCCCTAATCGATATGGTGAACCTGTTCGTCATGCCCCGTCCCCGAGCTCAGAAACACCAGCCCCATCAGCGCCGCCGTCAGCATGATCGTGCCGCCAAAGCCGCCGACCGCCGCGGCGATGGTGATCCATGACAAGGGGCCATAGGCGTAGTTGAGCAACAGGATCGCGCCGGTGACGATGATGATCATCGCCCCGGTCATCCAGCGCATGATCAGGCGGTACCGCGCCCAGGCAAAGGCGGCATAATCGGGGTCGTCGAGTCCGGTTGCTATTTCAGGCATTGCTTTCAATTGCCGTGGAAAAGTGGAATCCTCAACCCCTTCGAGTCCTTTGCCGTGAGCATCGGGCCGGGTGGAGGAGAGAATCGCATGACAATCGCAGCGATCTTGAGCGGCAAGGGGCGAGATGTTTTGTCCGTTACCGCGCATCAAACCGTGATGGAGGCCGCCGCGCTGTTGGCGGAAAGGCGAATCGGCGCGCTGCCGGTGATGGACGGCCCCAGCGTTGCGGGCATATTTTCCGAACGCGATGTTATTCATGCGCTGGCGAATCACGGCGCAGATGCACTCGCGCTAAAGGTGGGCGATGTGATGACCGCGCCTGCCATCACGGTGAGCCCGGCTGATTCGGTGATTGGCGCGCTATCGCTCATGTCGCGGCGGCGGATTCGCCATTTGCCGGTGCTGGAAGGCGGGCGGATCATCGGGGTCGTGTCGATCGGAGATCTCGTCAAATACCGAATCGACCGGATTGAGGCCGATGCCGCCGCGATGCGCGATTATATCCAGACGGCTTGACCGGGATCAGGCGCTGGCAGGCATGGGGTTTGGTGCGCGCTGGGCGGCGGGCTGGCGGCGGACGATTGCGATAATCTCTGTGATGACCGCGCGGGAGAATATGCCGAGCCATCCCAGATAAACGCCCCCGCCCACCGCCACCAGCACGGCGAGCCGCAGCGGCGCTGGGACGAGGGGCAGGGCCGCGTCGACCATCATCACCGTTAGCCCCATCGCAACGGCTGCAATCAGCGGCGGCAGGATTGATACAAACAATCCACGCGCCGAAACCCCGATCACCGGCAGCGTGCGCCACAGGCTGATGACGAGATACAGCGGATAAGCGGCCAGCCACGAACAGGCCAGGCCGATCACGCCCCACTGAATACCGATCAGATAGGCGCTGCCGAGCAGCACGGCACCCGTTGCGCCATTGCGCACGCTGATGCCGGGATGGCCGGTCGCGTCGCAAGCCGGCGCCAGCAACACCTGCAACGTCAGCATCGGCATTGCGCAGGCCAGAATGCGGACAATGGGGATAGCCTCCACCCATTTCGGGCCCAGCATCGTCACCACGATCGGCTCGGCGGTAACGGCAAGCCCCACGTAAAAGGGCAGGGCCGCCGTCAAGATGACGCGCACGCTGCGCGCAAAAGCATTGGCGATGGCGCTGCTATCATCCTGCATTCGCGCATAGGCCGAAAAGGCGACCTCGTTCAGTGGCGGCACCACCTTGGATACAAAGATCTGCGTCAGGAACAGGCTGGTCGTATAAATGCCCAGCATGTGCGGGTTAAGGCTGCGACCGGCGATGAACACATCCATCTGGCTTTCGACAAACCACAGCAACTGGCCGATTGCCATCACGCTGCCATAGCGGGCTAGGTGACCTGCACCGCGAAAATCAAAGATCGGCCACATCAGCGACCGTGCCGCAACAGTCAGCCCGACGGCGCGAACGGCGAACATCACCAGTGGTGCAATCACCAGCGTCCACACGCCCAGCCCCGCCATCGCACCGATCAGCGCGGCACTGGCGCTGGCGATGGAGGACAAAATGTTGACGCGTGCCTGCCCTTTGAAATCCATCGATCGTGACAGGAGCGCATAGGCAAGCGCCATGAACGGCGTGGTCGCATAGATCAGCGCCTGCACCTGCAGCATCTGGCCGACGATGGGCTGGCGATAATAGGCCGCTGCAACGGGTGCGAGAATCAACTGGATCGTCGCCAGCCCCAGATTGACGAGCAACATCATGCCAAACAGCTGGCGAATCTGGCGGTCGGTAACATCAGGCTGGCGAATCAACCCGCTCGCCAGACCATAGCCGTTGAGCATGTTGAGCAGCAGCACCACCACCTGCGTCATGGCGAACAGCCCGTAATCGGCCGGCGCCAGAATGCGAATCACCATGAAGGTGGCACCCCATTGCACCATCTGCGCAAAGATTTGGCTGCCCGATCGCCAGATTACGGCGCTGCGGACCTGATCGGCCAGCGATTCCGACTCGCGAATCAGGGTGGGAGAGGGCGATTCCATAGCGATTTGCTATGCGCCAAGGTGATTACGGAGCCGTAAACCCTAGGACTTCTGCGGGTTGCAGCCCCCGTTGTAAGAAAATTGCAAAAAGGCGTTGACGGGTGTTGGAGCCACACATATAAGCAACTCCACCGCAGCGATGGACCACACGGTCCGCTTCTGCAGTCATCAAATCCTCGGCGCTAGCCCAGCCCCCCATAAAAAGGGGAACGGGAAAGCGTCGGTCTTTTGCGCTCTTTGACATTGTTGGTACAGATGAAGGGACATGTGGGCGGCGGCTCCGGGTTCGACGGTTTTAAGGCGTCGATACTCGGTAAATTAAGCCGTTCCTATATGGACGTCCAGCGGGGCTTGCTCCGATGGTCGGCTCATATGTCTCAATTTACATATCCACTAGTGAATGTAATTGTGCAGGAATGGCTCCTTGAAATGAGCTTGTTCGTCCGGATCATTCCATCCGGTCGTTCAGGAACATCAAACTTGAGAGTTTGATCCTGGCTCAGAACGAACGCTGGCGGCATGCCTAACACATGCAAGTCGAACGAGACCTTCGGGTCTAGTGGCGCACGGGTGCGTAACGCGTGGGAATCTGCCCTTGGGTTCGGAATAACAGTTGGAAACGACTGCTAATACCGGATGATGACGTAAGTCCAAAGATTTATCGCCCAAGGATGAGCCCGCGTAGGATTAGCT
>JBBSCC010000195.1:0-5505 GCA_038250735.1 Sphingomonadales bacterium | reverse complement strand
GACGGCGGCATCGGCGCTGACCGCCACCGTTAACGGCGCGACCTATGCCTATGAAAAGACCAATTACGAGGTGCTGGTCGATTCCCCCGTTGCCGCCGGACGCTATTACAAGGCGTTCGAGTTGTCGCCGCGCGTGACCATCGACGCCTTTGCCGACACCCCCGCGCAACTCGCGGCCAAGGATTTCCAGATCGATGCGCATAAAAAACTGGTCGATCAGGCGGTGAAGCTGTTCGGGGCGCAGCATTATGACAATTACCATTTCCTGTTCACGATATCAGAGGAACTGGGCGGGATTGGGCTGGAACATCACCGTTCGTCGGAAGACGGGGTGAAGCTGGGCTATTTCACCGATTGGGAAAACAGCATGCCATCGCGCAACCTGTTGCCCCATGAATATGTGCATAGCTGGGATGGCAAATTCCGTCGCGGCGCTGATCTGTGGACGCCCGATTTCCGCACGCCCATGCGCGACAGTTTGCTGTGGGTGTATGAAGGCCAGACGCAGTTCTGGGGCTATGTGCTGCAGGCGCGATCAGGCATTGTCAGCGAGGCGGACACGCTGGATGCCTATGCGATGATCATGGCGAACCTGGACACTGCACAGGCGCGGCAATGGCGGCCGCTGGTCGATACCACCAATGATCCCATCATCGCCGCACGCAAGCCAAAGGCATGGACAAGCTGGCAGCGATCAGAAGATTATTACAACGAAGGCCTGCTGATCTGGATGGAAGTCGATTCCATCCTGCGCAAACAGACCAAGGGCAAGAAATCGATGGACGATTTCGCGCGCGCCTTTTTCGGCATCAATGACGGTGATTGGGGCGAAGTAACCTACACGCTGGATGATGTCGCAGCGACGCTGGGGGGCATTGCGCCCTATAACTGGAAAGCATTCCTGACCACGCGGATCACCGAAACCGGCGCGCCTGCGCCAATTTCGGGCTTTGCCGCCAATGGCTATAAGCTGATTTATACCGACATCCCCACCGCCTATTTCAAGGCCAATGAAAAGGGGCGCACGAACACCGATCTCAGCTATTCACTGGGGCTGGTGATGGGCAAGGGCGGGGAGATTAGCAGCGTCACCTGGAACAGCCCGGCATTTGCAGCGGGGCTGACGGTGGGCAGCGCGATTACCGCTGTTAACGGCTTTGCCTATACGCCCGAAAAGCTGAAGGAAGCGATTACCGCCGCAAAGGGTGGCACAGCACCCATTGAACTGCTCGTTAAAAGCGATGAGCGGATCGAACGCTTTGCAATCGACTATCACGGCGGACTGCGCTACCCGCGCCTCGAAAAAATCGGCACCGGAGAGGGTGGCCTCGACCGGCTCTTGGCAGCCAAGTAGGAAGATTAGAATTCTATGCGTATCGATATGATCCCAACGGGTGCAGACGTTCCCAACAGCCTGAACGTCATCATCGAAGTGCCGGTGGGCGGTGAGCCGGTGAAATATGAGTTCGACAAGAAATCAGGCGCGCTGTTTGTTGATCGCATCCTGCACACGCCCATGCGCTACCCGGCCAATTACGGCTTCATCCCGCACACGCTGTCGCCGGACGGCGATCCGCTTGACGCACTCGTCGTCGCGCGCTCGCCTTTCATCCCGGGCTGCGTGGTGCGCGTGCGCCCCATCGCCGTGCTGTTCCTGGAAGACGAAGCCGGCGGCGACGAAAAGCTGCTCACCGTGCCCGTCGACGCCACCTTCCCTTATTATTCCGATGTCGATGAACATCATGATCTGCCACAGATTGTGATGCAGCAGATCGAACATTTCTTCACCCATTACAAAGACCTGGAACCCAAAAAATGGGTCCGCGTCGGCAAATGGGGCGGCGCAGAGGAAGCGCGCAAGATCGTGATCGAAGCGGTCGAGCGGGCCAAGGCAGCGGCTGCTGAGGGGTAAAGAGCTGAATGCGGAACGCGGCTTGGCGCATCGCGCGTTGATTCTACATCACTTCCGTCATTGCGAGCGTAGCGAAGCAATCCAGCGTGCCGCACATGGCTCGGCTGGATTGCTTCGCCCCGGTTCAAGGTCGGGCTCGCAATGACGATTCAGATTTTACGCAGGCCGCTCTAGCGCAGGCCGCGTTTTACCCTTTCTTGCGCGGTTTGCGCACCGGCGCCCGCGCGCCGGCAGCAACCGCCATGGCCGCCCAGCGGCGCATGTCATCGGCATCGTCATACACCGCGTCGGGCGCGCGGCGGTAGTTCATTGATCCGGTTCGCCCCTCGCCCATTTCAAAAGTGAATCGCGCGCAGCCAGCGGCGTCCCAATCGGCATCGCTGGTGGCATCGGCCTTGAACCACAGCAGTTCGTCGTCGACGATCGCAAAGATGGTGCCGTCCAGATACAGCGTCGCGCCGCCCATCATCGCGCGCCGGGTGACCGTGCCCATCGGGGCCAGTGCCTCCTCCACCCAGGCAATCAGGCCGGCATCAACGGTCATCAGCACCCCCCGCTAGTTGCTCAAGCGCCTCCCGCTCCATCCGCCACAAACCGAAATCGGCTTCCAGCGCACCGCCGTGCCGCGCGTAGAATCGCTGCCCGGCGACGTTATCGACCCGGACGATCCAGTCCATCCACGCACAATCGCGCACGACCGCTTCATTCGCCAGCGCCCGCATCAGCCCTTCGCCAGCACCACTGCCCCGGGCGGCCTCATCAACATACAAATCCTCCAGGAACAGGATCGGGGTCGCCATCCAGAAATTATACGTCAGGAACCATAAAGCCGCGCCAACGACATTACCGTCACGATCAGCGACATGCGCAAAACCCTTGTGGTCGGCCCCAAACAGCGCGGCATCCAGCGCGACTGGCGTTGCCGTTACCCATTCGGGCCGTTCCCAATGCGCGCCAAAATTGGTGAGCAGCCGGTGAATGGCGGGGACGTCGCCGGGTGCAGCGGGACGAACCGAAATATCGGCCATCACCCCTGCCCGGCCAGCCGGATCAGCGCATCGCCCGACACGCGGCAGGTGCGCCATTCCTCCATCATCTCCGCCCCCATCGCACGGTAGAAATCGATGGCGGGCGTGTTCCAGGTGAGCACCTGCCATTCAAACCGGGCGCAGCCGCGCTCCACCGCCACCGCCGCCAACCGCTGGAGCAGCGCCTTGCCCAGCCCCAGCCCGCGCGCTTCGGGCACGACGAACAGATCTTCAAGATACAGCCCGCGCCAGCCGGTCCAGGTCGAAAAATTATGGAAGAACAGCGCCAGGCCAACGGGCTTGCCATCAAGTTCGGCGATCAGCGCCTCTGCCGCCGGGCTGGCCGCAAACATCGCCTCGTGCAGCAGTGCTTCGGTTGCGACCACCTTTTCCAGCGCGCGCTCATACACCGCCAGTTCGCGCACCAGATGCAGGATTATCGGCACATCGGCGGGGGTGGCAAACCGGATCAACGCGGTCATGCGGCGGCCTCTGTCTGCGGGGCGGGGGCTGCCTTGCCGCGAATGGCCAGCACGCAACCGCCGATAATCAGGATCGTGCCCACCAGCGTATAGCCCGACACCTGTTCGCCAAACACCAGATAGCCAAGGATCGCTGCCCAGACAAAGGCGGTATATTCAACCGGCGCCAGCACCTGCGCCTCTGCCCGGCCATACGCCCAGGCGAGCGCCATTGCCGATATCGATCCGAGCACGGCAGCGCAGCCTATTGCGGGCAGTTGCGCCGCCGTTGGCATCCCGGCCAGCCACGGTGCGCCGACCAGCAACAACCCGCCAAGCACAATGCTGGTGAACAGTGCCACTTCCAGCGGATCGGCCAGTTGCGCCTGTTGGCGCAGCAGGATCAGGCTATAGGCATAGAATATCGACGCAGCGAAAATCGCGACAGAACCGAGCACATAATCGGTCGATGCCTGTGCCTGCACCTCGCCCGCTGCAATCACCAACACCCCCAGGCTGGCAACAACCGATCCCCATATCGCCGCTCGCCGGATTGATTCGCCCAGCAAAGCAGCCGCGAAATACAGCGCGATCAACGGCGCCAGAAATGTCAGCGCCACCCCCTGCGCCATCGGCACGCGCACCAGCCCCCAAAAGAACAGCAGCACCGAAAATCCAGCCGTCGCGCCGCGCATCAGGTGCAGCCGCAGTGCCGCCGGGCCGGGCAAAGGCCGTCGCCGCACGATGAACACCACCCCCAGCATCGCCGCACCGACGATCGACCGCCACAGCACTGCGCTATACGCGCCGCTTTCAATGCTGAGCCCCTTCATAATCGCGTCCATCAGCGAATAGGTGAAGATACCCCCCGATGCGACGGCGAAGGCAAGGGTGTTCTTGCTGATCATCGGATCAACTGGATATCCACACCAATATCAAGCGCCGCAAGCCGCCGGTCGCCGGTAAGAGCGATGGCCTGATGCTCGCTGGCCAGCGCGAGGAAAGCACGGTCCCCCAGCGACGCGCCAACCGAGCTAGTGTGCTGGCGCAGTTCGGCGGTCATCGCCGCCTGCTTCAGCCCGAACGGCATGATCGTAATTTCAAACTGTCGCAGCAACTGCGTGGGAACGCTCGCGGAATGCCCCTTGTCGATCGCACGCGAAAAACACTCAGAGGCATTCACCGCCGACATCAAACTGCCGCGCATGACCGGAATGACATTTTGTGACCCTTGTTCATCAAGCAACACCGCCAGCAAGGCCGAAGCATCGAGAACAACCGTCATCCCTCCCGCCAATCAGCGCGTTTTTCCCGCAAGAACTGATCGACGCTGTAATCATTGCCAACCATCGCGCGAAACTGCTTTTGTCCGTCCTCTATCACCTGACGGTGCGTCTTGATGGAAACGCTGCCATCGTCGCCGCGCACAAAGACCAGCGAATCGCCATCCTTGATGCCCAGTTCGCGGCGCAGTTCTGCGGGAATGACGATCTTGCCGCCGGTGATGACTTTTGCGTGATAGGTCATGTCGAGCGCCTCCATACCTGACGCGTACCACAATACCCACTGCAGCGCGAGGGTACAAAGCCTGTCTTGCTACCCAAGCGCCGTCAATGCGCCAGTTTCAGCCCGACGATGCACGCCACCAGCCCCAGCAGCAGCAGAATGCGCACCACGCTGATCGTTTCCTCGCCGGTCAGCACCCCGACCAGCACGGTGCCCACCGCGCCAATCCCGACCCACACGGCATAGGATGTGCCCAGCGGAATCGTCCGCGCCGCGCGTTCGAGCAGGGTGAAGCTGAGATAGGCACAGACCAGAAAACCGCCGCTCCAGGCCAGATTCTTGAAGCCGTCAGCATAACGAAGGCAGGTCGTGAAGCCGACTTCAAACAGCCCGGCAATGATCAGCAGCACCCAGGCCAAGCGACTATTCCGCCGCGACCAGCTTTGCCTCGTCCGCTGCGTCGATTTCAGCCGCTTTGGCTTCAACCAGCTTGACGATGTGTTCGATCATATCCTCGCTTTGCACGGTATGATCGGTGACGCCTGACAGATAGACCATGTGCTTGCCATTGCCGCCACCGGTCAGCCCGATATCGGTT
>JBBSCC010000194.1:0-5522 GCA_038250735.1 Sphingomonadales bacterium | reverse complement strand
TCGGGCTGGTCCAACCGCCAGCCTTCATTTTTCCCGCACTGGGTGGAAAAAGTGGATACCGCTGCCCTGCCGGGCTGATCTGGCTCGCTAATTTGCGGGGTTAGCCGCGCATCGCGCCCGACATGGGCTCGGTCGTGACGGGATAGCCAATGCCTTCGGGGATACACAACAGCGTCTCCTCATCACGCGTCTCCACCCACGGCGTCACGGTGGTGACGGGATAGCTGCGGGCGTGGTCCACCGCGGCTGCAAAGCTGTCAAACTGGGCCAATCGTTCCAGATTACGCCGGGTGGGGAAAATGATGGTCGCGCGCCCAGCATCGGCATCATCAATCACACTTTGCGCGCTCATCCAGAAAACGCGGCTATTCTCGGTCGCATCGACAATCGGTTCCGGCGCGCCGTGGGGCAATGCGGCCAGGAAAAACAGCGTGTCGAAAATCCGCATGTTCGCGTGGGCGGGCAACCACCGCGCAAACGGCACCAGCGCTGCTGTATCCAGCGACAGGCCCAGCCCGGCCAGCAACGCCCCAAATGGTTTGCCCGCATGCAGCCCTGCACGCAGTACCGCCAACTGCGCTGCATCCGGCATCGGCGCTAGCCCGACCGCAATTCCAGCTTCTTCAATCGTCTCGCGAATCGCGGCAATGCGCGCGGCCCCATATTCATCATCGCCGATATGAATCGCTGCCAGCGCATAATCCTCCGGATCAACACGCCCGCCGGGGAACACCAATGCACCGCCTGCAAACACCATTGCCCGTGCCCGCTCAACGATCAGCAGATCGGGCGGGCCATCGTCGCGGTCACGGAACAGCACCAGCGTTGCGGCAGGAATCGCTGGGGGAAGCGGGGTATCATCGGCCATGTAACGACCGTAGATCAGAACCGCGCCTGATCCTATGGGGCCTTTAGCCCCGGCGCAGCGGGGGCGTCGGGCCCTTCGCCAAGGCCACCGGCTTCAACCGGCGCTTGCGCGAAAATTTCCCATACCGCCATGAACAACGCAGCGATGACGGGTCCCAGCACAAAGCCGTTAAAGCCCATCAGCTGAAACCCGCCCAGGGTGGAAATCAACACGAGATAATCGGGCATCCGCGCCTCGCGGCCCACCAAAATGGGGCGCACGACATTGTCCACGCTGCTGATGATGAAGAATCCGCACAGGAACAGCACCGCGGCCTGCCAGGTATTGCCGGTGGCGAGCAGATATGCCGATGCGGGCACCCACACAAACGCAGTGCCAATAGCTGGAAACAGCGAGAATATGCCCATCGCCACGCCCCATAAAAGTGCGCCGCTGATGCCCAGCATCCAGAAAATCAGCCCGCCGATCAGGCCCTGCAGGATCGCGACGATCACGCTGCCCTTAATCGTCGCGCGAACCACCGCAACAAAGCGGGTGACCAGCAGAAAACGCTGTTCTGACGCGAGCGGCAGGCACCGTTCGATCTTGCCGATCAGGACATTGCCGTCGCGCAACAGGAAAAACGTCAGGTACAGCATCACGCCCAGCGACAGGAAAAACCCCAGCGCGCTTTGCCCGACATTCAGCGCCTGGCTGGCCAGCGTTTGAAAACTGCTCGTGACGCCCTGGCCGATCTTGGCCTGGACGGCGACGATATCGTTCAGCCCGCGCGCTGCCAGCCAGTCGCGTGCCATCTGGGGCAGGTTGCGCTCCGCTTCAGTGAAGATGCGGCTCAGGTCGATCTCACCGCGCTGAAATTTGGCATATCCAGTTGATGCTTCGTTGATCAGTGCAGCGCTCAGCAGCAGGGCGGGCACAATCACGACCGCGACAATCACCGTCAGGGTAATCATCGCGACCAGGCTGGGCCTGCCCGGCATGCGTTTTAACAGCCAATTGTTGAACGGCGCGAACAGGATCGTCGCGATGACACCCCATAGGATCGCCCCGATAAACGGCCCCACCAACCAGGCAAACGCCACAGACGCGCCAATCACCAGCAGCAGCAGGAACCCTTGTTCAAGCGGTGAACGCGTATCGCCCATCACGCTGGTGCCCCCATTAGCGCCAAAGCCATTGCCGACAGCGGCGGCGGCGGGCGCATTTGTGGTTGCGGGTGGCGGACCCCGGTCAGGGTGATCAGTGGTGGAAACATCATCATGCGCCAATACGATGGGCATGCCCTGCTACGCAACACTGGCCGGCAACCGGGCAGGCGGGGCGCGGGCATCGAGATCGCGGCTGCGCTGCTGTCGAAATTACCACCTCGCCCGGTTGCTTTTTGCGCGGCTTTGCGCATACCGCCAATTCGAAAATCAAAACACAGGAGAGCAAGATGGCCCATGCATGGACGCTGAAATCACGCCCGAACGGCACCCCAACGCATGATAATTTCGCGCTGGTCGATATTGCAACGCCAGCGGTTGAGCCGGGCATGGTGCGGATCGCCAATCGCTGGCTGTCGGTTGATCCCTATATGCGCGGCCGCATGAACGACGTGAAAAGCTATACGCCGCCATTCGCGTTGGGTGAAGCTATGCAGGGCGGTGCGGTTGGCGAAGTGGTAGAGAGCGCAGCGGACGGATTTGCTGTGGGCGACATGGTGCTCCACATGGCGGGTTGGCGCGACGAGGCGGTGCTGCCTGCCGCGCAGGTGCAGAAACTGCCGCCGCTCGGCGTCGACCCGCAGGCATTTCTGGGCCAGTTCGGCATGCCGGGGATGACCGCGTATTTTGGTCTGCTTGAAGTGGCGAGCGCGAAAGCGGGCGATACCGTGTTCGTTTCGGCCGGCGCGGGTGCGGTGGGATCAACATTGATCCAGATCGCCAAGGCCAAGGGCATGACCGTGATCGCATCGGCGGGCGGCTCAGACAAATGCGCCTGGGTGTCCTCGCTCGGGGCCGATCACGTTATCGACTATAAGGAAGGCGGCAGCCTGGTGAAAAAGCTGATGGCGGCCGCACCAAACGGCATCGACGTGTATTTCGACAATGTCGGCGGCGAGCATCTTGATGCTGCACTTGCGGTGGCGAATGAGCGCGCGCGTTTTGCCATCTGCGGGATGATCGACGTGTATAACAGCGGTGCCGCGACTGAACTGCGCTATGCCGCCCGGATCATCGGCGCGCGTATCCGCATTCAGGGCTTCATCGTCAGCGATTACATGGCCCGCGCAGCAGAGTTCTACACCGATATGGCGGGCATGCTGGCGACGGGTAAGCTGACCCGCGAAGAAACGGTGCATGATGGCCTGGCGAGCATGCCGGATGCTTTTCTTGGTCTGTTTTCAGGCGGCAATAAGGGCAAGATGCTCGTTCGCGTCTGATCAGCTTGGGATTTGCGCGGTCGTCCAGGGCGACCGCGCTTCCCAGCCCAGCTTTGTATACAGCGCGCGCCCCATCTCAGTCGCGGCAAGGATGCCGCGGCTGCCCCCAAGTTCTGCCGCCGCCGCACCCAACGCCGTCATCATCACCGTGCCAAGCCCGCGCCGCCAATGCGCTTCGTCGACCATGATTCGATCATGCAATGCGACGCCGTCAATGATGGTCAGCAGCCCGCGTGCTGCCTGCGCGCCGAACGGATCGATGATTTCCGCCGCCAGGGCGTCGTCCTGCTCGGTCAGTTTTAGGGTATAGCCATCGGCAAGCCCCGCCTGCGCCGTTGGCAAGCGGGCCAGCATCATCATCGTGCCGGTCTGTTCGACATGCCAGTGACTTGGCAGCAGCGCGCGAACGATATCGGCGGCGATTGGCGCTTTCAGATGGACCAGCGGCGCGCTGATCCCTGCCGCAATCGCCGCCATCCCGCTGGGCGCTTGCGTGAACACATAGCGCCGCTGTTGATCGGGCAGGCCCACCTCAACACGCAGCACCGTGCCCTCAACGATGGGGGCTGGAACGCCGCGTGTTTTGCTCCAGCCGATGGCAAAGCGGACGATATCGTCGGGGTCGATCAATTCGCGCCGCTAAACGTGTCGCACTGCGCGGGGTCGCCTGTATCCAGCCCGCGCTTCAGCCACTTCATCCGGTCGGCGGAACTGCCATGGGTAAAGCTGTCGGGCACCACGCGGCCCTGCGCTTCGCGCTGCAGTGTATCGTCGCCAATCGCCTGCGCCGCCGTCAGCCCTTCCTCGACATCACCGGGATCAAGCCGGGCGCGGTTGGCGGCACCCCACACGCCGGCAAAGCAATCCGCCTGCAGCTCAAGCTTTACCGACAGGGCGTTCCCCTCGGTGCGGCTTGCGCTCGATTGCGCGCGGCGGACCTGATCCGATGTGCCCAACAGCGTCTGGATGTGATGGCCAAATTCATGCGCCATCACGTAATTCGCCGCAAAATCGCCCTTTGCGCCGAACCGGTTGGCGAGTTCATCAAAAAAGCTGGTGTCCAGGTAAATGCCGTTGTCGCTGGGGCAGTAAAACGGCCCCATCGCCGCCTGCGCCGCGCCGCAGCCCGATTGCCCCTGGCCACCGTAAAATTGCAGCGATGGCGCGCGATATGGCTGGCCCGCCTGCGCGAACAGCGCTTTCCACGTTTTGTTGGCGGAGGTGAAGGCGTCGCATGCGGCTTCGCTGGCCGCGTCAACCTTGCACGCCCGTTGCGCCGCCGTCTCTCCACCAACCACCGATCCGGCGGGTGTCTGGCCCACTTGGCTGGTTGGCACCAGCCCGCTGCCCGATATCAACGGCAACCCGCCGCCCATAAAGAACACCACCGCCAGCAGCACCGCCACGCCGCCGCAGCCAAATCGGCTGAATATCAGCGGCAGCAACCCCAGCAGCATACCGCCGCCGCCGCCGCCGCCACCACCGCCAAAACCCATGCCACCGCCCCGCCCGCGCTGGTCGCCCACGTCAATATTGGGGTCAAAATCGTCGAGCCGCATGGCCAAAGCCTTATCTGGTGATCGCCAGCACCCTGAATGCGTAATGCTGCCAGTGGTTGCAAGCCGGTAGCGCGATTTGCCCTAATCGCGTGCTATCACGGCGCCGGTCACCAAAGTGTCGTTGATTACTGCTGCAATGCGGCGCATTCCTGCATCCCATGGCAGATCAACAACATGATACCGTAAATCGCCGCCGCCACGCGGGGGCAATGCCGCTGCCTGATACCGTGGCGCTGGTGCTGCAGGGCGGCGGTGCACTGGGCAGTTATCAGGCCGGTGTGATCGAAGGAATGCAGGCCGCAGGGATTGAGGTTGATTGGGTCGCCGGCATTTCCATCGGCGCGATCAACGCCGCCATTGTCGCGGGCAATCCCCCCGAACGCCGGGTCGAAAAGCTGAAGGCGTTTTGGGACAAGATGACGAGCAGCCTGCCGAGCTTTCCGATCTTTCCCAATGATATGGTGCGCGAGTTCGTCCATGAATGGTCAGCCGGTATGGTGCTGGCGACGGGGGTACCCGGATTTTTCACCCCCCGGCTGGTGCCCCCCAATTTCGCGCCGCCGGGCTCCGCTGGCGCGCTTAGTTATTATGATAGTGCGCCGCTGAAGGCGACGCTCGATTCGCTGATTGACTGGGATTTGGTGAATGACGGCCCCGTGCGGCTGTCGGT
>JBBSCC010000193.1:0-5574 GCA_038250735.1 Sphingomonadales bacterium | reverse complement strand
GCCAGCGTCTCGCCGGTTTCGAACACAATATCCCAGCGCCGATTGCCCACCCAGGTCGCCGCCTTCACCAGCGGACGCAGCGCAGGGGCTGCATCCAGCAATGTGCGATACGCGGGCGCCTGCCAATTCGCGCCTTCGCCAATCACGCGGGGCAGATCGGGCAGCTCATCGGTTGAAATCCGCTGCAATGGCTCACCATTGGCATCGATCAGCGTCAATTCACCCTTTTCCTGCCACACGGCGGCTGGTTGCCGCTCAATGATGTGGACGACCAGCTTGTCAGGCAGGCGGCGCGATACCTGCGCGTCAGCAATCCAGCCATATTTCAGCAGTTTCTGGCGCACCCCTTCTAGGTCAACCAGCGGCATCGCGCGCGATTGCTGGTCGAGTGCGACGGCATAGACGGTCATCGGGTTCATCCGCTTGACGCCCGTCACCTCAATCCCGCGCACGCGAAATCCGGCGCGGCCAATTTCTTCGGCCATCGCCACGCCTGCGGCCTGCGGCACCCCGAACAGGCTCGCCACACCCAGCGCACCCGCCGCGATACCGCCCATGATACTCCATGTCGCAATGCGTTGCAGCGTGCGCTCGCTGACCGGCAACATCGCAATCACCCGGTCAATCGACGAGCGCTTATGCACCTTTGGGCCGCGCCGTTTGGGCTGTACCGGTCGGCGTGACGGGGGCGGGCCGCCCCGGCGGACGGGCTTACTCATGATGTTTTCTCCACCCGGTGCAGGGCTTCTTCCACGATACGCTGGACGAATTCGGCATAGCTCATGCCCCGGTGCCGCGCCTGTTCGGGCGCCAGGCTCAACGGGGTCATGCCGGGCTGTGTGTTGACCTCCAGCAGGAACAGCCCATCTGCGCCCAGGCTGTCATCCCAGCGGAAATCAGCGCGTGAACAACCGTTGCACCCCAGCAGCCGGTGGGCATCGCGGGCAATCTGCATGCAGGCAGCGGCAATGTCGTCAGGAATGTCGGCGGGATAGACGTGTTCGGTCATGCCATCGGTATATTTGGCGTCGTAATCATAAAAACCGCTTTTGGGCTTCAACTCGGTAACGCCCAGCGCCTCATCCCCCAGCACCGCCGTGGTCAGTTCGCGGCCCCGGATAAAGGGCTCGGCGAGCAATTCATCAAATTCCTGCCACGGACCCACCGCATCAGGCGCAATCGGGTTACCGTAATTGCCATCATCGGTGACGATCGCGACGCCGACGGACGACCCTTCGTTCACCGGCTTCAGCACATAGGGGCGCGGCAGCGGGTCGGCGTCGTACAGCGTCGCGGTTTTCACGATCCGCCCGCCCGGCATGGGAATCCCCTGCGGCACCAGCAACAGCTTGGTCAGCTGTTTGTCGATGGCGATGACAGAGGTGGCAAGGCCCGAATGGGTATATTTCAGCCCCATCAGATCGAGCATCCCCTGCACCGATCCATCCTCCCCCGGCGTGCCGTGCAGCGCGTTGAACACGACATCGGGTGCGGCTTCGGCCAGCCGCGCGGCAACGTCGCGCCCCATGTCGATCCGCGTCACCCGGTGGCCCAGCGATTCCAGCGCATCGGCAACATTCGCCCCGGTGACGAGCGACACCGCCCGCTCAGCCGACCAGCCACCCATCAGCACCGCGATGTGGAGGGGCGCGATCATAGCCCTCTCCCCTCTGGGGAGTGCCGGGTCGGGTCGTCCCCCGGACGATCCTCGACCGTGCGGGGCACGGTCGACCCGGCACTGGTTGGGTGAGGGACGGTAACGGGCGCGGCCTTGCTTGGCTGCCCCTCACCCCGGCCCTCTCCCCGCAGGGGAGAGGGAGAATGTTCTCCCACCCGCTGGATTTCCCATTCAAGCATTACCCCGGAATGCGCCTTCACCCTGGTCCTCACTTCTTCGCCCAAAGCCTCAATATCCGCACTGGTCGCGGCCCCCAGGTTCAGCAGGAAATTGCAATGCTTCTCGCTCACCTGCGCATCACCGATTTGCAGGCCGCGACAGCCAGCGGCGTCGATCAGCGCCCAGGCCTTATGCCCATCGGGGTTTTTGAAAGTCGATCCGCCCGTCTTGCTGCGCAACGGCTGCGATTCCTCGCGCGCGGCGGCGATGCGGTCCATTTCGGCCTGAATTTTGGCAGGATCACCGGGGGTGCCCGCGAAAGTCGCCTCCACCACAATCGCGCCTTCCGGCAGCGTCGAGTGGCGATAGCTATACCCCAGCGTCGCGGCAGGAAGCGCCTGCACGCTGCCATCGCGCAGCACGACGACGCAGGCCATCAGCACATCCTTGGTCTCTCGCCCATAAGCGCCACCATTCATCCGCACAAAGCCGCCGACCGTGCCGGGGATCGACCGCAAAAACTCCAGCCCCGCAATCCCCGCATCGCGCGCGGTGGAGGACACCAAAATGCCCGACGTGCCACCGCCACAGGTAAGCATCGTGCCGTCACCTCCGGCGCGCGCAAAGCTGAACGCCTTGCCCAGCCGCACCACGACGCCCGCCACGCCGCCATCGCGCACGATCATGTTGCTGCCCAACCCCAGCCCCATCACTGGAACGGCGGGGTCCAGCGCGGCGAGAAAGCCGGTCAGGTCATCGAGATCAGCCGGTTCAAACAGCCACTCCGCGACGCCACCCGATTTGAACCAAACGAGCGGGGCGAGCAGGGCGTCGGGGGTGAGCTTGCCGCGCACAGGGGGAATCCCCCTCCCGCTTGCGGGAGGGGTTAGGGGTGGGCATGATCCGGGCGTTACCGTCCCGCTCATAGCTTGGTCGGGCCCACCCCCGGCCCCTCCCGCAGGCGGGAGGGGAGAAGCGGATAGCGCCCCACTCACGCCCGCAACCCCACGATCGCATCAGCCAAACCAGCCGCCCATTTCGTAATGTCACCGGCGCCCAGGCAGATCACCATATCGCCCGGCTGCACCGTCCCCGCCAACACCGCCGCCAGCGCGCCCGCATCCGCCACCGTCGCCGCGCTCCGATGCCCGCGCGTCTTTAGCCCCGCGACCAACGCGTCTGCATCAACGCCCTCAATCGGCACTTCGCCTGCTGCATAAACCGGCGCGACCAGCACGATATCGGCGTCGTTAAACGCCTGCTGAAAATCTTCCATCAGGCTGTCGAGCCGGGTAAAGCGATGGGGCTGCACCACCGCAATCACGCGGTTCGTCGCCCCTTCGCGTGCGGCGGACAGCACGGCGCGGATCTCCACCGGGTGATGGCCATAATCGTCGATGATCGTCACCGGGCCACCGTCCAGCGCCACCTCGCCCACTTTGGTGAAGCGCCGCTTCACGCCGCCAAATTTGGCAAACCCCTGTTGGATCGTCGCATCGGGGATGCCCAGTTCCAGCGCCACACCAATTGCTGCCAGCGCATTTTGCACATTGTGGCGGCCCGGCATCGGCATTTCGATGCCCTCAATCGAGCGTTGCGATCCATCACGGCTGCGCACAATCGCCTCAAACCGGTTGCCGCCCGGAATGGGGGTAACATTCACCCCGCGCACGTCCGCTTGCGCGGAAAAGCCATAGGTCACCACCCGCCGATCACGAACGCGCGGGATGATGCCCTGCACTTCGGGGTGATCAAGGCACAGCAAAGCCGCCCCGTAAAACGGCACATTTTCGACAAATTCGACATAGGCGTCCTTGGCCTTGTCGAAGCTGCCATAATGATCGAGGTGCTCGGGATCGATGTTGGTGACGACGGCAATCGTCCCGTCGAGCCGCAGGAAGCTGCCGTCGCTTTCATCGGCTTCCACCACCATCCAGTCGCTCGCGCCCAGCCGCGCGTTGCTGCCATAGCTGTTGATGATGCCGCCGTTGATCACGGTGGGGTCAACCCCGCCCGCGTCCAGCAACGCCGCGATCATGCTGGTCGTGGTCGTCTTGCCGTGCGTGCCTGCCACCGCGACGGTGGATTTCAACCGCATCAGTTCTGCGAGCATCTCGGCGCGGCGCACCACCGGAATGCGCCGTTCATACGCCGCCTCAACCTCTGGATTATCGCGCTTGATGGCGGTGGAGGTAACGATCACTGCCGCGTCACCCAGATTATCGGCGCTATGGCCGATATGCACGGCGATGCCCTTGCCGCGCAGCCCGGCGATCACATAGCCCTCTGCCACGTCCGAACCTTGCACCTTATAGCCAAGGTTATGCATCACCTCTGCAATGCCGGACATGCCAATGCCGCCAATGCCGATGAAGTGGATGGTGCCAATATCGGTTGCGACACCCCTCATTTCACACCTTCACGCATATGCTGCCTGGTCCCCGAATTTGATCGGGCGATTGAGGCCAATCATGATGTCGCCTTTCGGCGCATCCAGGCTTTCGACCAGATCGGCCAGGTCGCGCCCGGCATCGGGCCGCCCGCACGACCGCGCGCGCCCGGCGGCGTTCAGCAGGGCAGCCGGGTCCAGCCCCAGTTTCTGCATCTGCTTGGCCAGCTCAATCGGGGTGAAGGCGCGCTGATCAATCGTCCGCGCGCCGCCCGCCATCGTCATTTCGCGTGCATTCACCGTCTGGTGATCGTCCGTCGCGCTGGGCAGCGGCACCAGGATGGCGGGGCGCCCGGCGGCGGTAAGCTCGGCCAGTGTCGATGCCCCTGCCCGTGCAATCACCAGATGCGCCCAGGCGAGCTGCTCCGGCAGGTCTGGCAGATAGGTCGCCAGCTCAGCCGCAATCGACAGCTCGGCATATTTGGCACGGACCTGATCGATATCCTCCAGCCGCGCCTGATGCGTCACCTGCAACCGCCGCCGGAAACTGATCGGCAACAGCGCCAACCCATCGGGCACAACCTGGCTGAGAATGCTCGCGCCCTGGCTGCCGCCCGTCACCAGCACCCGGAAAATGCCGTCTTCCTCCAGCAGCGGATAGGGCCGCGTCCGCAGCGCCAGCACTGAATCGCGCACCGGATTGCCCACCAGATGCGTTTTGCCGCGCCAGCTATCTTTCAGCCGCTCAACATCGGGATAGGATGTCGCAATCGCCGCAACCCGCCCCGCGACCAGCCGATTCACCCGGCCAAGCACGGCATTTTGTTCGTGCACCGCCGTCGGGATGTTCATCGCAAACGCGCCCAGCAGGGTGGGGAACGCCGGATAGCCGCCAAAGCCAATCACGGCGGCAGGGCGGTGCTGGCGGAACAGCCGTTTGGCCATCGCCCGCCCGCGCAGCATATTAACGCCCGCGCGCGCCCACCCCAGCGGGCCACCCGTAAGCCGCCCGGCGGGCAGGATGTGCGTTTCGATACCGTCAAACAGGCCGGGAAAGCGCACGCCGCGTTCATCGCTGACCAGCGCAACGCTATGCCCACGCTTGATCAGTTCAGCCGCCAGCGCGGCGGCCGGCACCATATGGCCACCGGTGCCACCGGCGGCGAGAACGAAATGGCGTGCTTTGCTCATTGGCCGCTCCAGCGCACGACATAGGGAGATCGCGTCAAAAACGGATTGCGCCGGGTAAACGCCAGCAGCAAGCCCATTCCGATCGACAGCGCGATCATTGATGATCCGCCATAGCTGATGAACGGCAATGTCATGCCCTTTGACGGGGCCAGCCCGG
>JBBSCC010000192.1:0-5607 GCA_038250735.1 Sphingomonadales bacterium | reverse complement strand
CGTGGAAATTCTGCTCACGACCCATGATGCCGGTGGTCTAAGCCACCGCGATATTGATCTGGCCGCATTGATTGACGCGTTAGTGGAATAAAGAGCCCGGCCCTGGTTTCGCGCCGCGGCATGGGGCGGTTGGGTGGACTTTAGAGACTACCCCAGCAACAACTAAAGCACCTTGTTTGGTCGGCGATCAAAAGGCCGAAATGCTCGCCGCTTTGCGCACAGCCTAAGCCATACGCAAAGCGGCGCTGCAATCAGCGCTTGGTCTTCAGAAACGCAATAACGTCCGCACGATCCTGTGGCTTTTTTAGACCGCCAAAGGCCATTTTGGTGCCGGGCATAAACTTCATCGGCGCTTCAAGATATTTGTACAGCGTCGCTTCGTTCCACGTAACGCCGCTTTTCAAATTGGCGGCAGAATATTTGAAACCGGGGATGATCCCCGACTTGCGACCAACAACGCCAAACAGCGAAGGCCCCACCCGATTGACGCCCTTGTCGGCGACATGGCAGACCTTGCACTGATTAAAAACCTTCTCACCCGCTGCGGCAACGCCCTTTGGCATCGGGGGCGCCGTTTGGGCGCTAACCGGCACCGCGACAACAGTGGCAACGGCGGCAGCAAGAAGCAACGACTTGATCATCTAGTTTTTCCGTTCCTGATATTCTCGACTGGCGGCAATTTAGCGCACGGCGCGCTGCAATCAAGAACGGAATAATGCGCTAGCGGCCTATTTGCCCCCAAGCGGCGACGTTGCCGGCCGAAAAACCTATTTATCCCGATCCGCCGCAACCCGACCAGCAACCACAGCCGCCGCGCCCTGCGCCAGTGGCGCAGCGGACGCATTGTCCGCCAAGCCACGCGCGCGGGCCTTCCGTTTTTTCAGGTTCTCGCGCAATTGGGCCGCCAGCCGTTCAGCACGATCATCGTTTTCAGTCATGGCGCTTCTATCCCGCGCAATCCGCGCCTTGACAAGCGCAACGCCTTCAGACCATAGGCGCGCTCCCGCCTCAACATGCCGGGTTTGCTGCCGTAGCTCAGTGGTAGAGCGCATCCTTGGTAAGGCTGAGGTCGTGAGTTCAATCCTCACCGGCAGCACCATTTTTCTTCATAAAACCGTCAATTTATGAACCCCTTCGGGGCGCCATTGATACTGGCAATGCCATTGCCCACAGCATTACCGGCGATTTGTTGGCGCCAGTAACGCCGGCTCGGATCGCCGATATTGGGGTCTGAGCGACGGCTGTCGACCGAAAGGGTGGGCGGTGGCGCTCACTCTAACGAATATGTCGCCGCGATGGGGATAAAGACTACCGCCAATCAACGATCGCAGTTCACAACTGCAGCGTCATTTCTTCCGCTTGAAATCCACCGAAACAACGTTCGATCCGTCTTCAACCGGGGTTATCACCACGTCATTTTCGGCTTCGTCATGTGGATCGGGGCCTTCTGGGCCTTCTGCTGCCTGGAAACGTAGTTCGAAATTTACCGCCGGATCATGGAAGCCGGTGATCGCCGAATAGGGGATCACCAGCTTCGACGGTACCTGATTAAAGCTGAGCCCGATCGAAAACCGCTCATCATCGACCAGTAAATCCCAATAGCGATTTTGCATCACGATCGTCATTTCATCGGGGAAGCGCTCAATCAGGCGCTGCGGAATATCGACGCCGGGGGCCTGAGTTTTGAAGGTAATGTAAAAATGATGCTCGCCCGGCAGCCCACCATTGGTTGCCACGGAGCCGAGCACACGCCCCACCACCGCGCGCAGCGCCTCCTGCACGATTTCGTCATAGGGAATCAGGCTATCGGGCAGACTATCGCTCATCCACCTTGGACTAGCGGTCTTTGGGGCCCGGTCAAGATTTAGGGTCAAGATTGGCGATCAAGATTTGCGCCCAAGATTGCGCCCACAAATTCAACCGCTATGGGGATGCCATGCGTATTGCCACCATCTCTCGCGCCACCAAGGAAACCTCGATCGACGTTACCGTCAACCTGGACGGAACCGGGGTGTACACGATCAGCACCGGGATCGGCTTTCTCGATCACATGCTTGAGCAGTTATCGCGCCATTCGTTGATCGACATGGACGTTAAGGCAGTCGGCGATCTGCATATCGACCAACACCACACCACCGAGGATACCGGCATCGCAATCGGCGAGGCGATTGCCAAGGCGCTGGGCGACAAATCGGGCATCCGCCGGTACGGCGACGCGCTGTCACCGATGGACGAAACGCTGACCCGCGTGGCGCTCGACATTTCAGGGCGGCCTTATCTAGTGTGGAACAGCAGCTTTTCGCAAACTCGGCTGGGGGAGATGGACACCGAATTGTTCAGCCACTGGTTCCACAGCTTTGCCGGCAGCGCGGGGCTAACCCTGCATGTTGAGACGCTTTATGGGCACAATAACCACCACATCATCGAAAGCGCATTCAAGGGCGTCGCCCGCGCGTTGCGCACCGCCGTCGAAATCGACCCGCGCAAATCGGGGAGCATCCCGAGCACCAAGGGCGTGCTGTAGGGTGACGCGGCGTGGCTAACCGGATCGCGCTGATCGATTACGGCGCGGGCAACCTCCATTCAGTCGCCAACGCGCTAAAGGCGGCGGGGGCGGCATCGGTAGAGATCACCGCCAGTGCCGCCGTCGTCGCCTGTGCCGACCGAATCGTGTTGCCCGGCGTCGGCGCGTTCGGTGCCTGCGCCAGCGCGTTGCGCGCCGTACCGGGGATGACCGAGGCGCTGAACGTGCGCGTCATTGGCGGCGGGGTGCCGTTTCTGGGTATCTGTGTCGGCATGCAGTTAATGGCGGAGGCGGGCGAGGAATTTGGTACGCACCCTGGGCTTGGCTGGCTGCGCGGTACGGTGCGTCCCCTCGCGCCCGCCGACCCAGCGGCCAAGGTGCCGCACATGGGCTGGAACGATGTCGTCCCCGCCGTTTCGCACGCGCTGATCGAGCCGGGCGAGGCCTATTTTCTGCACAGCTTTGGCTATCAGGGAGACGGCGTGATCGCGACGACCGATCATGGTGGCGCGGTGACGGCGGCTATCGGGCGCGACAATATGCTGGGGGTGCAATTCCACCCGGAAAAAAGCCAGCGTTACGGGTTGGCATTGCTGGAAAGGTTTTTGGTGTGGAGACCATAAGGAATCTGGCGTGGGCCTGATCGTTTTCCCTGCAATCGACCTGAAAGCCGGCCAAGTCGTGCGCCTGGCTGAGGGCGATATGGACCGTGCCACGGTGTACGGCGATGATCCCGCCGCGCAGGCAATGATCTTTGCCGGGCAAGGGGCAGAATTTCTCCACGTCGTCGATCTCGACGGGGCGTTCGCAGGCGCATCGGTGAATGGCGATGCGGTGAAGGCGATCGTTGAGCAATTCCCCGGCCATGTGCAGTTGGGCGGCGGCATTCGCGACCGGGCGGGGATCGAGCGCTGGTTCGATCTGGGCGTATCCCGCGTTGTGATTGGCACAGCAGCGCTGGAAAACCCTGATCTGGTGCGCTTGGCGGCACGTGATTTCCCCGGCGGCATCGTCGTCGCCGTCGATGCGAAGGACGGCCTGGTCGCGACCAAGGGCTGGGCCGATGTGTCGACGGTACAAGTGGTTGATATGGCGCGCCGATTTGAGGATGCGGGCGTGGCGGCGCTGCTGTTCACCGATGTCGGGCGCGACGGCATGCTGAAAGGCGCCAATATCGAAGCAACGGTCGATCTCGCCCGGGCGGTGCGCATTCCCGTGATCGCGAGCGGCGGGGTGAAGGGGATTGCCGATATCCACATCCTCGCGCTCCACGCCCGCGACGGTGTGGAAGGCGTGATCACGGGCCGCGCACTCTATGACGGGCGGCTTGATCTGTCGGCGGCGCTGGCCGTGGCGGCGGCGGCGTGAGATGACCGTCCGGGCGCGCGTGATCCCCTGCCTCGACGTCGCCAGTGGCCGCGTCGTTAAGGGCGTCAATTTCGTCGATTTGCGCGATGCGGGTGATCCGGTGGAGCAGGCGCGCGCATATGATGCGGCGGGCGCGGACGAGCTGTGCTTTCTGGACATTACCGCCAGCCATGAAGCGCGTGGCACCATCCTCGATGTCGTGCGCCGCACGGCGGAGGTGTGCTTCATGCCGCTGACCGTCGGCGGCGGGGTGCGGACGGCGGCGGATGCACGCGCGCTGCTGCTCGCGGGGGCAGATAAGGTCGCGGTCAACAGCGCCGCTGTGTCCCGCCCCGAAGTTGTAGCTGAAATCGCCGACCGGTTTGGCAGCCAGTGCTGCGTCGCCTCGGTCGATGCGCGCCAAGTGGCACCGGGCCGCTGGGAAGTTTTCACGCATGGCGGGCGCAAGGCAACGGGCATAGACGCGGTTGCGCACGCCCTGCGACTGGCGGAACTGGGCGCAGGCGAATTGCTTGTCACGTCAATGGACCGCGACGGGACCAAATCGGGCTATGATCTGGCGCTGATCCGCACGATTGCCGATCAGGTTCGCGTGCCAGTGGTGGCGTCGGGCGGCGTGGGTGGCCTGGGCGATCTGGTCGCCGGGATCATCGATGGCCATGCCAGCGCGGTGCTCGCCGCGTCCATTTTCCATTTCGGCGAAGCGAGCATCGCCGATGCACATGCCGCGCTGGCGGCAGCGGGCGTGCCTGTGCGGCGGCCGGTGCGGCTATAAGGCGAGACATAGCCCAGCCAGACTCGTCACCCTGAACTTGTTTCAGGGTCCATCGTGCAACAGCAACGTGTGGGAATTGTTGCGCGGTGGATGCTGAAACAAGGTCATCATGACGAGATTTTTAACCGACGGCGGGTAATCGTGAACAATGCGTTTCGCCCTTGCCCTCCTGATCGCCACGCCAGCTTTCGCCGCGCCGCATTCAGGCATCGCGCGACCACGCACTGCGCCCGAGCTTTCCGATGTCGCGTTGGCAGCAATGGCGGCGGGCGGCATTTTCCTGGTGCGCCGGGCAATGCGCGCGCGTTTCAGCAAAAAGCGGCGGGAATCGCCAAAGGATTGACGCAACAGCCGCGCTGCGCCAGCCAGCGCAGATGGCCGAAGATTTCATCACTAACCTCGAATCAGTCATCCGCAGCCGCCAGGGCGCAGACCCGAAAACGAGCTACACCGCCAAGCTGTTCGCCGCCGGACGTGCCAAAATTGCGCAAAAGGTAGGCGAGGAAGCCGTCGAAACCGTCATCGCATCGCTGGGGGATGACAAGGCAGCGCTGGTGGGCGAAGCAACCGACCTGATGTTCCACCTGCTCGTCCTGCTCGCCGATGCCGATCTGAGCCTGAACGATATCCGCGCCGAAATGATGCGCCGCGAAGGCGTGTCAGGCATCGATGAAAAGGCTGCAAGGAAGGATTGATCATGCCAATCGACGCCACCCAATCCTATAACGATCAGAACATCTTCGCCAAAATCCTGCGCGGCGAGATTCCGTCGAAGCGGGTCTATGAGGATGATTTCGCCATCGCCTTTCACGACATCAACCCGCAGGCCCCCACCCACATCCTTGTCATCCCGCGCGGGGCGTTTGTTTCATGGGATGATTTCAGCGCGCGGGGCAGTGACGCAGAGATTGCCGGCTTCGTTCGCGCGGTCGGCACGGTG
>JBBSCC010000191.1:0-5633 GCA_038250735.1 Sphingomonadales bacterium | reverse complement strand
ACTAAGCGCAGCGAATGAATCGGATCGGTACAGATGTACTCAACGAGAATTTAACGTAAACTTATGCGCCGCTTACGATGGTCCCGTGCAGCTTTTTCCCGGCTGACAGGCGGATCGTTTCGCGGCCAACGGCAATTGAAAAACTTTCGTCGGCAATTTTTTCGCCATTCACCCGCGCTCCGCCACCCTTGATTAGGCGGCGTGCCTCTCCCTTTGACGTCGCAAATCCCAGTGCGACCAACGCGTCGACCAGCAGAATATTCGGCTCGGTGACGGTGATGCCCGGCAGCGATCCGCCCGAATCGCCCTCCTCAAACGTGCGGCGCGCGGTTTCGGCGGCCTCGACGGCGGCGGCGTCGCCCCGGCACATCGCGGTGGCGGCATTGGCGAGGACGATTTTGGCCTCGTTGATCTCCGCACCCTCCAGTGCTTCCAGCCGGGCGATCTCATCCAGCGGCAGATCGGTAAACAGCCGCAGAAAGCGGCCAACGTCGCGGTCATCGGTGTTGCGCCAGAATTGCCAGTAATCATAATGGGGTAGCTGTTCTTCATTCAGCCACACCGCGCCCGACACCGATTTGCCCATCTTCGTGCCGTCGGCCTTGGTGATCAGCGGCGTGGTGACGCCGAACACCTCGGTGCCATCGATCCGGCGGGTAAGCTCCACACCGTTGACAATATTGCCCCATTGGTCCGATCCGCCCATCTGAACGCGGCAGCCGTACCGACGCGAAAGCTCCAGAAAATCATAGGCTTGGAGGATCATGTAGTTGAATTCGAGGAACGTCAGCGGCTGTTCACGGTCGAGCCGTAACTTTACCGAATCAAAGGTCAGCATGCGGTTGATCGTGAAATGCCGACCGACATCGCGCAGCAGCTCGATATACCCCAGTTTGCTCAGCCATTCGTCATTGTTGACCATGACTGCATCGGTCGGCCCGTCCCCGAAGGTCAGCAGGCGTTCGAACGCGCGGCGGATCGACGCGATATTGGCATTGATACCGTCATCGTCGAGCAGCTTGCGGACCTCATCCTTGCCAGAAGGGTCGCCGATCTTGGTGGTGCCGCCGCCCATGATGACGATCGGCTTGTGCCCAGCCTGCTGAATACGTCGGAGCAGCATGATTGAAACGAGATTGCCAACATGCAGCGACGCCGCCGTGGCGTCGAACCCAACATAGACCGGCACAATCTGCTTGCTCGCCAGCGCATCAAGGCCGTGCGCGTCGGTCAACTGGTGGATATAACCGCGTGACGACAGCAGGCGGAGCAATTCGGATGCGTATTCGGTCATGCCAGCGCCCTTACGGCAAGTCGCGCGCTGGGCGCAATCTTACCGGCGCGGCAATTGCCCCAGCGGATCGACGGGGGAGCGGCCATTGCGCAATTCGAAATGCAATTCAGGCCGATCAGCAAACCCGGTGTCGCCGGAAAGGGCAATCGCCTGGCCACGCTTTACTGATTGGCCGCGCTGCACCAGCACCTGGCGGGTATGGCCGTACACGCTGGTCCAGCCATCGCCGTGTTTCAGCATCACCAGCCCGCCAAGGCCCGCCACACCGTCGCCGGTATAGGCCACCACGCCGTCCGCAGAAGCCAGCACTGGCGTGTCGATGGGCACCGCGATCTTGATCCCATCATTGCGTTCGCCGCTCGCGCCGGGGCCGAATTTACGGACAACACTTCCGTTGACCGGCCAGCTAAAGCCCCCTGTGCGACGATTGGGGCTGGCCACTACCGCGGTGGGCGGCAAAATGCGATCGGGTGAAGGTGTGGCGCGAACCGGGCGATCATTATTGGTCAGCGCGGGTTCGCCGCCGGTGACAATATCCTCAATATCCAGGCGGAATGCGCGGGCGCGCTCTGCGGCTGATACCGGGCCGCTGCCAGGGATCAGGATGCGCTGGCCAGCCCGCAGGATATAGGGATCAACTAAGTCATTGGCGGATACGACCCGCAACCATTCAACACCATAGGCGCGGGCAATGGCGATGCCGGTCTCACCGGGGCGGACAAGGTGATACCGCCCGCCAGGAATCAACAGCCGCTGCCCGGCAAAGATTGTGTAGGGGGCAAGCAGGCCATTCGCGCGGGCGATTGCTTCTGATCCGGCGCCGGTTCGGTTGCCGATCCCGCGCAGCGTATCCCCTGGTTCGACAATGTAATCGCCCTCGGCAACGTCCTGCGCGTCGGGGGTTACGGGGCGGGCTTCCCATGCCGGTTGGCGCGGCGGTTGGGCGCGCTCGCCAGCGGGACCATAGGATTGCGGGCCATCATCGAGCCGACCGGGATCGATGCGGGGCGGTGCGCGATCCTGATCCACTTCGTAGTTGCCGCCTTGGGGGATGCAGGCCGGCAGCATCACCGCCAGCAGCATTGCGAGCATTCCTCGTCCGGTGCTGCGCATCATTCCCCCCATTAGATTCCCCGAGTTACCGATACGCCTTGGTCAGCATATCGAGCGATTCGTGATGTGTCAGGTCAAGATGCAACGGCGTGACGGCAATATAGCCATCGGCCACCGCCTCCACATCTGTCGCGTGGGCGGGGGTTTCAATCGATGGCCCCAGCCCGAACCAGAAATATTCATAACCGCGCGGATCGCGGTTGCCGATGATCTGCAGCCGCCCGTAATCGCGCAAGCCCTGCGACACCACGCGCACCCCCATCACCTGATTGGCGGCGCGGGCGGGGAAGTTGATGTTGACCAGCGTGCGCGGTGCCAGTGGCGCGTCGATCAGCGGGCGCAGCACCTGTTCGCCCCACGCGGTCGCTGCTTCGAACGGCACGACATCGCCCATCCCCTCGCGCGCATAGGCCTGGCTGAGCGCGATGGAGCGAACACCCGCCAGCGCACCCTCCATCGCGGCCGAAACCGTGCCCGAATACGTCACGTCCTCCGCCAGATTGGCGCCGCGATTGACGCCCGACAGGATAAGATCAGGCGGGCTATCCTTCATGATTTTGGCGAGCGCCATCATCACCGCATCGGTGGGTGTGCCCGCCACTGCGTAGCGCTTGTCACCATGCTGGCGCACGCGAATCGGGCGCGACAGGGTAAGCGAATGGCCCGCGCCCGATTGTTCATCGGCAGGGGCGACGATCCATACGTCGTCGGAAAATTTGGCGGCGATTGCCTCCAATATTTTCAGGCCGGGAGCGTGATAGCCATCGTCATTGGTGAGCAAAATGCGCATCAGCTTCTTGGCTCCAGCCGATTCATGCCATGCATATAGCGAGTGAGCACATCAGGAATGGCGATGCCGCCGTCCGCCTGCTGGTAGTTCTCCATGACGGCGACAAGGGTGCGGCCAACCGCGAGCCCCGAGCCGTTGAGGGTGTGGACGAACCGTGTCGCCTTTTCCCCCTCAGGCCGGTAGCGCGCGTTCATGCGGCGTGCTTGGAAATCGGTGCAGGTCGAGCAGCTCGATATCTCGCGGTAGCGCTGTTGCCCCGGTAGCCACACTTCAAGATCATAGGTGCGGGCGGCAGAGAAGCCCATGTCGCCGGTACACAGCTTCATCCGGCGAAAACGCAGCCCCAGCGCGGTCAACAGTCCTTCGGCGCAGGCAGTCATCCGCTCATGCTCATCCTCTGACGTCTCGGGGGTGACGATTGACACCATCTCCACCTTGTCGAACTGGTGCTGGCGGATGAACCCGCGTGTGTCGCGCCCCGCTGCCCCCGCTTCGGATCGGAAACAGGGGGTTAGTGCGGTGAAACGCAGCGGCAATTCGCCTTCCGGCAGAATCTGCTCGCGGACGATATTGGTCAGGCTCACTTCGGCGGTTGGGATTAACCAGCGGCCGTCAGTAGTCTTGAAAAGGTCATCGGCGAATTTGGGGAGTTGCCCCGTGCCAAACATCGCCTCGTCCCGCACCAGCAGCGGTGGAACGACTTGCTCATAGCCATGCTCGGTAATCAGCTTGGTCAGCATGAACTGGCCAAGTGCGCGGTAGAGGGTGGCGATTGGCCCGCGCAACAGCGTGAATCGCGCGCCCGCCAGCGCGACGCCGGTGTCGAAGTCCATGCCCAACGCCGGGCCGATCTGATCATGTTCGCGGGCATCGAAATCGATTGCCGGATATTCGCCGCGTTCGTGAACCAGGGTGTTGTCGTCCTCGTACTTTCCGGTGGCCACATCAGCGGCGGGCAGGTTGGGGATGGTCGACAGCGCGGTGTGAAGTTGCTCGCCGAGCAGCTTTTCCTCCGCCTCAATCGTGGGCAACCGCTCTTTCAGCGCCGCCACTTCGGCCATCAGCCCGTCGGCGGTGGCGTGATCGCCTTTGCCCTTGGCGGCGCCAATTGCCTTTGATGCTTCGTTGCGGCGGGCCTGCCCGATCTGGGCTTCGGTCATCAAGGCACGGCGGCGCTCATCCAGCGCGATAAGGCTGGCAGCGCAGGGGGGCAGGCCGCGCCGCGCAAGAGCGGCATCAAAAGCGTCCGGATTGTCACGGATCAGGCGAATGTCATGCATGGCCGCAGGCTATGGCGAGCCGGTGCGGGGTGCGCAAGCGGGCAGGTGAACCGACCCGTTTGTGCCGGTGGGATCAGGCGGGGGCGTCAGCCTTTTTTGCGAAGCGCTTGCGCGCCACCAGCGCTGCTGCTGCCGCGCCGAACAACAGCACCATTGGCGGTGCTGGCACCGGCGTAGGCGTGCCGCTTGATCCGTTGGTGCCGCTGGAGGTCATGCCGTTGCTCGTGCTGCCGCTGGTGCTGCCGCTCGTGCTGCTGCTGCTCGTCGTGCTGGTGCTGAAGCCGGTGCTGCTTGATCCAAAGCTGCTGGAGCTTGTGCTGGTCGACGAGCTAACGTCGCCGCTGGACGATGCCGACGACGTGACATTGCCGCTGGACGAGGTGGACGTCGACACGTTGCCGCTGGATGAAGACGACACGTTGCCACTCGACGACGACGACACATTGGCGCTGCTTGACGATCCGCCAGTTGATGACGTGCTGGTTGTGGAAAGGCCGCCCGTGCTGGTTGAGCTGCTGGTGGAGGATCCGCCCGAGCCGCCCGATCCACCTGAGCCGCCGCTCGACGTGCTGGTCGATGATCCGCCCGTGCTAGTGGACGAACCACCGGTGCTGGTGGAGGATCCGCCCGTGGAGGAACCCCCAGTGCTGGTGGATGATCCACCCGTTGAGGATCCACCCGTCGACGAACCACCGGTGCTGGTGGAGGTGCCGCCAGATCCGCCACTGGACGAGGTGGAACTGATGTTGATGATGACGCCGCTCGACCCCGTCGTGCCGGACGATGTGGTTCCGGACGATGTGGTGCCGGACGAAGTCGCGCCAGACGACGAAATGCCCGACGATCCGCTTGATCCGGTGCTGGTGCTTGATGTCGACGAAATGACGATGCCGCCGCCGCCGCCGCCACTGCCGCCGCCACCGCCGCCGCCGCCGAAAAAGCCGCCCGCGAAAAAGCCGCCGCCGCTGCCGCCAAAGCCGCCGCTGCCACCCACCAGAATCGGGCCGCCACCGCCGCCGCTTCCGGATACCGGAAACTCACCGCTCGACCCCAGAAAGGGCGGGGGCAATGGCACGGGGGTGCCCTGGCTCGCGACGGTAATCACGGCAGGAGGGCAGGCGCTCTGGGTGCGGGTAACGACGCGGCGAATGCGCGT
>JBBSCC010000190.1:0-5635 GCA_038250735.1 Sphingomonadales bacterium | reverse complement strand
GATGCCGATGGCGGCGCGATGGTGGTCCACGCCGCCGCCGATGACATGATGACCGATCCGTCGGGCAAAAGCGGCGCGCGGATTGCGTGCGGGGTATTCTCGGCAAATTGATGCCGAGCATTGATGTCGGGCGTCGGCTGCGGCTTGCGCCTCAGGCGACCATGATCATATCCTCAATCGGGCGATCGGGTTCTAGCTTGAACCCGAAGCGCCCGACGAGGCTGGTAACCGCGTGCTGATCGAGCGGTTGATAGAATTGGCAAGCGGCGTTGTATTCGTCAGCCCAGATCACTTCGGCTTTGCGCGCGGGTTGGCCAGCCAGGTTAATCCACAACACCGTGCCGCGTGCGAGTGCGGAAAAGGTGGTTAGCCGCGCACCATGGCAGGAAAGGTCAGCGATCCGGCAGACAGAGCGCCAGCTTCCCTCCGTTGAGACCCTGCCCGGCATATCCACCGCATTGCGCGCGCTGCGGCGATTGTCGCTGGGTTTGATGACGATTTCGGCGGAAAACATGCGCGGTAGGCTCCTTGACCAGTGACGTGCATGATTTGTGTACGCCAGTGGTTAAGGGGCCGTTTGCAAATCGATCAAATGGGTTCGCCAGCGTCCCGAGCGCGTGCTTCTCTGTCCGCTTCAGCCTTTGGAACGAGGCGATAGGCAAAGATTGCCGCCGTTACCGTGATCGGTACGGTGCACAGCAGCGAGATGACGCCGATCGACAGGCTGCCTGAAAGCGTCGAGATTCGCCCGGCCAGATATGGCCCCATCGCCAGCCCCAACAACGTCGTACCGATCAGGAAGGTGGCGGTTGCCGTGCCGCGCATCCGGGGCAGCACCAGATCCTGCGTGGTGGCAGCAGCAGCGCCCAGTGCACAGCTCGCCAGCGCCTGGGCAGGGAACAGCATGATGTAGAACAGCGTGATATCGGTGGTGGTAAACGCGGTCAGGATTGCCATCCACGGCACCGCCGCGCCGAAAATGACGACAAGCAGCCGGCCTGCCGGATTTTTCTTGCGCAACCGATCGGCGATGATGCCGCCCATGGTTACCCCCAAAAAGCCAGACATTGCCCCCATGCCGCCAATGATGAACCCGGCAGTGCCCGGCGCTGCACCCAGGATGCGGATCGCATAGGGTGCCGCCCAAAAGGTGACCGAATAGCTGAGGAAGGCGTTCAATCCGTACGCCACCACCACACACAGGAACGCGGGGTTGGCAACGATCAGCGCAAAGGTTGGCGGGTCGCGGCGGCGCAGCGCGCTGGCCCAGGAAAACACTGCATAGGCCCCGATCCCCACGGCCAGCCATTGCGGTGCAGGCTCCCCAATCGCGATCAGCCCGCTAACGATCGCAGCGACAACGGCCAGCCCGATCAGGTTGACCACGAACGCCCGCACGCCGCCTTGCGCGGCACCAATCAGCGTCAGCGGTGGCACAATCGTCAGCAGATCAGCGAAAAACGCGCGAAAGGGGGCGGGGTGCGGCACCGGTGGCGGCAACCCTTCGGATTGGCCGCGGATTGGTTCGCGCAGCGTGGCGATCAGCAGCGCGAGCAACAGCCCCGGCAAGCCAACGATCATGAAAGCCGCCTGCCAGCCCACAAGGCCCAGCGGCCCGCCACCCGGATAGGCGCTATTCCAGCTCGACACGATCAGCCCGCCAATCCCCAGCGAAATGCCGCCGCCCACATATAGCCCCGCCGAATAGATGGCGAGCGCGGTGGCGCGCAGCCGCCGGGGAAACCAGTCCGAGATCAGCGAATAGGCCGACGGCGCAGCGCTCGCCTCGCCAATGCCAACCCCAACGCGGGCACCCGCGAGCATCGCGCCGCTTTTCGAAAAGCCCGACACCACCGTCATCGCCGACCACAATGTCAGCCCAAAGGTGAGCAAGCGCACCCGGTGCCAGTTATCCGCAAGCCGCCCCAGCGGGATGCCGAACAGCGCATAAAAAACGCCGAACGCGGTGCCATAAAGAAACCCCAGATCCTCATCGCGCAGCCCCAGGTCGCGCTTGATGTCCTCTGCCAGGATAGAGATGATCTGCCGGTCGACAAAGTTCAGGATGTAAACGGTGAACAGGATCGCCAGGACGTACCAGGCATAGCGCGGTGCCTGGGGCTCAGTGCCCGGTTGCGCGTCAGCCATGTTCATCCCCTGATTAAAAATCACCGTTTCAACGGGGCTAGCAGAGGCGCGCGCCGATGCGGAAGCTTTATTCTTGGGGCGTATCCAGACTATCGACCCAGCGGCCAGCGATCGACCACATCATAGCGCGCGCCGTCGCGGGTCAGCTGGCTTTCGAACAAGGTCAAATGGGTAAAGGCAAAGGGCGGGCTGGCCAGGCTGGCATTGGCCGCGATGAAGGCGTCTATTTCATGCTCCGCGCCCAAGCTGCGGGGCAGGCGTGCCAGCGTGATGTGGGGCATATAAGCGCGCCCCTCCGCTGGCAGGCCGAGCGCGATCAGCGCGTGATCGATTTTGCGGTGCAGCCGGGCAAGGGCGTCACTCGGCGCCAGCCCCGCCCATATTGTATTGGAACGCCCCTGTTTGGCGAACCGGCCCACGCCGTTCAGCGCCACGCTGATTTCCTCTGTGTGGATGCGCGCAACCGCCAGCGCGACATCGCCCGCCGTGCGGTTATCGACATTGCCGATGTAGCGGGAAGTGACATGAAGCTGGTCATCGCTTTGCCAGCGGGCACCGGCAACGATCCCCATTATGCCCGTCAACACGGCGCGAACCTCGCGCGGAGGGCGTAAACCGACGAACAGGCGGTGATCCATCAGGCGTTCTTGCCGCCCAGCAATAATCTAGACAACCAGTATCGCTTGAAAATTCACCGCAGAGCGCCGATATTCCAACTATCCGGCTTGGTTGCCGGGCAAAGGAGTTTATTCGAAATGGCTAACTGGTCTGATCCCCGGACGAACGCTGCGGCTTTCGCAAGCGGCGCAGGTGTGCGCGGCGCAGCGTATGACGCCGGGCTGCGGTCCTACATGCTGTCGGTTTATAACTATATGACGTCGGGCATATTGCTGACCGGCATCGTCGCGCTCGGCTTTGCAGCCAGCGGTCTGGCAGCGCAGGTATTCGGCGGCCCCGGCTTGCTGAAATATGTCTTCATGCTCGCCCCGCTCGGTTTTGTCTTCGGGATGAGCTTTGGGCAGGCGCGGATGTCGCAGGGTACGCTGCAGGCGATGTTCTGGGGTTTTGCGGTCGCAATGGGCCTGTCGCTCTCGACGATCTTTCTTCAGTACACCGGCACGTCGATTGCCGGCGCGTTCTTCGCAACGGCGGCTGGCTTTGCCGGCCTCAGCCTGTGGGGCTACACCACGAAAAAGGATCTGTCGGCGTTCGGCACGTTCCTGATCATGGGTCTGGTCGGCTTGATTGTCGCCAGCCTGGTAAACCTGTTCCTGCAGTCAGGCCCGCTCTCGCTGGTGATCAGCATGGTCGGTGTGCTGCTGTTCGCAGGCCTCACCGCTTATGACACGCAGAAGGTGAAGAGCATGTACGCGCAGGTGGCGGGCACCGAGTATGAGGGCCGCACGGTCGTCATGTCGGCGCTGACGCTGTACCTAGACTTCATCAACATGTTCCTGTTCATCCTCCGCTTGTTCGGCAGCAGCCGCAACTAGGGTTTGGATTGATCCAAAAACATTGGCCCGGCGGGGAAACTCGCCGGGCCTTTTGTTTGTTGTGCTGCTGTTTCCAGTCACCAGCCCCAATACCCAGCTCCACGCCTGTGTCCTCCGTCCCACCGGGAAATCAAATGCGCCTCGCGATCGACGTCATGCTGGATTACTGGATTGAGGACGCAGCCGATGTGCTGCTCCAGATCGAAGTCGCGGCGATGCCCGATCAAAAGCTTGAGGTGCAGGATTTGAAGGTCTGGACCGATGCGCCGCTGGTGGCGGTGGTGGGCGAGGACGGGATGGGCCAACGCTGCCTGACGCGCGGCACGGGTCGCTTCCGCGCCGAATATCATGCGGTGGTGGCGATTGATCGCCCAATGATCGACATCGCAGCGCTTGCCGCAGCCCCCCCGCGCGCGTTGCCGGGGGCGATCATCGGCTATTTGTTGCCCAGCCGATATTGCGAATCTGATCGCTTCGAAGGGTTTGTCCATGCCGAATTTGCCGGGCTTGAGGGCGGGGCGCTGGCCGTGGCGATGCGCGACTGGGTGCACCACAATCTGCGCTATGAAGGCGGCACCAGCAGCGGAACAACCACCGCGATGATGACCTTTGCTGATCGGCGCGGCGTGTGCCGTGATTATGCGCACCTGCTGTGCGCGCTTGCCCGGGCGGGCGGCATTCCGGCCCGGTGTGTTTCTGCCTATGCCCCCAATGTCGATCCGCAGGATTTTCACGCGGTATGTGAAGTGTGGTTGGCCGACGGCTGGCACCTGATGGACCCGACCGGCATGGCCGGGTGCGATGATCTTGCCCGTGTTGCGGTGGGGCGCGATGCGACTGACATCGCGTTTATGACGGTGTTTGGGCGCACGATGCTGAATGATCAGCAGGTGCAGGTTCGGTTGGCTTAGGAACAGCCCCGTCCCCGGTTCGTTGGTTGCGTTCAATGACCTGGGAATTTGACGATGACTGATAAACCCAACCACGCCGATAGCAAAGCCGATGCGGCACCCGTTCCGGCGGAAGGCCGTGCTGCTGCCTGCGATCCGCTGCAACAGGCAGGGCAGGACGAATCGATCATGGAACGGCTTGCCCGCGATCCGGCATCGCCGCAGGCAAAGCTTGATCGCGCGCTCGACGAATCGATGGACGCATCGGACCCGCCATCGCAAACCCCGCCCGGTGACAGCAGCGAACCTGCACCATCCTCAGGCTATGACGAAGCGGCAGAGGCTGCGCTTCGTCGCAAATAAATCACCGGGATGTTGCATTGCGAAATAATCTTGCCGAATATCATCCCGACGCCTGGTTAAGGAATCTGTTAACCATGTTGGCGCATGTTTCGGTTTGGATGAGGCAAGCGAGGTCAGGATCGGGCGATGAGTTCAAGAATGAAGCCAGCCGCTGGTGCCATGGCATTGGCCGAAATGAAGGAATTCGCCGGGTTCAGCGCGGCGACGCAGCGCTATATTCGGCGCTCGCTTGATATCGGCCTAGATCGCGAGGATGCGCTGGAACGCTGGTCGCGTGATGTGGTGGAGGCCGCCAGCATTCGCGCGCAATCCCGCCTTTATGATCGCCTGCCTGATATTCGCGCGATGATTCCAGATGATAGCGGCCTCGAATCGGTGGAACAGTTTCTGGGGCCGCTGGTCACCATCAGCGCGTTTGACCTGGGGCAGGGGCGGATGACAGGCTTTGCGCCTTACCGATTCTTGTATGAACGCCTGATCGGCGCGCAGATCAGGCCGTGGCTGCCGGGTGCTTTTTGTGCAGCGGCGGCACTGCCCAATCTCCATCCTGATATGCGCCGCCAGTTGCTGCAATCCATCAGCGAGGCGGCGGCAACGGCATCGGGCTGGTCCAACCGCCAGCCTTCATTTTTCCCGCACTGGGTGGAAAAAGTGGATACCGCTGCCCTGCCGGGCTGATCTGGCTCGCTAATTTGCGGGGTTAGCCGCGCATCGCGCCCGACATGGGCTCGGTCGTGACGG
>JBBSCC010000189.1:0-5670 GCA_038250735.1 Sphingomonadales bacterium | reverse complement strand
GGTGATCGGGGCATGCGCGCTGACAACGCCCGGCGGCTGGCGGCGCGCTGGGCGGCGATGGTGGGGGTTCCCGCCCACCAAAATAGCGGGCCGCAAAACACTGAGCCCAACGCCAAGCCCCCTGTTCTCCCGCGAAGGCGGGAGTCCAGTCTGGGTCCCCGCCTTCACGGGGACACAAGGGAAGTGCCGCTGGTCGAAAAGGACATGCACCAAGGAGACGGTGTCGCCACCTGCATCGCGCTCGCGTTTCCGGATCGCATCGCGCGGCGGCGTGATTCGTCGGGCGAGAATTGGGCATCGGTGGGCGGGCGCGGGTTTCGGCTTGATCCCGCCAGTGCGCTTGCCCGCAATGAATGGCTGGCGGTGGCGGAAACGCAGGGGATGGCCGCGGGCGCGCGCATCCTTTCCGCCGCCGCCATCGATGTTGCCGATGTGGAGGCGCTGTTCGGTGACCGGATCGCGGCGCGGCGCACCGTGGCGTTCGATCCCGCAACTGGCGGGGTGCAGGCAATGCATGAGCGCCGGCTGGGCGCGATACGGCTAAGCGGTGGCGCTGATTCAAACGCTGATCCCAACGCCATCAGCGCGGCATTGCTGGCGGGACTGCGCGATCACGGGCTGGCGTTGCTGCCCTGGCCCGATACCGCCACCGCCCTGCGCCAGCGCGCCGCCTTTGCTGCCGCGCACGGCGCGCCAGAGGTAGTGCTGGACGATGCGGCGTTGCTGGCACGGGCAGAGGAGTGGCTGTTGCCGCTGCTCGACGGCAAGCGGCGGCTGGCGCAGATTGACCCCGCCGCACTCACCGCCGCGCTGCAGGGGTTGATCGGGTGGGAGGCAATGCGCGCGATTGATACGCTGGCCCCGCCACGCTTCGAATCACCGGCGGGCAGCAGCCATACGATTGATTACACTGCTGAAGCCGGGCCGACCGTGGAGCTTCGCCCGCAGGCGCTGTTCGGGCAGGCGACGCACCCGATGATCGCGGGTGGCCGCGTGCCGTTGGTGCTCAGCCTCACCTCACCGGCGGGGCGGCCCATTCAAACCACGCGCGATCTGCCCGGTTTCTGGGCGGGCAGCTGGGCCGATGTCGCGCGCGAGATGCGCGGGCGCTATCCCCGCCACCCCTGGCCCGATGATCCGGCAAGCGCCTCTGCCACGTTGCGCACCAAAAATGCTGATGCACGAAAGCGCCAAGCAACGTAAGGAAGCATCATGACGATCGCCCGCATCTATCAACGCCCCAAAAACGCCATGCAATCGGGCCGCGCCCGCACCGACCTATGGGTGCTGGAATATGAACCGGCTGAGGCAAAACAGCCCGATCCGCTCACCGGCTGGGCAGGTTCCGGCGATGTGCGCGATCAGTTGCGCCTGACGTTCCCCACGCTGGAGGCGGCGCAAGGCTATGCGACGCGCGAGGGGATTGAGTATCACGTCGTCCCCGCCCCCACACGCACGCTGAAGCTGCAGGCCTATGCCGATAATTTCCGGTGACGCCGCGATCAATGGTGAAGGCGTGGATCAGGGCGTTCAACGCCGCTGATGTCGACGCGCTGATGGCGCTGTACCATGAAGAGGCGATCAACCATCAGATTGTGCGCGATCCCGTCATCGGCCACGCCGCCATCGCCGCGATGTTCACCGCCGAATTCGCGGCTGCCACCATGCAGTGCATCCCCGAAAACCTGTTCGAAGACGGCGAATGGGCGATCCTGGAATGGCACGACCCCAGCGGCCTGCGCGGCTGCGGCTTTTTCCACGTGATCGACGGCTTGATCGAGTTCCAGCGGGGCTATTGGGACCGGCTGAGCTTTGAACAGGCTTTGGCTGGAGTTAGGTAAGGGCGACCCCTATCCTGAGGAAGCGCTGCCCTGTTTTCTGTCGTCGTCCTGCACTGAGGACAGCATGACGGTGGGTGGGAGGGCGAACCTACCCCAGCAACGCCGTCCCCAGCAGCAGCAACAGCTTCACATCCATCGCCACGCCCTCGGCGCGTTTGGCGTCGATGAACGCTGGTAGCGTGGCCAATGCCACGCGGTGGACGGTGATGTCCTCGCCCGCGTCGCCGCCGCCTGGCCCCACTTTCGTCAAGCCGTGGGCGCGGACCAGGGTGAAGCCTTCGGAGACCATGCCGGGGGAGGAGTGGAAATAGCCGATGGGGTCAATGCGCGCGGCAGCATAGCCGGTTTCTTCTTCCAGCTCGCGCGCGGCGGCGGTCTCTACGGGCTCGCCGCTGGTTTCGTCGCCCACCAGTCCGGCGGGGAGTTCAAGGCAGCGGCGGCCCAGCGGCACCCGGTATTGCTCGACCAGAATGACATGGCCGTCATCAATCGCGACAATCACCGCTGCCTGAATGCCGCGCGCGCGCGACACATATTCCCATGTCCCATCACGCTTTACCGTCAGGAAACGGCCTTCCCAAACGGTCTCGACACTCAAAGCTCGATCAGCCGATCGGGCAGTTCGTTCACATCATCCTCGGCGCGCGGCAGGTGCTGTGCCAGCAATATGCCGACATGGCCGACAGCGGCGATCATGCCGGCTGCAATCCGGTCTTGCCCCACTTCGGCGACCAGCGCGGCCATCGCCTCGCCCCATTCGCTATCGGGTACGCGAGTATGGATCGCCTCATCCGCGATAATCTCCGCCATATGTTCGCCCAGCGACAGATAGATCAAAATGCCGGTGCGCCCCGCCGTGCGTGCCTCTGTGCCCACCTTGAACAGATCAATCGCGCGACGGCGCACGCGGCGGCGGCGGGTGGCCTTGGGCGTCAACTTCAGACGCAGCGGCATATAGGCCAAGGCGTATCGCACGATCAGGAACAGCGCGGTCATCACCGCAAAGGCGTTCAGCATCAGGTCGCGCGTTTCCGCCCCGCCCCAGCCGCCCGACAGGCGATCAACCACGCCCTGCAACAGCCCCGGCCAGCCAGCGAACACCAATGGCACCAGCAACGCCGACAGCACGGCATAATGCAGGCCAACATCGTGATAACTGTCGGAACCGTCAGCGATGATCGTCACGATTTCGCCCGATGTGCCTGCTTCGGCGGCATGGACGGCCGCGGCAATCGCGGTGCGTTCTTCGATGGTGGGTTTGCGCATCACCAGCTCCCCGACGATCCGCCGCCGCCGAACGATCCGCCGCCGCCGCCGCCCCAGCCGCCACCGCCGCCGCCGCCCCAATCGGAACCGCCGCCGCCGCCGCCCCAGCCAGAGGAGCGCCCGCCGCCGTTCGACAGGCTGTTGAGCGCAGACCACAGGATTACCTCGCCCACCGCGCCCGCGACATTATTGCTACGATAGCGCCGCCCGCGTGACGCGCCGAACATGATCGGCAGCACGACGAAAAAGATGACGAGCATGATGATGATCGCAACCACCCAGTCGCCCGAAGAACCCTTGGATCGCGGTTTTTTCTTCACTAGTGCTGCCGCGCGTGCTTCCCCGGCTTCCAGCGGCAGCTTCATCTGTTCGGCAATTTCGCCTGCACCCGCGATGATGCCGCCGGGCAGGTCGCCTGCCTTGAATTTGGGGAGGATGGTGTTGCGGATGATCTGGCTCGACAAGGCGTCGGTCATGATCGGTTCGAGCCCGTAACCGACTTCAATACGCACCTTGCGATCATTGGGCGCGATGATCAGCAGGATGCCGTTATTCGCGTCCTTTTGCCCGATCTTCCATTCGCGACCCAGCCGATAGCCGTAATCCTCAATCGGATATCCTTCCAGATCGGGGATCGTAGCGATAATGAACTGGCGGGTGGATGCCGCCTCAATCTCCGCCGATTGCGCGGTCAGCGCGGCAATCTGCGCCGGGTTCAGCACATGCGCAGCATCCACCACCTGCCCGGTCAATTTGGGGAAGGCTTGGGCGGTCGCCGCGCCATTCCACAGGAACAGCGCGGCGATGAAGGCGAGGATGCGGATCAGTTGAAGTTGACCTTTGGTGCGGTGTCAGCACCCGGTGTGGTCGCGGCGAAGGGGACCATGGGCTTTGCGCCATAGATCAGCGATGCACCGATGGCGTCGGGGAAGGTGCGGATGCGGGTGTTATATGCCTGCACCGCGCCGTTGTAATCACGCCGGGCAATGGTGATGCGGTTTTCGGTGCCCTCCAGCTGCGATTGCAGCGTCTTATACCCTTCCTGCGATTGCAGTTCGGGATAGGCCTCCTGCAGGCGCTGGAGCGATAGGCCCAGCGCGCCCTGGGTGCGATCAAATTGTTGCAGCTTGGCCGGATCGGTCAGGTCGCTGGCGGAAACGCGGATCGTGTTGGCGGCAGCGCGGGCCTGCGTCACCTCGACCAAAATGCTTTTTTCCTGCGCGCCAGCGGCCTTTACCGTCGACACCAGATTGGGCACCAGATCGGCGCGGCGCTGATATTCATTCTGCACATCGGCCCAGCGCGCCTTGGCGGCTTCTTCAGCCGTTGGCACGCTGTTGAGCCCGCAGGCAGAGAGCAGCGCGGCTGCAGCCAGCGCCATGGCGGTACGAAGCTTCATGTCGGTTGTCCCTCTTTGTGAAAACCAGTTTATCCGGTCGAACATCTTGACCCGCTTACTCCAGGCGTATCCAGTTGCCCAACGCAATTCGGCCCGAAAGGGTCGCACAGTGCTAGGCGCATAACACACATTGGAATGGAGACGGCAATGTTCAAGGAGTTTCGGGATTTCATTGCGCGCGGCAACGTGCTCGATCTTGCCGTCGGCGTCATCATTGGCGCGGCATTCGGCACGATCACCAAATCACTGACGGACGATATCATCCTTCCGGTTGTCAGCGCGATTTTTGGCGGCTTTGATTTCTCCCGCTATTTCATTCAGCTGGGGCCGCTGCCAGCGGGCTATGCCGGATCAGTAACTGATTATGCCGCGTTGAAGGCCGCAGGTGTGCCGCTGCTGGGCTATGGCGCGTTTGTGACCGTGGCGATCAATTTCCTGATCCTGGCGTTCATCATTTTCCAGATCGTGCGCGCTGCTAACCGGGTTGCGCCCAAGCCTGTTGAGGCGCCAGCGGCCGAACCGGCGGATATTACGCTGCTGCGCGAAATCCGGGACGCGCTGCAAAAGGGCGGGGCGGCTTAGGTTGCACTTTAGCACATAAACACGTCCAACCCGTTCGGGCTGAGCGAAGTCGAAGCCCCTTTCGCGTGTACGGAGCGTTGCGCTTACCCTTCGACTTCGCTCAGGGCGAACGGGATTGGGGTCAGGAAGCTATGGACATAGCCCCGCTCAGGCCGCTTCCAAATCCCGCGCATGGGCATCGGCCAGGCTGGTGCCATCCAGGATACGCGCGGTTTCATCGCGCACGCGCATCATGGCGTGGCGGATGGCGCAATCGGCTTCGTCCTTGCAATCGGCGCAGGCGCGGTAAGCGGTGCGGCTGACACAGGGGACCAGCGCAAGCGGCCCTTCGATCACGCGGATGATCTCGCCCAGCGATATCAGATGGGTGGCGCGTGACAGGCAATATCCGCCCATTTTGCCGCGGTGGCTGTGCAGCAATCCCGCCTCGCGCAGATCCGCCAAGATCAGTTCCAGGAATTTGCGCGGCACATTGGCCTCTGCCGCAATCCGGTTCATCGGAATTGGCGGAGAGCCCTTGGTGGCCTCAGCCAGGAAAAGCATCGCGCGAAGCGCGTAGCGGGAACGCTGCGTCAACATGGT
>JBBSCC010000188.1:0-5757 GCA_038250735.1 Sphingomonadales bacterium | reverse complement strand
CGGTCAATGGCGCTGGAAATGCGCGAAGGGCGCGGCGTCGGGCCGGATGGCGATCACATCTACCTGCACCTCGACCACATTGATCCCACGGTGTTGGCGCAGCGCCTGCCGGGCATCACCGAAAGCGGCAAGATTTTCGCGGGCGTCGATCTGACCCGTCAGCCGCTGCCGGTTACCCCCACGGTGCATTACAACATGGGCGGGGTGCCGTGTAACTATCATGGGCAGGTCGTCACGCTCGGCCCGGATGGCAATCCCGATCATGTCATCCCCGGCCTATATGCCGTGGGCGAGGCAGCGTGCGTTTCGGTGCACGGCGCCAACCGGCTGGGTTCGAACTCGCTGATCGATCTCGTGGTGTTTGGCCGCGCGACCGGGCATCACCTGCGTGACAGCCTCAAGGCCAATGCCAAGCAGGCCGAACTGCCCGCCGACAGCGCCGACTTCGCGCTGACCCGGTTGGATCACTTCCGCTATGCGCAAGGCGGATCGCCGACCGCGCAGATCCGCGCCGAAATGCAAAAGGCTATGCAAAAGCATTGCGCCGTGTTCCGCGATCAGAAACTGATGGACGAAGGCGTGGCCAAACTGGCCGAGCAGAACAAGCGGATGGAAGACATCCACGTCACCGACAAATCGCTGATCTGGAACAGCGATCTGATCGAGACGCTGGAGCTCGACAACCTGATGTCGCAGGCCAACGTCACCATGGCATCGGCCGCCAACCGCAAGGAAAGCCGCGGCGCCCACGCGCATGAAGATTTCCCCAATCGCAACGATCCCGAATGGATGAAGCACACCATTGCGTGGTTCGACGGCTGGGGCGGCCGCGGTAGCAACAGCCGCATCGATTACCGCCCGGTGCATGAGTATACGCTGACGGACGATATCGCGTATATCGAGCCCAAGGCGCGGGTGTATTGATGCGAGGGTCCCGGCGATGAGCATCATTCGCCGGGTCCACTTGCCGCTCAGGCTGCCGGAAGACGTTGTTCCGCACCTCGGTGCAGCGCATCATTGGAAGGATGGGCGCTCGGCCAAGCTGCTGATCGAGCAGTGGTGGGCCGCGAACGACCTTCCTTATTCGGTTCGCAATATCCTCGATCAGGCGGAAACCTGGAAGAACGCCGAGTTGCTCGACGCCTTCGCCGAGCGGTGCACCAACTTGCAAGATGGCCGGGCGTCCCACTCGCAGAGCGACATGCTGGCTCTTATCGGTCTAAAATCGAGGCTGGGCGTCCTGTCGATCGAGGCGAAGGTCGACGAAGGCTTCGACAAGACCGTCGAGCGATGGCTTGCCGACAATAGCGCGGGAAAGCAGGCACGCCTCGCCAAGCTGCTTGAGCTGTTCGGCATTACCGGCAGGCCGGTCGGCGCGCTGCGCTACCAGCTTCTCCATCGCACCGCCTCAGCCGTGCTCGAAGCGCAGCGTTACCGGGCGCGTGAGGCAGCCATGATCGTTCAGAGTTGGTCACCGGAGCGTGACGGGTTCGATGATTTCGCCGCCTTCGCGACGGCCATCGGCGCGAATGGGGTGGCAGCGGGGTTGTTCAGCGATCCGATAGACGTTGCTGGCGTTTCGCTCCGCCTCGGATGGTCGAGCGAGAAGGGTTAGGGCGCGGTTTGGCTGACGTTTCGCACCATCCTTTCCGCGTCGCCATCATCGGTGGCTACGGCAATTTCGGTGCGCATGTGGCGCGCAGCCTTGCTTCTGATCCTGCCATTCAACTGATCATTGCCGGGCGGTCTCTGGCGAAGGCTGAGGCCTTTGCCGGCGCGCTTGGTGCGCACAATCCGGCGGAGGCGGGCGCCTATGACCTGACCGGGCCGTTCCAGGCGCTCGCGGCGCTGAGGCCAGATCTCGTTATCAACATGGTCGGGCCATACAATGGGCAAAGCTATGCCGTGGCCGAGGCCGCCATCGCCTGCGAGGCGCATTATTGCGACATCGCCGATGCACGCGAGTTCGTCACCGGGATTGGGGTGCTTGATGATGCGGCGCGCCAAGCGGGCGTGGCGGTGCTGGCTGGGGCAAGTTCGGTGCCTTCGCTGACGGCAGCCTATCTGGATGAAGCGGCTCTAACCATGCGCACCATCCGCACAGTCGAATACGGCATCAGCGGGGCGGAGCAATCCAACGCAGGCGCAGGCACGGTGGCGGCTGTGCTCGCCTTTGTCGGCCAGCGGTTCACTCATCTGATCGGCGGGCGCTTGGCGCAAGTCACCGGCTGGGGCGACCTGCGCCGTGTCACATTGCCGGGGGTAGGCCCGCGCTGGTTCGGGCGGGCCAATGCGGCGGACATTGATCTGTTCGCGGCGCGCTATCCGGGCCTCACCGAGCATTCTTTCTGGGCAGGCCATGCGATTGCGCCGCTGCATTTTGGCACAGCGCTGATGGGTTGGCTGACGCGCGCGGGCCTGCTGCCCCGGCTCGACCGCTTCGCCCCGCAACTTGTGCGCATTGCCAGCCTGTTCGACTGGCTTGGCACCGGCACCAGCGGGTTCTTCATGACTATCACTGGCGAGAGCGCGGACGGCGCGCCGATGACCCGGCGTCACTGGATCATCGCCCGCTCCGGCCACGGTCCTTTCATCCCCTGCGTGCCCGTCATCCTGATCGCACGGCAAATGGCAGTCGGCCACAAGTTCGAACCTGGCGCGCGGCCGTGTCTTGGCGTGATCAGTCTCTCCGATTACCGCGCTGAATTTGCCAGCTTTGATATCGAGGTGACCGACGCATGACGCCCTTGCCCTACAGCTACCGCGACAACCCCGACGTCCCCGCCTTCGACGACAGCCGTCCGGTATTCATTTTCGACCATGTCTGCGTGCTGTGTTCGGGCGGGGTGTCGTTCATCATGAAGCACGACAGAGCCGGCACAATTGCTTTCACCCCCGCCCAAGGCCCGCTGGGGTTGGCGCTGTGCCGCCATTTTGGGATTGATTGGGACGAAAGCTATGTCTTCCTTCGCAATGGCCGCGCCTACACCAAAAGCACTGGCTATTTCGAAGTCGCCCGCGCACTCGGCGGCTGGTGGCAGTTGGGGTTGGTGTTCGCCATAATCCCGCGCCCCCTGCGCGACTGGGCTTATGATCTGGTCGCGCGCAACCGTTACCGCTGGTTCGGCAAAACCGCCGAGGCCTGCGCGCTGCTGACCCCGGAACAGCGCGCTCGTTTGATCTGAGGCGTGGGCAAGCAGCGGTCGTTGCTCTAACCCTCGTCATTGCGAGGAGCCGAAGGCGACGCGGCAATCCATCGGTTTACGTTGAGCCTATGGCGAGCGCGGCCCCGGTCTGCGGCGGGGTTACGCTACTATTCGATTAGCGCTGCTGGTTAGGCGTCATCAATCTCATCGGGCACGTCTTCGCGTTCGTGGATGATCTGAACCACAACAACAATGTCTTCGTTATAGCGATAGATCACTCGGTGCGATCCGCTGCGGGATTTGCGATATTCCGCCGGTAATCCGGCAGCCTCGCTTCCAACCCCCGGGTATTCTGCGATGAGGGCGATCTGGCGACCGATGCCTTCGATATAGACCCTCGCCTGGACCTTGCCCCATTCGGCAATGGTATAATCTGCGATGGCATTGATTTGATCGATGGCTTTGGGCCGGTAAACGACCTTACGCATTTGGGAATTTGTTGGCCAAAAACTCATCCCAATCAAATGGCTCCGGATCGCCGCTTTCCTCACCCTCCCGAATTAAGTTCTGGAGGTGTACGATCCGCTTCTCCCTCTCCTCCGCCCTGCGCAATGCATCGCGGATGACCTCGCTGATCGAACTATATTCCCCCGATTCCACCTTGCGGCGGGTGTAGGCTTCGAAGTGGTCGCCGAGCGAGATTGAGGTGTTCTTTCCCATGCTCTGCAAGTTACCAGAACTTGGTAACGTAGGCAATTGCCCTCGCAAGTCGCGCGCTCTGATCGCGCGATTGACGCCGCCGTGCCGCTCCCGCATCCTTGCGACATGTCGCAATCCCTGCAACCCCCGCCTGATCCCACAACCATCGATTGGGCGCGCAAGGATGCTTACCGCAAGGACTTCTCCCGCCACGCAAATATGGCGTTTTTGATCAAGAGCTTCGGCATTGGCGTGATCGCTCTTGCGGTGCCGATCGTGCTGCCGCTGGTGGGCGGGTATGATGGGCATTATTCGATCAGCTATTTCTACCACGTCCCTGCCACCCGCAATCTGTTTGTCGGGCTGTTGTGGGCGTTGGGGCTGTCGCTGATCCTGTTTCAGGGGTTGTCGCGGTGGGAGAATCTGTTGCTGAGCGTTGCCGGCGTGTTCCTGATTCTGGTGGCGATGGTGCCAACCGGGATCGCGCAATGTTCGGACACCATGTTCACCTGGCACGCAGGGTTTGCGGTGGCGTTTTTCGCCTGCCTGTTCGTGGTGGCGCTGGTGTTTGCCAAACAGCGGCTGAACTACATCATGTGGCCGCCGCTGCGCGCGCGGTTCAGCCAGGCCTATAACCTCGCCGGATGCGCGATGATCGCGCTGCCATTGCTGGCGTGGGTCGTGCATCTGGTCGACGGGCGTGACTGCGGGCACACGATTTTCTGGATTGAGGCTGCGGCGATTTTCGCCTTTGCGATGTATTGGTTCATCAAGACGATCGAATACAAGCGGCTGCTGGGATTGAATCTGCGCCAGATTGCCATGCGGATGATGGGTTGAGCTTGACCCGCCGCCCGTGCGCGGGCAGCTTGCTGTCAGATGAACAGGGGCAGGATCATCGTTGGGATAATGGCCGCGCTGCTGGCGGCTTTGGCGCTTTTCCCGTCATTGGCCCAAAGCGTTTCCCAATCCCCAAACCCCAACCAACCCCCGCCGCACACCGCAGGCTTTCCCGATCTTGGCAGCGGGGAAGGGCGGGCCGAGCGGCGCCAGTCGTTTGAGCTTAGCCCCGAATTGCAGCGCGGGTTCAGCGCCGCGCAAATCCGAGCGCAACAGCGCCGGCTCGATGCGGCACTCACCGCGCTCGCCCCGCAGCGTTCGGGCACGCCGGATGCTTACGTCCTCACTATCGCGCTCGATAGCGACCCGGTGTTTGCCCGCGAAGCGCGCGAAGCCGCGCGGGTGCTGGGCGCGCGTTATGGGGCAGGGGGCCGGACGCTGACGTTGGCCGGGCCGGATGGCACCCGCGATGATGCGCCGCACGGTTCGATCACCGCCCTGCTGCTGGCGCTCGACCATCTTGGCGATGTGATGGACCCATCTGAGGATGTGCTGGTGCTTTATACCACCAGCCACGGGTCGGACATCGGGCTGGCCTATCACTACGGCGATAGCGGCTACGGCGTCCTCAGCCCCGCCAAACTCAAAGCGGCGCTGGATGAAGCGGGGATCCGGCGGCGGGTGCTGATCCTGTCGGCGTGTTACTCGGGCGTGTTCGTGCCGATGCTGGCCAGTCCCGACAGCGCGATCCTGACCGCCGCAGCCAGCACGCGCACTTCGTTCGGCTGTGTGGCTGAGAATGACTGGACGTTTTTTGGCGACGCGTTGATCAACCGCGCGCTGCGCCAGCCGGTCGCGCTGGACGAGGCCGCGCGGATTGCGGGCCGATCGGTCGCCGAGTGGGAGACGGAGGCGCGCTACCTTGCATCCTTGCCGCAGGTCAGCATCGGGGCGGAGGCGGCGCGCTGGCTTCCCGCGATTGAGGCTGGCAAGCCGCAGTTCGCAAGCGCGCCGGTCGGGCGGCCCGCGTTTGACAGGGCCGCGCTTATGGCGAGGGCGGAGCAGGCGACTG
>JBBSCC010000187.1:0-5831 GCA_038250735.1 Sphingomonadales bacterium | reverse complement strand
GCGTCAGGTGACCGCCAGCATCCAGGCTCATCCCCAAAAACGTATCGCCCGGCTTCACCAGCGCCAGCATCACCGCGCCATTGGCCTGCGCGCCCGAATGCGGCTGCACATTGGCATAGGCGCAGCCGAACAATTGCTTGGCGCGATCAATCGCCAGCGTCTCCACGGCATCGGACGGGGCGCACCCCTGATAATAACGCTTGCCCGGATAGCCTTCGGCATATTTATTGGTGAAGACCGAGCCCTGCGCTTGCAGCACGGCTTTGGACACAATGTTTTCGCTGGCGATCAGTTCGATCTGGGTCTGCTCGCGCGTTAATTCCTGCGCGATTGCACCGAACACAGCGGCATCGGCATCAGCCAGCGTGCGGGTGAAAAAGCCGTCGGGCTGGACGTCGCTCAGGATGCGGGGGTTGGTACTCATGGGATCGACCTTTCGGGGAGCGGTGCGCCGAGCTTGTCGACACGGTGTTGGTGGCGGCCGCCTTCGAAATCGGCCGTCAAAAATGCAGTGATGCAGGCGCGCGCCATTTCCTCACCAATCAGGCGGGCACCCAGCGCAATGGCATTGGCATCATTATGGTGTCGCGCAAGCGTGGCGGACAGGGGTTCGGAGACCAGCGCGCACCGGCACGCTGCGTTGCGATTGGCCGCAATCGAAATGCCGATGCCCGATCCGCACAGCGCAATGCCGAAATCCGCTGACCCGTTGGCCAGTGCCTCGCCAATCGCTGCACCAAAGTCAGGATAATCAACGCGGTCCGTATTGTGGGTGCCCAGATCAGCCACGTCGTGACCCTGCTCCACCAGCCACGGGATCAGCGATTGCTTCAGCGCAAAGGCGGCATGATCGGATGCGATGGCAAGGCGCATAACGGCGCGGGAAGCTCCAGATGGTGCGAGATTGCTCCGGCTTTACCCAAACACCGGGCAAAGCGCTACTGCGAAGTCGGCTCATGTCAGCCGGGGGGTGGGCGAAGCCATCCGCGCGCCCTGACGCCGGGCAGGCACCGCGGGCTGACCGGCAGGCACCGCCCACCCGGCAAAGCCAGTTGCCACCTCCGGCCTGCGCGCACCGCGCCGCGCACGGCGGCGGACGCCACCCAGCTGCCGCGATTGACTTCCATGCCATCGACATCGGCCAGCTGTCCCATCGCATCGCCGAACCGCATATGCAGCAGCACGCTGCCGCCCGGTGCCAAGTGCAGCCTACAATAATGATCCTCCGCCTCGATTGCGATCAGATGCTCCAGCCGCGCAATACCGGCGCGATCGAGCAGATCGGGCCGCACCGGTGCTGCAATGGCAACAACGGGCGGTGGCACTGCGGCTGCCAATGCCACCAGACGTCGGCGCTGCACCACCGTGATGACGACGAAGATGATCGCGCTGATCACGAGCGCCTTCACCCAAACGGCCCCGGGCCCGATCTGCACATCAATGCCTACCAGCGCAAAACTGGCCCTAATCTCAAGCGGCAGTAACGGCGTCAGGACCAGCATGCCTGCCAGGCACACGGGCGCCCAATCGCGTTGGCCCTTGATCAACAAGATCAGCCAGGCCTGCCATTTGATGAGTTCCATCGTCATTAGCAGCATCCAGAACGCCGCCCGCGAGCCCAACGGAATCGCCCCCGTGCCAAACGCGCCCACCATCATCAGCATTAACCCCGCAGCCATGCTGATCAGGGGCAGCAGCGGCATCCCCGGCCAGTCGCCTGCACGTTTCGCGAAGGCAAAGGCACGATTCGCGAAATCACGCTTGCCGGGATCGACAGCGATGGGACGAAGCGGCGGGGGCTGGTGGGCCATGGCGGCAAAACTGCCACGCCGAGCGTCCGGAATCAATTTCAGCCCCCAATCGCGCAATCTGAGGAGCAACGACATGCAAATGGGAAAGACGACAGCGATCGCACTGACACTGGTCTTTGCTGGGACGACACCGGCGCTGGCACAGCGTGCAGACCCGGCGATGATCGCGGCGGAGCAGGCGGCGATGGACAAGCTGGCGTGGATGGACGGCACGTGGCGCGGCCCGGCGACCACGCGTGCCGGCACCACCGATCACGCCGTCACCCAAACCGAGCGGATCGGCCCGATGCTGGGTGGCACGATTAGGGTGCTGGAGGGCAAGGGATATAATGCCGATGGATCAATCGGTTTTAACGCCTTTGCGACGATCTCCTTCAATCCGGCCAGCACGGCCTACACGCTTCATTCCAATGCCGATGGGCGGGTCGGCGATTTCAAGCTGGTACCAACCGAGGACGGCAAGCAGCAGGGCTATTTCTGGGAAATCCCCGCCGGGCCGATGACGATCCGGTACACGGCAACCTATGACGGCACGGTGTGGCGCGAGGTTGGCGACCAGATCGTGCCTGGCCAGCCCCCCCGTCGATTCTTCGAAATGGTGCTGAAGCGGGTCGGCACGACGGATTGGCCATCGGCAGGCGCATTGCCCCCGAAATAACCAGGGCTGGTGGCCACCAGATTTCGGCCATCGGACTAGTCAAGCCAGTCCCATCAGGCCCGTGACTAATCAATTGTCCCAACCGTTCCGGGCGGCTAGACGGGGCCGCAATCATGCGCGCCCCAAAAGACCCTGTTGCCGCCCGGGCTCACCTTGCCGAGGTTCTGATTCGAACCGGGGCAGAGGACCGTTTGGCATTAAAAGAACTCTATGCGCTCACATCTTCAAAACTTTTTGGCATTTGCCTGCGTATATGTGGGGAGAGGCAAGCGGCGGAAGATGTGTTGCAGGAAGTGTATCTAACGGTTTGGAAGCGAGCGGGGGGCTATGAGCCTGGCCGCGCGAGCCCCGTTACATGGCTCGCCACGATCGCGCGCAACCGCGCGATCGATTGGCGGCGCGCGCAAACCAGCCGCCCGGCAGCCCCGCTCGACGAAGCCCCCGATGTCGCCGATGATCGCCCGATCGCCAGCGATGTGATGATCGCTGATGGCGAAAACCAGAGGCTGCACCTGTGCCTTGATGAGCTGGAAGATCGCCAGCGTGTGGCCATTCGCACCGCTTTTTTCGACGGGGTTACCTATGCCGAACTCGCCGAGCGGCAGGGCGTGCCGCTGGGCACGATGAAAAGCTGGGTGCGGCGCGGGCTGCAACGGTTGAAGGAGTGCGTCAGCGATGACTGATGATCTGCTTCCCGAAACGCCCATGATGGCGGCAGAACTGGCGCTTGGCCTGCTGGAGGGCGATGAGCGCGCAGCGGCCTTGCGCCGGATGCTCACTGATCCGCATTTTGCTGCCGAGGTGGAAAGCTGGCGCGATCATTTCGGCCTGCTGTTTGATGCCGTACCTGAAATCGCTGCTCCCGACGGCGGCCTTGCCCGTATTGAAGCCAGCATCGATGCCAAGTCCAATCGCATGCCCGGCCCCGCAACGCGCGCCGCCAATGATGACGGCCCGGTCCGGTTCTGGCGCGCACTTGCGGTCGCGAGCAGTATCGCTGCGACATTCCTGCTGGCGATCACCTTGTTTGCACCGGCACGCGTCGCCCCCGGCACCGATGCGCCACAAATCGCGCAAGCCGGGTCGCCATCACTGCCGGGCACGTTGCTGGTTGCGCAAATCCAGCCGGTTGAGGGAAGCGGCCCCGTTGCCGCCGTGTTTGACCCGGCGACCGGCAGCCTGCGCGTTTCGGCAGCGGCGCTGGTGGATGCCCGCCACAGCCCCGAACTTTGGGTGATCCCGGCGGGCGGCACCCCCCATTCGCTGGGGGTATTGCACGCACGCCAGCCTACTGCCGTCGCGATCCGCACCGATGATCGGGCGCGCTTTGCCGCAGGGGGCACATTGGCTGTCACGATCGAACCCATCGGCGGATCGCCCAGCGGCAAACCCACGGGGGCCGTGGTTGCGCAGGGCGCGCTGACGCTCATTTAAACAATATATGTTTTTTCATTGCTGGCGGGCAATTCGGTGCATCCAAATCCTGATTTGGTGCGTAGATGCACCCGCACCTCGCAGAGGGTGCTCGCAGGAGAATTCAGTCATGAAGTCAGCTATCCGTCTTTCGCTTTTTGCCGCCGCTATCGCCCTTGCCGGTGGCGCAGTTATCGCCAGCGAAACCAACCCAATGGTTGGCGGTGCAGCCATGTACCCAACCAAGAACATCGTTGAAAACGCTGTTAATTCCAAGGATCACACCACGCTGGTCGCCGCTGTAAAGGCAGCTGGCCTGGTCGATACGCTGATGAGCGCTGGCCCGTTCACCGTGTTCGCGCCAACCAACGATGCATTCGGCAAGCTGCCAGCCGGCACTGTCGAAACGCTGGTAAAGCCTGAGAACAAGGCAACGCTGACCGCGATCCTCACCTATCATGTCGTTCCCGGCAAGATCAGCGCCGCCGCCATTGCTGCCAACGCTGCAGCGCATATGGGCAAGGCAACCTACACCACCGTTCAGGGTGGCACGCTGACCTTCAGCAAGGGCGATCATGGTTGGATGGTCACCGACGCCAAGGGCCACAGCGCCCACATCACGATTGCTGATGTGAACCAGTCGAACGGCGTCATCCACGTCATCGACGGCGTCTTGCTGCCGTAACTTTTACCCTTTTTCGGTAAAAAAATTGACGCCGCTGCATCCACCGATGCGGCGGCGTCGTAGCTTCTGTGTCCTACGATTATTTGTAGGACGCGGAGCTGCTGTCCCTCCAAAGCAGTGCTCCTGGGGCCTGCTGTCGCCCCTCGGCAGCAGGCCCCATCACGCCGCCCGACGCGGCGCCCCGCTTGGTGCCCGGCTCGGCGCCCGGCTCGGCACTTTGCGTCGAAACGGCTTTGCTTTACGCCGCAGCGGCGGTATCGGCGGCTAGCAAAGCGCCAGGAGACCCGTGATGAAAGCCCCGCGAAACCGAGCTGTACGCAGTGCGGTTCACCGCCATGATCATCTAAGCAAGCAAGGCCTGCTCGAACGCGCCTTTACCTTTGCGTTTCGCGGGCTGGTCTATGCGCAGATCTGGGAAGACCCGTCGGTTGATCTGGAAGCGCTGGCGGTGACGCCTGATTGCCATATCGTCCAGATCGCATCGGGCGGTTGCAACGTGCTCAGCTATCTGACCGCAAATCCGCGCGCGATTACCGCGGTTGACCTGAACACCGCGCATATCGCGCTGAACAAGCTGAAGCTGATCGCGGCGCGCGAACTGCCCGATTATGCCGCTTTCTACCGGTTTTTTGGGCGCGCGAACTCCAAGGAAAATATCGCCGCATACAAACGCTATGTCCGCCCACATCTTGACGAGCCAACCCGCCGCTATTGGGAAGGGCGCGACATGATTGGCCGCAGGCGGATCGGCGGCTTTGCCAAGGGCGTGTACAAGCGCGGGCTGCTGGGCAACTTTATCGGTGCAGCGCACTTCATCGCCAAGCTGAACGGCGTCGACCCAAAGGTGATGCTTGCCGCCAATTCCATGCAGGAACAGCGCGAGATTTTCGATCGCGAGATCGCGCCGGTATTCGACAAGGGGTTCATCCGCTGGTTGACCGATCAGCCTGCATCTTTGTTCGGGCTGGGGATTCCGCCGTCGCAATATGAAGCGCTGGCCGGCGACAACAAGATGGCCGTGGTGCTGCGCGAGCGCCTGGAAAAGCTCGCGTGCGATTTCGACCTGAAGGATAATTATTTCGCGATGCAGGCGTTCGGGCGTGGGTATGGCGACAGCCCCACCGCCTCGCTGCCGCCCTATCTGCAACAAGCCAATTATGCCGACATAGTGGCGCGGGTTGACCGGGTGGAGGTGCGCCACGCCAATTTTGTCGAATATCTGCGCGCGATGCCCGATGCCTCGCTTGATCGCTATGTGTTGCTG
>JBBSCC010000186.1:0-5831 GCA_038250735.1 Sphingomonadales bacterium | reverse complement strand
TCGCCCATCGCGATGCGCCCCATCGGCATCAGCCCCTGCCGGCGATACGCGGCAAGCACCGCCGGTGCCTGATTGCGCAGCAGCCCGGCGAGCACCAACGTGCCGCCCGGTGCCAGTGCCATTGCGATACTGGGGGCGAGCGCGATCAGCGGCCCGGCCAAGATATTGGCGATGATCAGGTCATAGGGCGCGCGGGCAATGAGCAGCGGGTGTTGCAGTCCCGGCGCGGCGGCGAGCGCAATCTGGCCGCGCTGGTTGCCCGTCGACACGCCGTTGATCGCGGCATTTTCGCGCGTCACCTCAATCGAGGCGGGGTCAATATCGGATGCGGTGGCATAGGCGCTGGGCCATAAATGCAGCGCGGCAAAGGCGAGCAGCCCGGTGCCGGTGCCGATATCGATCAGGTTGCGCACCGGCACACCCTGGCGCTTCAACCGGTCGAGCATCGTCAGGCACCCGCTCGTCGTCTGGTGATGCCCGGTGCCAAAGGCGCGGCTCGCCTCAATCTGGCAGGCGCGGGTGCCGGGGGGGATCGCCCCTGCATGTGCTGCCGTATGCACGAAAAAGCGGCCCGCCTGCACAGGCTCCAGCCCCGCCTGGCTCAGCGTGACCCAATCCTGATCGGGCACCAGTTCGGGCTGCGCCTTGGCTGCGCGCGCGCTCGGCACCAGCGCGCGGACTGCTTTTACCGCAGCGGCGCTCGGCTTGCCTTCAAAATACGCCTCCAGCTGCCAATCATTGGCGTCATCAGGGGTCATCTCCGACGTCATCAGCACCGGGGGCGGGACGATGCCCAGATCATCCGACGCATCAATCGCCTCCGCCTCTGCGCGCGTGCACGGCAGGGAGAGCTTCCAGCTAGCGGACATAGCTTGCCCCGTTGATGTCCAGCACCGCGCCGGTCATCGATGGCGGGGCCTTCAGCGCCAGGAAGCGCGCGGCGGTGGCGACTTCGCTGGGGTCGGCGACGCGGCCCAGCGGAATATCTGCCAGCAATTTGTCGCCGCCACGGCTCGACAGATAATCCTCGGCCATGCCTGTCATCGTGAAGCCGGGGCAGATCGCAAACGCCAAAATCCCTTCGCGGGCATAGCCGCGCGCGATTGTCTTGGTCATCGCGACCATGCCCGCCTTGGACGCTGCATAATGCCAGTGCGCGGGGCTGTCGCCGCGATGGGCGGCGCGGCTGGCAATGTTGATGATCCGGCCCGGCGCAGCGCGGTCCTGCCAATGCCGCACCGCCAGCCTGCACAGCGCCGCCGACGCCGTCAGGTTAACCTCCATCGTGCGGTTCCAGTTGCTCAGCCAGGCATCGTCGCTTTGGTTGATCGGGTTTTCTTCAAACACCCCGGCATTGTTGATCAGGATATCAATCTGCCCGCCAAACTGCTCAAGGGCCGTGTGCCACAGCGCGGCAGGGGCGTCGGGATCGGCAAAGTCGGCGGGAATGCCGCTGCTGGTGCCATGCCCGATCAGGTGGATGCCGGGCAAATCGAGCGCGGTGGCGATGGCGGCACCAATGCCCCGGCTGCTGCCGGTGAGGAGGATGTTGGTCATCCCCCTCGATTAACGGGCTTCTTCCTTTTCGTCACCCCGGCGAGCGGTTAACACTGCGCTGCCAATTTCAAACCGTTCGTCCCGAGCAAAGTCGAGGGGCGTGCCGCAGGCGCTTCGCCGGGGGCACGCGTCTCGACTTTGCTCGACACGAACGGGTTAGGGGTGTTGAGAGCTCATATCCTTGGGTCGTGCGCTTATGCAGCAACGCTCGCAGAGAAGGTGTCGGCGGCGCCTTTCAGCCCGCCCAATCGGTCATCCACCTCACCAAAGGCGCGTTCAAGCGAATCGATGTCGCTGGCAACCGCTTCGGTATCACTGCGGATGGCGGCGATGGTGGTGGACATGGAATCGGCGGCAAGGGCGGTTTCATCCACCGATGCGGTGATGGCGATCACGGTTTGCGCCTGGGTTTCCATCGCGCGGCGGATTTTATCGGCAGAGGCCTGCACTTCGGCAACGGTGGAGCGGATAGAGGCGCTGGTGTCGACGCTTGATCGTGTGGCGGACTGGATGGCGGCGATTTTGGCGGCGATATCGTCGGTCGCGCGCGCGGTTTGGTTGGCGAGTGACTTCACTTCCTGCGCCACAACGGCAAAACCGCGCCCGGCATCGCCCGCACGCGCTGCCTCAATCGTCGCATTCAGCGCGAGCAAATTGGTTTGCCCGGCAATGTCGCGAATCAGCCCCAGAATCGATTCGATTGATTTGGCGTGATCGGTCAGTGCTTCGGACATCCCCACCGCTACCCCGGCCTGTTCGCTGGCGCGCGTGGCAATATGGGTGGCGGCCTCCACTTCAGCGCGTACGTCGTCGATGGCGTGGATAAGCCCGGCCGCAGTTTGCGCTGCTTCGCGCATGGCGACGGCTGATTCTGCCGCAGCGGCGGCAACTTCGGATGTTTTTCCCAACATGCCGCGTGTCGAAGTGGACGCGGTTTGCGCCTGTACGCGGATGCGGTTGCCAAGTGCTGCGGCACCTTCGATCGATGTGGCGATGCTTTCGCTGAATTGGGCAGACCGGCTGCGGCGTTCGTCGCGCGCGGATTGTGCGTCACGCATGCCCAGATGCGTGGTCATTACATCAGCCTCAACCAGCGCAAGCCGTTGGATGATATCGGCAAGATGTTGCGTTTTCTGGCTGTCACCATTTAGCTTTTCAGCCAAAATCTGAAGCGTGCGACTGTGCGCAAAACTCAGCGATGACAGCAGGGCGGGCAAAGGGACCTTGCTCTCATGCGTTTCATCGGCGTGGTTCAGCGCCGTTTGCAGCCATTTTTCACCAAATGGATCGGCATATTTGGCGCGGGTATAATGCGCGCTTTTCTGCACGCGTGTGGCGATAAAACTTTTGCTCACCATGCGGCGGATATGATCTGTTACCGGCAACGCCAGATAATGTTCCCAAAATGCCGCGGAAATTGCCTCTTCCGATCCCGCAATCAGGCGCGCAATCTCTGCCGCCCCCGGCCCGATCGCCCGGTCCCAGTCATAATCGCCCACACATTGTGCAGCGGTGCGAACGGTGCCGCTCCACCCGGCCAAAGCCTGCTGATGCTCATTTGCCATCAGGGTATTTCCTCTTCCTTACGCGGCAACTTTCGAGATGAAGTCGCTCGCGGTGGTCTTCAGCGTGCTCAGTCGGGCATCAAAAGCATCAAAGCCCAGGCCGACGCGGTCGATGTCGCAGGCGACCGTTTCAGTGTCCTCGCGGATGGCAGCGATGGTGTTGGACATCGAATCGGCGGCCAGTGCGGTTTCATCGACCGATGCGGTGATGGCGGTAACGGTTTGCGCCTGGGTTTCCATTGCGCGGCGAATTTTCTCGGCAGATGCCTGTACCTCCGCAACGGTCGACCGGATGGAGGCATTTGTTTCAACAGTGGAGCGCGTGGCGGACTGAATCGCGGCGATTTTGGCAGCGATATCGTCAGTGGCGCGCGCGGTTTGGTTGGCCAGCGATTTCACTTCCTGGGCAACCACCGCAAAGCCGCGCCCTGCATCACCCGCACGGGCAGCCTCGATCGTCGCGTTCAGCGCAAGCAGGTTCGTTTGGCCGGCAATGTCGCGGATCAACCCCAGGATCGATTCGATCGATTTGGCATGGTCTGAAAGTGTTTCCGACATGCCAACTGCCGCGCCTGCCTGGCCGCTGGCGCGAGTCGCGATATCAGCGGCTGCTTCTACTTCGCGCCGTGCATCTTCAATCGCGCGGATCAGCCCGGCGGCGGTTTGCGCTGCTTCACGCATCGCCACGGCGGATTGTTCGGCAGCGGCGGCAACTTCGGATGTTTTGCCCAGCATCCCGCGCGTTGAGCTTGACGTGCGACCGGCCTGGGCGCGCAGCTCGCTGCCCTCCAGGCTGACGCCTTCGACCATCTTGGCAATCCCGTCGCGGAACTCACCGGCCAACCGATCGCGCGCGACCCCGGCGCTGTGATCGCGATAGGCGTTATAGATGGCGACCGTAATTTCACCCTCCAGCGCGGAAAGGCGCAGCAGCGTATCGATATATAGCGGCATTTTGGGGTCGGCGCGGTCAACCCGGCGCATCATCACCTCCAAAGCGGCGCGGTCGCTGGCATTGATCATCGACAGCAGCGCCATCGGCGTCACGCCGCCGGTATACGCCGATGCGACCGAACGTTCGATTGATTCGACCCAGTCGCGACGGTTCGTTTCCAGAAAACGATTGCGCAAAAACACCACGCCCAGATCAATCATCTTGGCGGTTTCATGCGGTGCCCAGTCGCGTTCATCGGCAAAGCAGCGCAGCCATTGTTGCCAATAAGCTTCTGATACTGCAACGACTTCTGGCTCAATTGTCGCCCAGACTTCGCGGCTGGCGCTGGCCAGTGATCCGTCGAAATCGAAAACGCGCAATCGTGCCGACAAATCGATGGCCGCAGCCACGGAACCTGTCTCGGGCAAGTCTTGGCTAGTCAACACAGTACCTCCACGTCAACGCCCCGGAAGCGGGTCGTCTCACATTCTTCATGGATTGGCGTATCCGGATTTGGTTAAGGGCTGGTTAGAATTTGGGAAAGTTCCGGGGCCAGGCATGATTTTCCCGCAATTGTTCAACTGCTTTGCGGCGTGAATGATCGGGTCGATTGGGGATTGGCCCTTGTGCCGGGTTGCATCGGCCCCACTGGCGGCTAATACGGCGGCACAGCTAGCAAGGATTTCGATTTGGCCACCCAACCAACCGCCGCCCAACCTTCGGCAGGACGCCCGCGCTCGCCGCATTTGAGCATCTGGAAATGGGGCCCGCACATGCTGGTCTCCATCCTGCACCGCGTCACCGGCGACGGCATGGCAACGGTGGGGACGATATTGTTCGTGTGGTGGCTTGCCGCCCTTGCTGGTGGCACTGCCACCTATGCGCAGTTTCTGGATGTTTTTACGCTGAAATCAGGCGCGCTGAACCCGATTGGCTATCTGTTCGGCATCGGGCTGACCTTTGCGTTTTTTCAGCATATGGCAACGGGCATCCGCCATCTGCTGCTGGATACCGGCGCGGGCTATGAATTGAAGACCAATCGGCTGTGGGCGCAATCGACGATCCTGGCGTCAATCGTGCTGACCGGTGCCTATTGGGCCTATCTGCTGGTGGGGAAGTAATCATGGGTAGCGGAACCGAACTTGGCCGCGTGCGCGGCCTTGGCTCATCGAACGAAGGCGCACACCATTGGTGGCATCAACGGCTGACCGCCGGGGGCAACCTGGTGCTGATGCTGTGGCTGTTTGCGTCGCTGGCGCGGTTGCCGGCGCATGATTACGCCACGATGGTGATGTGGCTCAGCAGCCCGCTTGCCGCGGTGCCAATGATCCTGCTGGTCGCCAGCACCTTTTATCATTTCCGCATGGGGCTGCAGGTGCTGATTGAGGATTATGCGCACGGCGCGATGCGCGTTGCGCTGATGGTGCTGCTGACCTTCTTCACACTCGGTGCTGCCACAATCGCCATTTTCTCGATCCTCAAGATCGCCTTTGCTGCCGGAGCACCGATCGCATGACCGCTGCCTATAAGATTATCGATCATACTTATGACGCGGTTGTTGTTGGCGCAGGCGGCTCTGGCCTGCGCGCGGCGATGGGCATTGCTGAAGCGGGCCTGAAAACGGCATGCATCACCAAGGTGTTCCCGACGCGCAGCCATACCGTCGCTGCACAGGGCGGCATTGCGGCCTCGCTTGGTAATATGGGGCCGGATCACTGGACCTGGCACATGTATGATACCGTCAAGGGATCTGACTGGCTGGGTGATCAGGACGC
>JBBSCC010000185.1:0-5849 GCA_038250735.1 Sphingomonadales bacterium | reverse complement strand
GTTCGTCTATCTGGCGGCACTGCGCAGCGGCATGACGCCAGATTCGCTGGTTGATGATTCGCCCATCACGATTGCCAATTGGAGCCCCAAGAACAACGACGGCCGCTACAAGGGGATGATCACGCTGCGTCAGGCCTTTGCCCGGTCGAGCAACGTGGCGGCGGCGCGGCTGACGCAAAAGGTTGGCGTGCGTGCAGTGATAAAGGCCGCGCGCGACTTGGGGATTTCCACCGATCTACCCAATGAGGCGACGATCGCGCTTGGCACCGCAAGCAGCTCGTTGCTTGAACTGACGGCAGCCTATGCAGCGATGGCCGCCAATGGCTATCCAGTGCGCCCGCACGGGCTGAACGAGCCGACCGAGAAAAGCTGGCTTGATGCGCTGGGGGATCGATCACGTTCACTGGGCGGGCGAATTCGCGAAGATATGCGCGATCTGCTGCGCGCTTCGATCACCAGCGGGACGGGGCGTCAGGCTGCGCTGTCGGTTGATGCTTACGGCAAGACCGGCACCAGCCAGGATAATCGCGACGCGCTGTTCATGGGTTTTGCCGAAGATCTGGTGGTTGGCGTGTGGGTGGGTAATGATGATAACTCGCCCAATCCAGGGCTGTCGGGCGGCGGTATACCAGCGCGAATCTGGCGCGATTTCATGCAAAGCGCGCTTGGCCTCGACGCGATTGAGGAGCCCGCTGTAGAAGATATCTTCGCAAGCGAGGGCGATAATGGCTTCGACCCGCTGATCGATCTGGGCGGCATTGATGCCGGTGGTGCGGGCGTTGACGGCAATGTCAGCGGCTTTGGGCTGAACCTGCGCTTTGGCCGCGACGGGAGCATCGCGATCGATCGGCAGGCACCACGGGCAGACCGTGATCGTCCCCCTCCGGATGATAATCCCCCGCCGCCACCCGGCGAAGATGGCCAATAGCGCCAGCTAGCGGTTGACGACAGGTGCCGGGTGTCGGCAAGGCAGCCCATGCGCTTTTTTTCAGATAATGCAGCCCCGGCATGCCCGCAGGTAATGACCGCGCTGGCCGACGCCAATGTTTTGGACACCGCCTATGACGGCGATGGCTGGAGCAAGGCGCTCGATGCACGCGTATCGGCGTTGTTTGAGGCGCCGTTGCGGGCATTCTGGCTGCCATCGGGCACGGCAGCCAATTGTTTGGCGCTGGCGGCGATGTGCCCGCCCTATGGCGGCATCATCTGCCACCGCGACGCGCACATCCAGAATGACGAATGCGGCGCGCCCGAATTCTATACGCACGGCGCCAAGCTTTTGATTGCAGAAGGGGAAGGCGCCAAGCTGACGCCGTCGAGCATCACCGCGCTGATCGATCTGATCCCAAACGACGTGCACCGCACCCAGCCGCACGCGATCTCCATCACCAATGCCACCGAATATGGCCGGGTCTATTCCCCCGCCGATGTAGCGGCGATTGGTGATCTGGCGCGTGCCAAGGGGCTGCGGCTGCATATGGATGGCGCACGCTTTGCCAATGCGGTGGCGCATCTGGGGTGCAGCCCGGCTGACCTGACGTGGCGTGCGGGCGTGGATGCGCTCAGCTTTGGGTTCATCAAAAACGGCGGCATGACGGCAGAACTGCTGGTGTTTTTCGATCCCGCACTGGCGGAGGGCACGCCGCAACGCCGTAAGCGCGCGGGGATGCTGTTGTCCAAGGGGCGTTATCTCGCCGCGCAAATCCTGGCGATGCTGGAGGGGGATTTGTGGCTGGCCAATGCCCGCGCCGCCAACGCCGCTGCCGCATTGCTGGCCCAGGCGGCAGGCGAACGGCTGATCCATCCGGTGGAGGCGAATGAGGTTTTCCTACGGGTCACGCCGGATGAAGCCGCGAGTTTGCGCGCCAAAGGCTTTGATTTCTATGATTGGGGCCCGGGCGAGGCGCGGCTGGTGACGTCGTGGAACCATCAGGCTGGCGATATCGCTCCGCTTGCCGAAGCGATTGCGGCACTTTGAGCGATCAGCCCGCAATGCCGTCGAACCGGATGACTGTGTTGCTGCCGTTTGCAATCGTCACGCTGATCTGGGGATCGACCTGGATTGTGATCCGCGATCAACTCGGCACGGTGCCGCCGAGCTGGTCAGTGACCTATCGCTTCCTGATCGCCGGGCTGACGATGCTGGCCTATGCCAGATATCGCGGTGAGCGAATTGCGCTTGATGCGCGCGGCTGGGCCTTTGCAGCTGCGCTGGCCGTGCTGCAATTCTGCCTGAACTTCAATTTCGTGTACCGCGCCGAAGAACATATCACATCGGGGCTGGTGGCGGTGGTGTTTGCGTTGCTCCTGGTACCCAACGCGATTTTGGGGCGCATTTTTCTGGGCCAGCAACTGGGGCCGCGATTGCTGGTGGGATCAGCGGTGGCGATGGCGGGGGTGGCGTTGCTGTTTGTGCATCAGGCGCGCGTTGATCCCAATGGCCCGGCGGAATCGCTGATCGGGATTGGTATTACGATGCTGGGCGTGCTTGCTGCATCAACCGCCAACATTTTGCAGGGTACGCAAACCGCCAAGCGTTACCCGATGGTGCCAATGCTGGGGGTTGCAATGCTGATCGGCGCTGCGGTCGACGCATCAATCGCTTTAGTATTGGCCGGACCGCCCGTGATCGAACTGCGCGTGGCCTATTTATTCGGGCTCGCCTATTTGGGCGTGGTTGCGTCAGCCGTGGCGTTCACGCTGTATTTCGGGGTGCTGCGGATTATCGGCACCGCCAAGGCGGCCTATTCGAGCGTGATCGTGCCCGTCATCGCCATGCTGCTGTCGACGCTGTTTGAGGGCTATCAATGGTCGCTGCTGCCCGCCTTTGGCGCTGCGCTCGCCATGACCGGACTTGTCATTGCGCTGAGCGCGAGCAAGCCCGCGCGGTAATCAGGAAAAACAGGGCTCCAGCCGAGCAGCCGCTTGGCCTTGCCGTTCGCGACCCGGCGGTTTTCGGCGTAAAAACCGCGCGCCATGGGCGATAACCCTGCTTCGTCCATCGTCACGAGCGGCAAGCGGGGCAGCCCGGCAAGCGCGCAGGCAAAATCAATCACGGCATTCCGGCTGCACGGGTGATCATCGGCCAGGTTATACGCCCCCGCCGGCCCGTCCAGCCCGGCGATGACCCCGCTGGCGATATCATCGACATGCACCCGGCTGAATACTTGATCGGGCAGGTCGATGCGGTGGGCGCGGCCTTCAATAACTCGGTCGATTGCTGATCTGCCGGGGCCATAAATGCCGGGCAGCCGAAACACATGGCCCCCGCGTGCCAGCCAGGCGGCATCCGCCTCTGCCCGCGCGCTTCGCCGGCCAGTGCCGGTCGGGCTGGTCTCGTCAACCCATGCCCCCTGCGCATCGCCGTATACGCCGGTTGACGACAGATAGCCCGTCCACCGCCCAGCGATCCGATCACCATAGCGGGCAAGCACAGGATCGCCGGTTGGCTCTGGCGGGGTGGAGACAAGGATATGGGTGGCGCTGGCAATCGCTGCTTCAACTGCCGCTTCATCGGTGAACGCAATCGTCCCGGGCCTGCCGGTCCGGCTGGTGCCCGTAACCTGCCAGCCCGCAGCGCGCAGCCGATCAGCGATCCGCCCGGCGCTATATCCCAACCCAAAGATCAACATCCGCTTCATGAAATGGCATGCTTTCGTGATAGTTGCTGTTATCGTCCAATAATCCAACCCTTGGCCGATGCCGGTGTACGATTTAGGTGGCACACCGGGACGCCCAACCCTATCTGGCGCTTATGCTTGATGTAAACATTGCCCTCGCCCATCCCCAGGTCACTCGCCGTGATGCGTATCGCGCGCCCGAATGGCTGGTGCCCGAAATTGCGCTCGCCTTTGATCTGGATGCGGCAACCACGCGGGTGAACGCCCGGCTGCAGGTGAAGCGCAACGCTGCCGATGCCGGGCCATTGCGGCTTGACGGGGCAGGGCAGACGCCGATCAAGGTGACGGTGGATGGCACCGTGCGCGCCGACTGGACGCTTGACGAAGGCACCCTTGTCATCCCGCTATCGGGCGACGCGCATGTTATCGAAACCGAGGTGGAGATTGCACCCGAGCGCAACACCCAGTTGATGGGGCTCTATGCCAGCAGCGGGCTGCTGTGCACCCAGTGCGAGGCCGAGGGATTTCGCCGGATCACCTATTTCCCTGATCGGCCCGATGTGCTCAGCCGCTATTCGGTAAAGATGACGGCTGACAAGGCACGCTATCCGGTGCTGCTCGCCAATGGCGATCCGGTGGATGCGGGCGATTTGCCTGATGGGCGGCACTGGGCGGAATGGCATGATCCCTTCCCCAAGCCCTGTTATCTGTTCGCGCTGGTGGCGGGCGATCTGGTCGCCAACCGCGCAACCTTTACCACCATGAGTGGGCGCGTGGTGACGCTGGGCATCTGGGTGCGCGCGCGCGATCTCGACAAGACCGACCACGCCTTGGCCGCGCTCCAGACAGCGATGAAATGGGACGAGGACGTTTACGGCCGGGAATATGATCTCGACGTGTTCAACATCGTCGCGGTCGACGATTTCAATTTCGGCGCAATGGAGAACAAAGGCCTCAACATCTTCAACTCGCGCTATGTGCTGGCCGATCCCGATACCGCGACGGACTATGATTATGACGGCGTGTCGGCGGTGGTTGCGCATGAATATTTCCACAACTGGTCGGGCAACCGCGTTACCTGCCGCGACTGGTTTCAATTGAGCCTGAAGGAAGGCTTCACGGTTTACCGCGATCAGAGTTTTTCGGCGGACCAAGGGTCGGCAGCGGTAAAGCGGATTGAGGATGTGCGCGGGCTGCGCGCGGCACAATTCCCCGAAGATGCCGGGCCGCTGGCACATCCGGTACGCCCGGAAAGCTATATCGAGATATCGAACTTTTATACCGCCACCATCTATAACAAGGGCGCGGAAGTGATCCGCATGATGGCGACCATGCTGGGGCCAAAGGCGTTTCGCGCTGGCACTGACCTGTATTTTGATCGGCATGACGGCACAGCGGCGACGTGTGAGGATTTCATCACCTGCATGGAGACGGGCGGCGGGATTGATCTGACGCAGTTTCGGCATTGGTACAGCCAGGCAGGCACCCCGCGCGTTTCCGCCACGCTGCGCCATGATGCTGCCGCCGGGCGCGCGGTGCTGTCGCTGGGGCAGCGCGTGCCGCCAACGCCGGGCCAGCCCGAAAAACCGGCCATGGTGTTGCCGCTGCGGATCAAGCTGTTTGGCGCCGCCACCGGTCGGCCGCTGGGCGAAGAACGGATTGTGCTGCTGACTGAATCCGCGGCGGAAGTGGTGTTTGACGGCGTTACCGAGGCACCGTTGCTGTCGATCAACCGGCAGTTTTCAGCCCCCGTGGTGGTGGAAACCAACCGTTCATCCAGCGATCTGGCGCTATTGTCGGCGTGCGATGATGATCCCTTCGCCCGGTATGAAGCGATGCAGCAATTGATGCTCGACACGATCATCGCCAGCGTGGTGCAGGGCCGGGCCGATCACGCGCCGGTGATTGCCGCGATTGCGCGCACGCTTGATGATCCCGCCCTGGACCCCGCGTTTCTTGCTGAAGCCGTGCTGTTGCCGTCCGATAGTTTCATTGGCGATCAGCTCCCCATCGTCGATCCGGAAGCGATTTTCCGCGCGCGCGATGCCTTGCGCCGCGATATCGGGCGCGCACTGGAGGATAAATGGCGGGCGGCCTATGATCGCGGCGCGCAGACCGGTGGCTTCGAATACACGCCGGTTGCCAAGGGATTGCGCCGTCTGAAATCGGTCGCCCTCGGCTATATCGCCGCCAGCGGCGCGGGCGATGCGCAGCAGATCGCGTTTGATC
>JBBSCC010000184.1:0-5875 GCA_038250735.1 Sphingomonadales bacterium | reverse complement strand
GATCTGGGGCGCGGCCAATCGGTCAGCATCCATGTCACCCTGGTGCCCTATATCGCCGCCGCCGGGGAGTTGAAAACCAAGCCCACCCAGCATTCGGTGCGGGAGCTTGCCGCTTTGGGCGTACAACCCGATGTGCTGGTATGCCGCTGCGAACATCCGTTGCCCGAAAGCGACCGGGCAAAAATCGCGCTGTTCTGCAACGTCCGCAAGGAAGCCGTAATTCCGGCACTCGACGCGGCCAGCATTTATGCCGTGCCGATGCAATATCATGCCGAGGGACTCGATTCAGAGGTGCTGCGCGCTTTTGGCATCGAACCCGGCAGCACGCCCGATCTGTCACGCTGGGTCGATATCGTTGATCGCCTGACGAAAACCGAGGGCGAAGTGACGGTGGGCGTGGTCGGCAAATATGTCGGGCTGCAGGATGCGTATAAATCCTTGAACGAGGCACTGGTGCACGGCGGCATCGCCAACCGGGTGAAGGTGAACATCGAATGGATCGATGCAGAGCTGTTCGAACAGCCTGATAGCGATGTCGCGGCGCGGCTGGAGCCACTGCACGCGATTTTGGTCCCCGGTGCGTTCGGCGAGCGGGGAGCAGAAGGCAAGATTGCCAGCGTCCGCTTCGCCCGTGAACGCGAAATTCCCTATTTTGGCATTTGTTTTGGCATGCAGATGGCCTGTGTGGAGGGCGCTCGCGATCTGGGCGGCATTGCGGGGGCCAGCTCGACCGAATTTGGCCCGACCAGCGAACCCGTGGTTGGCATGATTACCGAATGGATGACGGCAGACGGCATCCAGAAGCGCGAAGCAGGCGGCGACCTGGGCGGCACGATGCGGCTCGGCGCCTATCCTGCCAAGCTTGATGGCAACAGTGTTGTTTCGTCGATCTACGGCTCGTTAGAGATTAGCGAGCGCCACCGGCACCGCTATGAAGTGAACACAGGTTACCGCGACGTGCTCGAAAAGGGCGGGCTGGTGTTTTCGGGCATGTCGCCCGACGGGATGCTGCCTGAAATCGTCGAGCGGCCTGATCACCCGTGGTTCGTTGGCGTCCAGTTCCACCCAGAGCTGAAGAGCAAGCCATTCGATCCGCACCCGCTGTTCGCGAGTTTTATTGAAGCAGCGGTCAAGCAGAGCCGGCTGGTTTAAGGCACTGGTTTGGGAACAGGCGGGCGCAAGGCGGCGTTCAGGGGCTGGCGTCTAACCTTGGCGCCTTGATTCTGCCTTTAGAATCCTGCCGTTAGAAATGCCCGCCGCCATGAGCTTTACAACATCGTCCACAACAGATCGCGTGCGTGCGGGGGCGGCGGCAGTGATTGTGCAGGTGGCATTTGGCTATGCGCTGATCGCTGGCTTCGCGGTCAATTTCCCCAAGATAGTACCTGAAGCGATGATGCTGTTCGCGGCATCGCCCCCGCCACCGCCGCCCGCCGCCAAGCCGGTCGTCCCGCCGCGCAGAGCGCTCGTTAGACCACAAGGTGCGGCGTCTCCACCCAATTTGCGAGCGATCGCAACGCCGGTTGTTGCGCCCATTCCTGTGATCGTGGTTCCGCTACCCCCCATTATGGTTGTCACCCTGAAGGCTGACGAAGGCCGTGCCATCGCATCTGGCGCAGCGCAGGTTGCTGGCCCTGGCACGGGCAGCGGCGGGCAAGGTGACGGTTCGGGCAGCGGCGGCGCGGGCGATGGGGATGGCGGCGGTGGCGCGCCGCTGCGCAAGACTGGCGGGCGGATCACCGGGCGGGATTATCCGCGCGGGCCGTATGAAGCCGGGATCGGCGGCACGTTGTTCGTCCGCTACACCGTGGGCATCCGCGGGCGCGTAACCGATTGCGCGGTAACCCGGTCGAGCGGCAATGCATTGCTTGATGCCGCCACATGCTGGCTGATCACTGACCGGTTTCGGTTCAAGCCCCGGCGCAATTCGGCGGGAAAACCAGTTCCCGCCGTCGTTGTGGAGGATCACACTTGGGTGGTTGACCGGCCCGAACCGGTGGAGTCTGATACCGAATGAAAAAGGGGCACCCGGGATTGGCCCCGGATGCCCCACATCAATGCCCTGCCAGCCTTATGCGGCCTTGGCCTCGGCGACCTCATTCACCTCAATCGCGGCGAGCGGCGCGCCCGTTTTGATCGCAATCGTCTTGGGCTTCATCGCCTCTGGCACTTCGCGCACCAGATCAACCGTGAGTAGACCGTCGTTCAAACGTGCATCGTCAACGCGGACGAAATCGGCGAGTTCGAATCGGCGTTCAAAGCCCCGGTTGGCAATGCCAAGGTGCAGAAACGCGCTTGTTGAACCGGTGGCTTCATCCTTCTTGCCCTTCACCAGCAGCAGGTTCTGCTGCGCCGTGATCTCGATATCGTCCCGCGAGAAACCGGCAACCGCGAGCGTGATCCGGTACCGATCTTCGGCAAGCCGTTCGAGATTGAAGGGTGGGTAGTTCTCCGTCGGTGCCTGGCGTGCGCTGGTTTCCAGCATGTCGAACAGCCGGTCAAAACCGATTGCCGAGCGGCGATAGGGGGTCAAATCAAACTGACGCATTTTCAATTTCTCCATTGAGCAAGTTGAACGTCCAAATCAGCGCCCGCATCTGCGCGACGCCGCTTGTCGTGCGGCCCGATTGGCACCGCACGGCCGCTGATTTGGGGCGTGATATCGCGGCGTCAAGACCCGCAATGACAGAAATTTGCGGCGATAAAGTTGGGCTTTTGAGGGGGATAGTTTTGAACGGCGTGAATTCCTACTGATTTGATGGGAGTTATATCGGCGACTCGATGTTCATCCATCTGACAAAGGGGAAATCATGCTCGCCCATCTGCCCATGTTGTTGCTTGCCCAGGCCAGTCCCGTCCAGGCTGCAGCACCCCCAGAACAAGTGCCAAGTGCATCGCAGGAAGCGCCGACCGATGATGCTGGCCGCCTTGGCACCGCGCAGCAGGGCGGCGGTGACATTGTCGTCAGCGCGCGCCGCCGCAATGAGACGGCACAGCGCGTGCCCATCGCGATTTCCGTCATTGGCGGGCAGGCATTGGCTGAAACCGGCACGTATAACGTCGGGCGGTTGACGCAACTGCAGCCAACGCTGCAATTTTATTCCACCAACCCGCGCAATTCTGCCGCCAACATTCGCGGGCTGGGTGCGCCGTTTGGGCTTACCAATGACGGCATCGAACAGGGCGTCGGCATCTATGTCGATCAGGTCTATTACAGCCGCATCGCCTCGGCGAGTTTCGATTTTACCGATACTGACCGCATTGAAATTCTGCGCGGGCCGCAGGGCACTTTGTACGGCAAGAACACCACTGCTGGTGCCATCAACCTCACCACGCGAAAGCCCAGTTTCTCGCCCGAGGCGCGCGTGGAGCTGACCGGCGGGAACTATGATTTTTTCCAGGGCAAGGCATCCGTATCCGGCCCGTTGATCACCGACACGCTGGCGCTCCGCCTGTCGACATCGGTTACGACCCGGCGCGGCACGATTTTCAATGTGCGCCAGAATGAATTCCAGAACAGTCAGGACAATGTCAGCGTGCGCGGCCAGTTGTTGTGGCGCGCGGCGGATAATCTCGATCTGACGTTATATGGCGATTACAACCGGCAGGATCCGGTTTGCTGTGTGCAATATTATGCGCGGGTCGGCACCACCCAGCGCCCGTCGAACCGGCAATATGCCGCGTTGACGGCGGCGTTCAACTATGCCGTGCCATCGACCAATCCGTTTGACCGGGTGACCGACGTCGACACGCCGTTGCGTGCGCTGCAGGAGCTGGGCGGCGGATCGCTGCTCGCCAATTGGGACTTGGGCGGCGCGACGCTAACGTCGGTGAGCGCATACCGGTTCTGGCACTGGACGCCGTCCAATGACCGCGATTTCATTGGGCTGCCGGTCACCACGATATCGGCCAACCCGTCGCAGCAAAGCCAGTTCAGCCAGGAGGTGCGGCTTTCCTCCAACGGCACGAACACGCTCGATTACGTGGTTGGCGCGTTTTATTTCGATCAGCGGATCGATACGCAGGGGTTGCAGGTCCAAGGGGCGGCGGCGAGCCGGTTCCTTCTGAACCCGACCAGCGCAAACGCCAGCAACCCAGCGGTGCTGAACAACCTGACGGCACGCAACACAATCGGGTTTACCAACACCAGCGCCGCGTTGTTCGGCAAGCTTACCTGGCATGTGACGGACAAGCTGCAAATCGCACCGGGTTTGCGCGTGAATTATGATCGCAAGAACGGGGATTACCAGTCCGTGGTGACGACCGGGACGGGCAGCACGGTGCTGAATGCCGATCAGCGCGGCGTTCTGGCCCCGCAAAGCTATCAGCCAAATTTTGACGACTGGAACGTCTCCGGGGATATTACCGCATCGTACCAGCTGACATCAGATATTCTGGGCTACGCCACCTATGCGCGGAGCTACAAATCGGGCGGGATTAATCTGTCGGGGCTGCCGCTGGATGGGGCTAACAACCCCATTCTGTCTGCCGCAACGGTGAAGCCTGAACAGGTCAATCACTATGAGCTCGGCCTGAAAACACAGTTTCTTGATCGTCGGGCAACGGTGAACTTCTCTGCCTTCTGGACGGAAGTCGAGGATTATCAGGCGACTGTTACCAACGGGCAATTGGGCGTGCTGCGCGGTTATCTCGCCAATGCGGGCAAGGTGCGGACTCGGGGGATAGAGATCGATTCGGCGTTTCGCCCCACGTCTCGGCTGAGCCTTTACGCCAATGGCGCGTTTACTGATGCGCGCTATATCCGCTTTGTCGATGCCCCGTGCCCACCGGAACTGGCTGGCGGCCCGGCGGCGACGGCGCTTAACCCTGCCAGTCCGGCGGCAACGCCCGGTGGGTTCAGTCCCGCCAATTGTGATATTTCTGGCCAGCGCCTGCCCGGTGTTTCCAAATGGGCATTCTCTTACGGTATTGAATATAACGTGCCGGTTCGCATCGCGGCCACAGATAGCCAATTCTATATCGGCTATGATGGCAGCTACCGGTCGCGCTTCTCATCCAACCCCTCCCGGTCAATATTCACCGATGTGGCGGGATATTCGATCAGCAACTTTCGGATCGGGGTGAAGGCGCGGGATAAATGGAATGTGTTTGGTTGGGTGCGCAATGCATTTGGGCAGAATTATTTCGATCTGCTGGCATTGCAGTCCGGCAACACAGGCCTGGTCGTTGGCCAACCGGGCGACCCCCGTACCTTTGGCGGAACGGTTTCAAAAAGTTTTTGAGGGTAAAACAGCAAACGCCCGGACCGTTGCCAGCCCGGGCGCCTGCGTGACGATCGCTCGTCAGCCCCCTAATTGCCTTCTGCCTCAGCTGCGCCCCTGTTCGCGCTTAAGGCATCCAGCATCCCCGAACCACGGCCATTGCCTGTGTGTCAGTGCGCAATGGCTAGGTCTGCGTAGGGGAATTGTCATCGGTAAATCGTGCGTTAATCGCACTATTGGTGCGCCCCTGTGGCGAATCCGCAACAGATTGTGTCGCGGTTGCATGCGGCGCTGCAGCGCCGTAGAGGGTGATTGGCCCAATTCCGGGCGGGGGCCTGGGACCAATTTCTATGCTCCTTTCGCGCTATGAACGGATGATCGCGCGCCGTTACCTGCTGCCAGGCAGGGGTGAGGGCTTCATCTTTCTGGTCGCGGGGATCAGCCTTGCCGCCGTGATGCTGGGCGTTGCTGCGCTGGTGATTGTGATGAGCGTGATGAACGGTTTTCGCGCCGAGCTGTTCGACAAGATCGTCGGGCTGAATGGCCATGCCGTGATCCAGGGCTATGGCGGTCGCCTGCCCGATTGGCGCGAGATCGTGGCCGAAGCGCGCGCCACACCGGGCATTACAGAGGCAACCCCGCTGATCGAACAG
>JBBSCC010000183.1:0-5930 GCA_038250735.1 Sphingomonadales bacterium | reverse complement strand
CGCCGCCTATCATTCCAAGGGCACCTGCACTTTTTACGGCACCGCCAATTCCAACCAGATGATGATGGAAATGATGGGGCTGCACATGCCCGGCGCGGCTTTTGCCAACCCCGGCACCAAGCTGCGGCAGGAACTGACCCGAGGTGCCGTTCATCGGCTCGCCAAGATCGGCTGGAATGGCGACGATTATCGCCCGCTGGGCGAATGCGTGAATGAGAAAGCCATCGTCAACGCCGCCATCGGCCTGTTGGCGACGGGCGGGTCGACCAATCACCTGATCCATCTGCCCGCGATTGCCGCCGCAGCCGGGATCGTGATCGACTGGGAGGATTTTGACCGGCTGTCCCCCGTCATCCCGCTCATCACCCGTGTCTATCCCAATGGATCGGCCGATGTGAACGGGTTTGAGGATGCAGGCGGCATGCCGTTTGTCATCCGCGAGCTGCTCGACGCCGGGTTGCTCCACCGCGACATCCGCACGGTGGCAGGCGATGACTTGACGGCTTACGGGAGGAAGCCCGTGGTGGAAGGCGACGGTCTGGCCTGGCTTGATCCGGGCATGAGCGGGGACGAAACCATCGTCCGCCCGGTCAGCAATCCGTTTTCAGCGGAAGGCGGCTTTCGTATCCTGACCGGCAATCTGGGCCGCGCGTGCATCAAGGTGAGCGCTGTTGAGCGTGATCGTTGGACGATCGAAGCCCCTGCCCGCGTGTTCGAGGATCAGGCGGGTGTGCAGGCAGCGTTCAAGGCCGGTGAACTTGACCGCGACGTGGTGGTCGTGGTGCGCTTTCAGGGGCCGCGCGCCAATGGTATGCCCGAACTCCACAAGCTGACACCGCCGCTGGGCGTGCTGCAGAATCGCGGCTTTCGCGTTGCGCTGGTCACCGATGGCCGGATGTCCGGTGCAAGCGGCAAAGTGCCATGCGCCATCCATGCCAGCCCCGAAGCGCTGGGCGATGGCCCGCTGTCCCGGTTGCGCGACGGCGATGTGATCCGCGTTTGCGCCGAAACGGGCGTGCTGCAGGCGCTGGTCGACGACGCTGAATGGGCCGCGCGGGTGCCCGTACAAGCACCCGCCTGGGCCAGCGGCACCGGACGCGAGCTGTTCGCGATGTTCCGCCACGGTGCCAACGAAGCCGAAAAGGGCGCCAGCGCGATGCTGGCGGCGATGGGGGCATGATGGTCCGCGGATCAGGTCGCAGCACCGCTAAGCTAGGCCGAGAAACTAAATGCCTTTGGGGTGCCGCAAGCACCTTGTTCTCCCGCGAAGGCGGGAGCCCAGACTGGGTCCCCGCCTTCGCGGGGACACAACCAGACTGGTACTGTTTTTCAGGAATGACGGTTTAAATGCAACTCGTCGCAGTCGATATTGGCGGCACGCACGCCCGCTTTGCCCTCGCAGAGGTGGACGCGGGCCGCGTGCAATCGCTGGGCGCGCCCGTCACGCTGAAGACCGCCGAATATGCCAGCCTGCAAACCGCGTGGCAGGCATTTGGCGAAACACTGCACCACCCCCTGCCCCGCGCTGCCGCCATTGCCGTGGCGTCCCCCATTGGCGGCGAGATCATCAAGCTGACCAACAATCCGTGGATCATTCGTCCCGCGCTGGTGAAGGAACGGTTCGACGTTGATGAATTTATCCTGATCAATGATTTCGGGGCGATCGGCCATGCTGCAGCGCAGGTGGGGCCAGCGGATTTCCTGCACCTATGCGGGCCCGATCAGCCGTTTCCCGACCACGGATCAATCACCATCTGCGGCCCCGGCACCGGGCTGGGCGTGGCGCAGGTGCTGCGCGTCGAAGGCCGTTATCACGTGATCGAGACCGAGGGCGGGCATATGGATTTCGCCCCGCTCGACGAGCTGGAGGACGCGATCCTGAAGCGGTTGCGCAAGGCTTACACCCGCGTGTCGGTGGAGCGCATCTGCTCCGGCCCCGGCATTGTCGCCATTTACGAAACGCTCGCCGAGATTGAGGGGCGCGCGGTGCAGCGGCTGGATGACAAAACGATCTGGAGCATGGCGCTGGACGGCAGTGACAGCCTGGCGCTGGCCGCGCTTGACCGGTTTTGCCTGGCGCTCGGCGCGGTGGCGGGCGATCTGGCGTTGGCGCACGGCCCGCACGGCGTGGTGATCGCGGGCGGGCTTGGGCTGCGGTTGAAGGATCACCTCGTCAATTCGGGGTTTGAACAGCGCTTTACCGCCAAGGGACGCTTCCAGAATTTGATGCGCTCCATCCCCGTCAAACTCATCACACATCCGCAGCCAGGCCTGTTTGGCGCGGCGGCGGCCTTTGCGCAAAGGCATCCCCAGTGACCGACAACGCGACCATCGACGAAATCATGCGCACCAGCGCGGTCATCCCCGTGCTGGTGATCGACGATGCCGCCACCGCCGCACCTTTGGCCGAGGCGCTGGTGGCGGGCGGATTGCGCGTGCTGGAGGTGACGATGCGCACCCCGGCAGCACTCGACGCGATCCGCGAGATGAAGCGCGTGCCCGGCGCAATTGTCGGCGCGGGCACGGTGGTGAACGCGGCGCAATTTGCGCACGTGATGGATGCGGGGGCGGAATTCATCGTGTCCCCCGGTCTGACCGAGCGGCTCGCGCGCCCGATCATCGATAGCGGCGTGCCGTTCCTGCCCGGCATCGCCAATGCGGCAGACATCATGACCGGGCTTGACCTGGGCCTGACCCACTTCAAATTCTTCCCGGCCGAAGCCAATGGCGGGCTGAAAGCGCTGAGGGCCCTGGCCGCGCCCTTCTATCAGTGCAGTTTCTGCCCAACGGGCGGCATTACCGAGGCGAGCGCCCCCGAATGGCTCGCATTCGGCCCGGTGCTGTGCGTCGGCGGCAGTTGGGTAACCCCCAAAGGCGCGAGCATGGCGGACGTGGAAGCCATTGCGCGCGCGGCGAGCGGGTTGCGCGCATAATGCAGGTTGGGATTATCGGCGGCATTGGCCCTGCGGCGACCGATTATTATTACAGGCGGCTGATCGCCACATTCGCCGCTGCTGGCCAGCCGCTGGAGATGACCATCGTCCACGCCGACGCGCCGACCTTGCTCAGCAATTTGGCGAGCAATAATTAAGACGCGCAGGCGGCGATTTTTGCGCGGATCACCGCTCGCTTAGCGATCGCTGGGGCCGGCTGCGTGGCCGTAACATCAATTTCCGGGCATTTTTGCAGACAGGCGTTCGCCGTGCGATCTGCGCTGCCAGTGATCGATATGATCGGCGCAGTTGCTGAGCGGGTTGCAACGTTGGGATATGTCAAGATCGGTATTCTTGGCACCCGAACGGTGATGGCAAGCCGGTTTTACTGCGGCATCGACACCGCAGAGGTGATCGCGCCGCCCGAGCCGATGTGCAGTAAAGCTCATAACACCTATGTCTCGATGGCTACGATAGGGTCGATCACGCCTGATCAGCAACGCGCGTTCGAAACCGCCGCCCGCCACCTTGTCGATGAAGCGGGCGCGCAAGCCATCATGCTGGGGGGACCGATCTGACGCTCACCTTCGCATCCGACACCACCGAGTATGAATTGATCGATTGCGCAGCAATTCATGCCGACGCCATCGCGTGCTATGCGATGCAGCCGAGCTGAGAGGCTTCACCGCCTCACGCGTTGAGCAGATGCGGCGAAAAAGCGCAGCAAGATCGCGCAGAGACGCAGAGTATGTTGCCTTTGTTGAGTGCGTTCTGCGGTGAAGCCCACAGCGGAATAACTTCAGATTGACTAACCACCCAAACCATTCGTGTCGAGCCCTTCAACTGACCTTCAAGTCAGCCGCTCACGGTGTGCATTTTCAAATCTATAAAAGGAATAAAATTACAATTAATCTTTACAAAATTACTAGAAAGTACCCCAACAAAATCAATCGATACTTTTAAACTGCACTTGGCATATGAAATGAAGAATGATTTTATTACTTTAGCCGATTCTGGCGACAATTTTGGCGGAGAAATCAAATGTCAGGCATGATCAATCAACGAAGCGATGCAATCATTCATCTAACCCTCGAAGAAATTAATTTTGTGGATGGCGGGGTAAACTGGATCGGTGTCGCCCGCGGCGTTGGCCTTGCTGCTGGCGGAGTGACCTTAATAGCTGCTGGAGTTGGGATCGCTGGCGGATCTGGCGGTATCGCGGCTGTAGGCGGTGGCGTAGTAGCGGGCTTTGGGGCGGCGGGGGTTTATTTTGGCGTCTTATCTGCCTATGCCGCATTGAACGAGTGATTAACGATATTGGTGGAGTAGTGTGATGGATTCACCTGAGCTTGGCCTAGCTGCAGCTAATTTCATAACATTTATTGGTATGATTGAGTGGCTAGTAAACGCTACTTGGAAAAAATCCAATACACGCGTCATTTTTATTACGATATGCTTCTTTATTCAGTTATTATCATTAGCAATCGCATTTTATAACTGGAATTTCTTACTAATTTTGTTTTCTATTGCTTTAGTTTGCGGCTATTTGTGGGCTGCATATTACGGTATTAAACATACAAAAGGGAGTTTTAATGATGTTTATTGACGAAATTAAACCGGCCGGTCAAATTGCTACGCTTTCTAATGAAGAGTTAGAAATGGTAATGGGGGCAAAAAGCGCCAGTGGCTATTTCTTCGGCGCAGGCACTGTAGCCGTAGGCGCCGGAAGCGTAGTCCGCGGTGGCCTCATACTAGCTGGTGTTGCAACTGTTCCAGCTTGGGCCGGAGTGGCGTTTGCTGTCGTTGGTGTAACGTCAATAGCCTATGGCGGTTATTTGATTGCAGAGGCGCTAAGCGATTGAACAATAAAGGCCAGGCGATCAAGTTATTGGTTGCCTGGCCGGCGTCCTCTGCGCCTCTGCACGAACAGATTCTACGTCGGCCTACCCTCCGCGCCTCCGCGTGAACCGTTTCACCGCTCCCCGCGCGCTTTCCTGATCGCATACCATTTCTGCACATTGGCGTTGTGCTGTTCCAGCGTGTCGGCAAACACGTGACCACCCGTGCCATCGGCCACAAAATACAGCGCGGATGATTGCGCGGGATCAAGCACCGCATCGATGCTCGCCCGCCCCGGATTGGCGATTGGCCCTGCCGGCAACCCGGTCATCGCATAGGTATTATAGGCATTTACGGCCTGCACTTCAGACCGCAAGATACGTCTGCCCAGCGGACGCCCCTTGGTGATCGGGTAGATAATCGTCGGGTCAGCCTGCAGCATCATCCCACGCTTCAACCGGTTCGAATAGACCGCCGCGACCAGCCGCCGCTCGCTTGCCTTGCCCGTTTCCTTTTCAACGATCGAAGCGAGGATCAGCGCCTCACGCGGGGTGCCAACCGCGATGCCCGGCTTGCGATTATCCCACGCCGCCGCGAGATATTTCAGCATTGCGCGCTGCATCCGATCGAGCACGCTTTGCCGGGTGTCGTCGCGCTGAAAGCTATAGCTGTCGGGCAGCACGGTGCCTTCAATCGGCACATCAATCGTGCCGGTCAGCCCTTTTGCCGCCATCAGCTTGTCCTTCACCACAACGGCGGGCAACCCTTCCGCAATCGTCACAAAGCGTTGCAGCGTCTTGCCGCCTTGCAGCATTTTCAGAATATCAGCGGGGCTGAGGTGCGCGGGGATGCGGTATTCGCCTGCCTTGATTGGCGTGTCCGAACCGAAAACCTTGGCGAGCAGCTTGAACCGCGCCGCCGAGGGTATAGCGCCTGCCTGCTCAAGCCGGTCAGCGGTGCCGGAAAGGCTTGCGCCTTCTGCAACTTCAAACGTCATGTTGCGAGGGGCTGGGCCGCGCCCGCCCCAATCCTGCACCAGCACGAACAGCCCGCCAAATGCCGCGAGAACGATCAGGAGCCCAAGACAACCCAGTTTGCGCATGTGATCCCCCTACTGCCGCAGTCGCCGAGTGGCGCTAAATCGCCTTCATCACCAGG
>JBBSCC010000182.1:0-5940 GCA_038250735.1 Sphingomonadales bacterium | reverse complement strand
GCCACCAGCCAATCGGCCGCGCGGCCGGGCGCAAAATCGATGCCGATGGGCTGGCCGTGCCGCCAATAGCTCGACACTTGCAGGATTGCCGGGCCTGATAATCCGCGGTGCGTGAACAGCGCCGCCTCGCGAAATGCCGCCTTGCCGCAGCGCGCGACAATTTCGGTCGCAACGCCCGACAGCGACTGGAACAACGCTTCGTCCCCGCCCAGCGTCAACGGCACCAAAGCAGGGCGCGGCTCCACCACTTTCAGCCCGAATTGCCGGGCCAGATCATAGGCAAAGCCGGTCGCGCCCATTTTGGGGATGGATGGCCCGCCAGTGGCGATCACCAAGGCGGGGGCCGATTCGGTCCGGTTGCCAAAGCTTACCCGGAACAGCCCGTCGCTGTGACTAACCGCACTGATCGGCACGCCGAGCGCCAGATCGACACCGCCGCGCGCGCATTCATCCAGCAACAGGTTGACGATCTGTTTGGCTGATCCGTCGCAGAACAACTGGCCCAGCGTTTTTTCGTGCCAGGCAATGCCGTGCGCCTCCACCAGTTCAATGAAATCAGCGGGCGTGTACCGGCTGAGCGCCGATTTGGCGAAATGCGGATTGGCGGACAGGAACCGATCGGGCGCGGTGGCGATATTGGTGAAATTGCACCGCCCGCCGCCCGAAATCAGGATTTTCTTGCCCGGCGAATCGGCATGATCGATCACCAGCACCCGCCGCCCGCGCTGCCCCGCGACTTGCGCGCAGAACAGCCCGGCGGCACCTGCGCCCAGGATGATGACGTCGTACGGGGCGGCGGGTTTTATTCGACCGATCCTGTATACCACATGCGCTGCAACTGGCGCTGCTTGTCGACATATTGGTGCTTCAGCGCGCCCGCCACATGCAGGAACACCAGCCCGTAAATCGCATAGGCGATATATTCATGCGCTTCGCCAAAGCTGTCGTGGATCGTCTTTTTGGTGGCAGGGTCCATCGCCATGATGAAGCCGATCCGCGGCCATTCGAACGCACCAAACAGGAACATCGGGTTCTCGGCGGCCTTGTCCCATGCCGAATCCATAATCCACCCGGTCAGTGGCATCGCAAAGATGATCACATAGAGCAGGATGTGGGTGACATGGCTCAGCCGCACTTCCCATTGCTGGTTGGTGTCGGGCAACGCAGGCGGGCGGTGGGTAAGCCGCCACAACAGCCGCATGATCGCCAGCCCCAGCACCGTGATGCCCACCGATTTGTGCAGGTTAATCGCGGGCCGAACCGAATCGTCCGGGTAAAAATCCCATGTCAGCGCCAGGAACACATTCAGGACGATGGCGACAGCGACGATCCAGTGGAGCGAGATCGCGATGCTGGTATAGCGATGTTTGTCCATGCAAGAATCCCATTCTATGTTGCACTGCGGCACTGGTCGTTTCTGGCCTCGATCCCTATCTGGTTGCAAGCCTGTGTTCATCACAAATCGGAAAATATGCGGCGCATGACCCCAATGAGCCAATCGCTCGTCGCCCAATCGCCGCGACTGACGCCCAGACCTGTGCCGTTTGCCAGCTACGCGATCATGGGATCGGTGGTGCTGTTGTTCATCGCCCTTGTGGCGCAGGCGTTTTTTCGCACCGGGCTGGCCAGCTGGTCGGTCGGCATTGTCTATATCATTTATGATACCGCGCTGCTGGCGTTCACCGCCAGCAAAACGCGCAAGCTGATGCAATCGCCGCCGCTGCCAGCAATCGACGGTGTGCGGCCAACGCTGGGCGTGATCATTGCAGCGCATAACGAAGCGGGCGTGCTGGGCATTACCATCGACACGCTGATCGCCCAGGCCGATCCGCCCGATCTGATCCTGATCGCCGATGATGGATCGCGTGACGATACCCCGGCAGAACTCAAGCGGCTCTACGGGCTGGAAATGCCCGCGCTTGGCGCGATGAGCGCGGCGGCACCCGGCCTGCCCAGCCTATACTGGTTGCGCGTGCCACATGGCGGCAAGGCGCGCGCGCTGAACCAGGCGATCCAGCAGGTTGGCACCGATGTGGTGCTGACGGTGGATGCCGATACGCTGCTAGATGCTGGCGCGCTGGCGGCAATGCGCGGGGCCTTTGCGGCGGAACCCCAGCTGGTGGCGGCCACCGGCGTGCTGACGCCAATCTGCGGTCCATCGCTGTCGGGGCGGATTTTCCAGTGGTTCCAAACCTATGAATATGTCCGCAATTTCCTGTCGCGCTATGCGTGGATGCGGGTCGACAGCCTGTTGCTGATATCGGGTGCGTTCGCGGCATTCCGGCGCGATGCGCTGATCACGGTTGGCGGTTTTGATCCGGCGTGCCTGGTGGAGGATTATGAACTGATCCACCGGCTGCACCGGCATTCGGCCGATGCCGGGCTGGGCTGGACGATTCGGGTGATCGGCGGGGCCACCGCGCGCACTGATGCACCAGCATCGCTGATGACGTTCCTGCGCCAGCGGCGGCGCTGGTTCGGCGGCTATCTGCAGACGCAATATTGGAACCGCGACATGATCGGCAATCCGCATTTCGGGTCGCTGGGCACCGCACAAATGCCGGTCAAGACGCTTGATACGGTGCAGCCGATTTACGGCATCGCCGCGTTCATCATCTTGGGCACGCTGGTTGCGACCGGCAATCTCCGGCTCGCCTGGCCAATTATCGCGGTGATGATCATCAAGATCGTGGTTGATCTGGCCTATCACCTCTGGTCGCTGCGGCTTTATGCGCGCTGGACGGGCAAGCCAGAGGGGCTGGGCATGGGCTGGGCCATCGTCGCGGCGGTGCTGGAACCGTTCACCTTCCAGCTGCTGCGCCACATCGGCGCGACCTGGGGCTGGTACAGCGTCATCACCGGTCGTGAGACCTGGGGGCTGCAACGCCGAACAGCGATTGAGGGCGCGGGGCGGTAGGGGCGGGGGTCAGAGCATCGCGCTATAATGCTGAACCACTTCCGTCATTGCGAGCGCAGCGAAGCAATCCAGCGTGCCGCAAGTGGTGAAGCTGGATTGCTTCGCTACGCTCGCAATGACGATTAAGATTTTACGCACGCTGCCGTAGTGGGGAGCGATGGCGCAAAGCCAGCTTTGGTCACAGAAAACTCACCAGCAACGTCACGTTCAGCCCGATAATCACCGCCGTTACGCTCCACGCCGTCCATTTCACCCAGGCGGCGTTGGCAAAGCGCCCCATCACCGCGCGGTCGCTGGTGAACATGACGAGCGGCACCACCGCAAACGGCAGTTGCAGGCTCAATATCACCTGGCTCAGCACCAGCAGATCGGTGGCACCCCGGTCACCCATCAGCGCGACGACAATCACTGCGGGCACAATCGCCAGCATCCGCGTGGCCATGCGCCGCAGCCACAGCGGTATTTTCAGGTCAAGAAAACCCTCGGCCACAATCTGCCCCGCCAGCGTACCGGTAACGGTGGAATTCTGCCCCGCCGCCAGCAGCGCAACCGCGAACACCACGCTGGCGGCACCCGCGCCCAGCGTGGGGCTTAGCAATTCATAGGCGCGGCCAATCTCCGCCACATCGGTGCGCCCGGTGACATGAAATGCCGATGCCGCCAGAATCAGAATCGCGGCGTTGATGAACAGCGCCAGCCCCAGCGCGACGCTGCTGTCAATCGTCGCCAGCCGGATCGCGTGGCGCTTGCCCGCATCATCGGTATCGAACGCACGGGTCTGGACGATGGAGGAATGGAGGTACAGGTTATGCGGCATCACCGTCGCGCCCAATATGCCGATGGCGATGTACAGCATCGCCGGATTGGTGATGATTTGCGTGGTCGGCACCAGCCCCCCGGCGATTGCGGCCAGGTCTGGCTGGGCAATCCACAGCTCATAGGCAAAGCACCCCGCGATCACGATCAGCAGGGTGACGATGAACGCTTCAAGCAAGCGAAAGCCGTATTGCTGCAGCGCAAGGATCAACAAAACATCAAACGCGGTGATGACCACGCCGGCGATCAGCGGCAGCCCGAACAACAGGTTCAGCGCGATGGCGGTGCCCAGCACCTCGGCCAGATCGCAGGCGATGATCGCGATTTCGCACAACACCCACAACATCAGCCCGACGGGCCGTGAATAGCGCGCGCGGCATGCCTGGGCGAGATCAAGCCCCGCCACAATGCCCAGCCGCGCGGCAAGCGCCTGCAGCAGCATCGCCATCAGGTTCGATATCAGGATGACGGACAGCAACGTATAGCCAAATGCCGATCCACCCGCGATATCGGTCGCCCAGTTGCCGGGGTCCATATACCCCACCGCAACCAGATACCCCGGCCCGCTGAACGCCAGCATCCGCCGCCAGAACGGCGCCTGGCGCGGCACCGGCACGCTGCGATAGCTTTCGCTCAACGTTACCCGGCGTTCGAATCCCTCATCCGTGCCGCTCGGCATGGCGCTGAAATCGCCGTCAAATGGTGGGGGTGGGGCCATTGCAGCTCTTTGGCCCGGTATCGCGCGCGCGTCCAATTGCGATTACGCGCAAGGGATATCGGGGCAATCAATGAACGAGCTTCGTCACCCCGGCCTTGTGCCGGGGCCCACTGGCCCGCGAGCCAAAGCAGCCGTGGCGTTTCAACCCCGGTGGGCCCCGGCACAAGGCCGGGGTGACGGGCAGAAGTTTTCCGCGTTAACGCCCATTCACCCGCGCCAGTACCGCGTCCAGCTTTGCCAGCAATGCCGGATCGCGCTTCGCCGGATCGGTCATCAGCGCGAAATCGAGCACGGTATCAATGGGGGACGGCGTGCGCTCGGGCGGCAATGATGCGATCAACGCCGCCACGGTCTTGCGGGCGGTGTCGCCATTCTTGTGCATCTGCTCGATCACTTCGGCCACATCGACGGCGGCTTCGCTTTCGCGCCAGCAATCATAGTCGGTGACCATGCCGATCAGCGCATAGGGCAGCTCTGCCTCGCGCGCGAGCTTGGCCTCTGGCATCGCGGTCATGCCAATCACGTCGGCACCCCAGTGGCGGTACATCAAGCTTTCGGCGCGGCTTGAAAATTGCGGCCCCTCCATCGCCAGGTACGTCGCGCCGTGCGTCACCTTGCCGCCTGCGGTGGCCACGGCTTGTGCCGCCAGCGTCGACAGGCGCGGGCAGACGGGTTCGGACATGGAGACATGCCCGACCAGCCCGGTTGTGAAAAAGCTCGATGGCCGCGCCACCGTGCGATCAATAAACTGATCAACCACCACAAACCGCCCCGGCTCCAGTTCCTCGCGCAGGCTGCCGATGGAGGATATGGCGATGATGTCGGTACAGCCGCTGCGCTTCAACGCATCGATATTGGCGCGCGCGTTCAGCTCGCTGGGGCTGATCCGGTGGCCCCGGCCATGGCGCGGCAGGAACACCAGGTTCACATCGCCCAATTGGCCGAACAGCAACTGATCAGACGGCGCCCCCCAGGGCGAGGCAACATCGCGCCATTCGGCATGGGCCAATCCGTCAATCGCATACAGCCCCGAACCACCGATGATTCCAATCGTCCACTTTGCGTTCATTTTGTGCCTTTCATGGGATAAGTCTAACCATCTTGGGCAAAAACGCGCCCAAAACTGTCAAAGGATGCCCATTTTTATGCGATTCGTGATCGTTTTTGCCGCTTTTGCGTTACCCGTCGCTGCTCATGCCGCCACGCCGATCACGGGGCAATGGCTGACCGTCGACGGCAAGGCGATCGTGACGATTGCGGAATGCGGCAAGGGCGTCTGCGGGCGGGTGACCAAGGTGTTGAAACCCAATCCCAATGGCCCCACCACCGATTTCCGCAACCCCGATCCGGCCAAACACAGCCGCCCAATCGAAGGCCTTCAGATCCTTGCTAATTTTACGGACAGCGGCAAGGACTGGCAGGGCAAAATCTACAGTCCGGAGGCCGGGCGCGAGTATAAATCCTACATCACCCGCAAGCCCGATGGCCG
>JBBSCC010000181.1:0-5960 GCA_038250735.1 Sphingomonadales bacterium | reverse complement strand
TCTGAATCGTCGATCATATCCGATCCAAAGGCGATGCCGATCGAGCAGGACACGCGAATTTCAAATGCGGAGAGGCGAAAGGGTGTGGCCAGTGCCCCCTGTATGCGCTTGGCAACATGATCGGCATCGCCGCGCCCTTCATCCAGGCTCACCAAAATGCCGAATTCGTCACCCCCGGTGCGGGCCAGCACATCGCGCCCGCGCAATGCCCCCTTCAACCGCCGCGCAACCGTCATCAACAATTCATCGCCGGCCATTGATCCCATACAGGCGTTGATCCGGCTGAAACGATCAAGGTTGACAATCAGCACGGCGTAACGCGCCTGCTGCGCGGTGTCGTCGCCGATCACCTCTTCCAACAGTTCGCTGAAACCGGCGCGATTGGGCAAGCCGGTAAGGCTGTCCGTCATCATTTCACGGCGGAGATTTTTTTCCGTGCGCAACACCGATGTGTGATCAACCAGCGTCAACAGGCAGCGATACGTGCCCGGCCCCGATGATCGCGCCAGATGCACGCGGTAATAACGGCAATCGACCGAATCGCCGAGTTCCCATTCGAAACTGTCCCGGCTTTCCACCGATTCCAGAAAGGCACTGATCCGCGCGCCGAGCAGCAGGGCAATGGGTGAGCGCTCTGCGGACCGCCCCTGATTCACCGCCTCAAACGCGCTATTCATCGATGCAAAGCTGATCCGGCCCTGGTCGACTGTCACCACGGCGGCGGGAATGGGCAGCAGCTCAATCGTCTGCTCAACCGTTGGGCGCGGCGGCGGAACGGGCACGGCATCGCCCGTCGCTGCGGCGGGTGCCGCTCGATCAGGGGTCAGCTTGGACCTAAGATTGCCAAAAACCATGCCTCATCAGCGGTAACTTGGATAGGTTAACACCCGATAAAGCATCGGTGATTCCCTGGCTCAGTCCCGGAAACTACCGAATGTTTAGAAACGATTGTCGCGCGGAAAGCCGTTGGGGGGCATCCGCCCGGCAGCCCCGCGCGCGGCGCGCCATGGCCCCATATCGGGCTCATTACGGGTGCGTCCGCTATCGCCGCCCATCGCCCAGCTTAACCCCTGCGCCATTACAAAGCCGGTCACGTCAGCAAGCCCACCGTCGCGATAGCGTTGCAACTGCACCCCCTGCCCGCGCGCCATTTCGGGCAGTTCCGCAATCGGGAACACCAGCAGGCGGCGGTTATCGCCAATCACGGCAATATAATCCGCCAGCGGATCAAGCGGCTTTAGCCGCACCAGCCGCGCGCCCAGCCGGGGGGTGACCACGGTTTTGCCTTTGCGCGTTTCAGCGATCAGGTCGGCCGTTTTGACAATGAAGCCGCGCCCATCACTGGCGGCAACCAGATGCCGCTCGGCGCGGCTTGCCGGAAATAAATCAAGGATGCCGGCCTCACCATCCAGGTCGATCATCAACCGCACCGGCTCGCCAAAACCGCGTCCGCCGGGCAGCTTGTCCGCCGCCAGCGTGTAGAAACGCCCGGTTTCGGCGGCGAGCAGGATCTTGTCGGTGGTTTGCGCGTGGAAGGCGAAGGCGGGGCCATCACCCTCCTTGAACTTCAGCGCTTCGGTGCCTGCCGTATCTATGTGCCCCTTCATCGCGCGTATCCAGCCGCGCTGCGACAGGATGACGGTGATCGGCTCACGATCAATCATCGCCTCCAGCGGAATGTCTCGCGCAGGGGCGGCTTCGGCCACCGTCGTCCGGCGTTTGCCGAGCGGTGTATTCTCACCATAGCGGACCAGCAGCTTGCCCAGATCCTTCTTCATCCGCGTCCGCTGGCGCGCATCGCTGCCCAGCAAAGCCTCAAGCCCCGCGCGTTCCTCCTGCAAGGTGTCGCGTTCCTTGCGCAGCTGCATTTCCTCCAGCCGCCGCAAACTGCGCAGCCGCATGTTCAGGATTGCTTCGGCTTGACGGTCATTCAGCTCGAACTCGGCGATCATCACCGGCTTTGGTTCATCCTCGGTCCGGATGATTTCGATCACCCGGTCGAGGTTGAGGAAGGCGATGATATAGCCGTCGAGCAACTCCACCCGGTCAGCGATCTTGTCGAGCCGGTGCTGCGATTTGCGCTGGAGCACGATGAATTGGTGGTCGAGCCAGGCAGACAAAGCTTCCCGCAAGCTCATCACGCGCGGCGTGCGGCGGGCATCGAGCACGTTGAGGTTCAGCGGCACCCGGACTTCCAGATCGCTAAGCCGGAACAGGCTTTCCATCAGCATATCGGCGTCAACGGTGCGGCTGCGCGGTTCGATGACGACGCGGATTTCGCTGTCCGATTCGTCACGCACATCAGCCAGGATCGGCAGTTTCTTGTCGTTGATGATCGCGGCAATCGCCTCGATCAGCTTGCCCTTTTGAATGCCATAAGGAATCTGGGTGACGATCGCGTTCCATGTGCCGCGCCCCAGATCCTCAATGTGCCAGCGCGCCCGCACCCGGAAGCTGCCGCGCCCCGTGGCATAGGTTTCGGCAATGCTCGCCGCGCTGTCCACCACCAGCCCGCCTGTCGGAAAATCAGGGCCGGATACCTTGGACATGATGGCGGCATCATCAGCGCTGGGATCATCGATCAGCAGCAGTGCCGCTTCGATCAATTCGGCGGCATTGTGTGGCGGGATGCTGGTCGCCATGCCCACCGCGATGCCGCTCGCACCGTTCGCCAGCAGATTGGGGAACAGGCCGGGGAACAGCTCGGGCTCTTCTTCCTCGCCATTATAGGTGGGCTTCAGATCCGTCGCGTTTTCGTCCAGCCCGTCCATCAGGTCGATCGCGACCTGGGTCAGCCGAGCCTCAGTGTAGCGATAGGCGGCGGCGTTATCGCCATCGATGTTGCCGAAATTGCCCTGCCCGTCGACCAGCGGATAACGCAGCGCAAAATCCTGCGCGAGGCGGACCATGGCGTCATAAACAGATTGGTCGCCATGCGGGTGATATTTGCCGATAACGTCGCCCACCACGCGTGCGCATTTTTTATAGCCCTGCGCCGGATCAAGCTTCAGCAGCCGCATCGCCCATAACAGCCGGCGGTGAACGGGCTTCAGGCCATCGCGCACATCGGGCAGCGACCGCGCCGTAATCGTCGACATCGCATAGACAAGGTAACGTTCCGACAGCGCACTATCGAACGGGGCGTCGGTTTGGCCCGGAATGGGGTCGGGCTGGGGAGCCGGGGCGTCGGGGTCAAGCACGTCAGTGGTCATCCCCTGCCCGATAGCAGCGCGATTCTATGGTGGCGAGGGGGTAGCGGCACATGCTGCCCCTTGGACAACGCATCGCCGGGCGGTTAGGCGGGTGAAATGCTCAGACTTGCTCTTTTCGCGCTGTTCGCCATCACGCCAATGATGGCGATGGATACCCCTCTGCTCACCTGGCCAGACCTGACGAGCCGCGCGCGACCCGCGCCTGATGCCACGGTCAGCTATGGCAGCGATGCCTATCAAAAGGTTGACGTTTGGATTCCCAAAGGCGCTGGGCAGCACCCGGTTGTCCTCATGGTGCATGGCGGTTGCTGGCAGACCGAGATTGCGGATCGCACCCTGATGAACTGGATCGCGGATGATCTGCGCGGGCGGGGCATTGCGGTGTGGAACATCGATTATCGTGGGGTTGACCGGCCCGGTGGCGGTTATCCGGGCACGTTTCAGGATGCAGCGGCGGCGGCCGATGCGCTGGCGGCGAACGCGGCGCGATATCACCTTGATCTGAAGCGGGTGGTGGCGGTGGGCCATTCTGCGGGCGGGCATCTGGCGCTATGGCTGGCTGGTCGGGCGAAGTTGCCCAAGGGCAGCGTGTTGCGTACCGCACACCCGCTACCCATCAAGCACGTCGTCAGCCTGGGCGGTCTGCCTGATCTGGAGGCGACCGCCGCCAGCCCGGATAATGGCTGCGGCACCGATATCATCGCCCGGCTGACTGGGCCGGCGACGCCCGCGCATCCCGATGTGTTCGCCGACACATCGGTGCCGCGCCTGTTGCCGATTGGCGTGCCGCAGGATCTGGTAAATGGCGAGAATGACCGGATTATCCCGATGCGGCTCGGCACCAGCTATGTCGCGCAAGCCAGCAAGGCGGGCGACAAGGCGGTGCTGCACCGCATTCCCGCCACCGGCCATGTCGAGCTGATCGCGCCCGAAAGCGCCGCCTGGGCCAAGGCGCGGTCGCTGATCATGGCCGCGCTGAAATGATGACGCTGGAACAGGCGCGCGCGCTGGACGCCGCTGATCCGCTGGCCGGATTTCGCGACCTGTTCGCGCTGCCGCCGGGGGTGATTTACCTCGACGGCAACTCGCTTGGGCCGCTGCCCCGCGCGGCTGGCCCTGCGCTTACCGATATGGTGGAGCGGCAATGGGGCGATCGGCTGATCCGCAGTTGGAACGAGGGGTGGATCGATGCCCCGCAGCGCATCGGCGGCAAGATCGCCCGGCTGATCGGCGCAGCGGCGGACGAGGTGATTGTTACCGATTCCACATCGGTTAACCTATTCAAATTGCTTGTTTCTGCGCTCCGGCTTGATCCCCGGCGCACGGTGATCGTCAGCGAGGCGGGCAATTTTCCGACGGATCTGCACATTGCGGAAGGCGCGGTGGCGTGCGTGCCCGGCGCGACGCTGAAGGCGGTGCCGCGCGACCAGATTGGCGATGCGATTGATGATCAAACCGCGCTGGTACTGCTAACGCATGTTCATTACAAAACTGCCGAACGCTATGATATGAATGCGTTTTCGGCGCGCGCGCATGCGGCTGGCGCGCTGGTGCTGTGGGATTTGAGCCATAGCGCTGGTGCCGTCGCTGTATCGCTGAACGATTGCGGCGCTGATCTGGCGGTGGGGTGCGGCTATAAATATCTGAACGGTGGCCCCGGCGCGCCAGCCTATCTGTATGTCGCGCGTAACCTGCAGGAAAAACTCGCAAATCCGGTGTCAGGATGGATGGGCCATGCCGCCCCGTTCGACTTTGCCGACGGATACACCCCCGCCCCCGGCATCAAGCGCTGGCTGGCCGGGACCCCGCCGATGTTGTCGATGGCGGCGCTGGAAACGGGCGTAGATTTACTGCTTTCGGCCAATTTTGACGCGATTTGCGCCAAAAGTGCCAGCCTTTTTGACGTTTTTGCCGGTATTGGCGACGAATTGGGGCTGGAATGCGTGAGCCCGCGCGATCCAGCCCAGCGCGGCAGCCACATCAGCTTTCGCCACCCCCAGGCTTATGCATTGTGTCAGGCATTGATTGCGCACGGCGTAATCGGCGATTTCCGCGACCCCGATATTCTTCGCTTCGGGCTGACGCCATTATATTTGAGCCATGAAGATCTGGTGCGCGCAGGCGATATTCTAACAACGATTCTGGCCGGAGAACTGCACCGCGCGCCCGAATTCTCAAAGCGGTACGCCGTCACCTAGCGTTTGGTTTGGTCGCGCCGCCTATCCCGGATATAGTTAACGCTGGTTCATGGGAGACGGCGATGCGATTCGCGGGTGGATTTGCAGGGCTTTTGCTGCTGCTGGCGGGCTGTTCGCCGATTGGGGTTGATCCGGCGGCAATGGCTGGCGGGCAAAGCCCAACGGCCAATCGCGGTGATGCCAGCGATGCCGCGCTTGGCGGTGATTTCGATTATCGTTACGCCTTCCGCATGCCCGCAGCGCGCGTTGCCGAAACACAGGACGCGCATGTCCGCGCCTGCGATCAACTCGGCCGAACGCGCTGCCGGGTGCTGACCAACCGATACCATGTCAATGATTTGGACAATAGCGTCACCGCCGTTCTCGCCTTCCAGATCGATCCCGCCATCGCGCGCAACTTTGGCCGAAAGGCCGGGGAAACGGTGAAGAACGCCGGCGGGCTGGTGATGGATTTGCGCATGATCGGCAGTGATGGTGCCGCGCGCGGCGGCGGCACCGTGGCCCGTTTGCGCGAAGAAATTGCCAATATCGACATGCAGATGAAGGGCAC
>JBBSCC010000180.1:0-5982 GCA_038250735.1 Sphingomonadales bacterium | reverse complement strand
TTCGCTCAGGGCGAACGGGTCAACCTAATGTCATCGGGCTCTAAGTCAAACCGACTCTCCCGCGTATTCCCCGATCCCCCGCCGTTCCGCCCGCCCCGTCAACCCGCCGCCATCCGCTTTAACAGCACGCCCGCGCGCCAATAATGGAAGATCGCCCAGGGCGTCAGCAAACTGGCACTCACCAGCGCATAGCGCAGCGATTCCGCCCCGAACATTGGCTTGTACAGATCGCTCAGCACGCCCGTAATCGTCGGCCCCAGCCCCAACCCGATCAGGTTGATCACCAGCAACGTAATCGCCGCCCACACCGCGCGCATCCGCGTTGGTGCCAGCCCCTGGATCAGCGCAAAGCTGGGCCCAAGATAGCTTGAAGCCAGCAGGTACGAAATCAACACCGCCGCCAGGCTCGATGTCAGATCATAGCTGAGGTAAAACATCACCGTGAACGGCAGCGCCGCCAGTTTCAGTCCGGCGACAAACCAGGCCTGCATGTGAATGCCGTATCGCCGCCCAAGCCGATCAGCGATGCGGCCGCCAACCACCCCGCCAATTGCGCCGCTGAGCGCCAGCGACGGTGCATAGATGAGCGACACCTGCGTCAACGTCATCCCGAAGGATCGCTGAAGATAGGACGGCCCGAAATTGGCGGTCGCATAGCCAACCAGCGAGGTGATCGTCACTGCGATAATCAGGTGCATGGCAGCCGGGGCCGCCGCCAGACTGCGAAAGCCATCGCGGATTTTGGGCATTTCTGCCGGTTGCGGGGTGGCTGACACCGGATCAGAAAGCCCCCGCCGTGGCTCCACCATCACCAGCCGGACAAAAATCGCGAGCAAGATGCCCGGCAGCCCCACCGCCGCCATCGCCCAGCGCCAGCCATAGGCCTGCGCGATCAGCCCGCCGATAATCGCGCCAAATCCGCCGCCCAGCACGACGCCGGTGGAATAAATCCCCATCGCCCCGGCGCGCTGTTCGGGTGGGTAAAGATCAGCGATAATCGAATGGCTTGGCGGGCTTGATCCAGCCTCCCCCACCCCCACGCCGATGCGGAAAATGAGCAGTTGGACAAAATTTTGCGCGGTGCCGCACAGCGCCGTCATCGCGCTCCATAATGTCAGCGCGATGGCGATAATGTCGCGTCGGCTTTTGCGATCGGCCAGCCAGGCCACCGGAATGCCCAGGGTCGCGTAAAAAATCGCAAAGGCAAACCCGGATAGCAGCCCGAGCTGTGTGTCGTTCAGGTTCAGGTCCGCTTTGATCTGCTCGAGCAGGATCGACAGGATATATCGATCCATGAAGCTGAAGAAATAAACCAGCGTCAGCAAAGCCAGCGTCCATCCCCGCAGCCGCAGCGCCTTTGCGTCAGCGGATTCGAACGGGGCGCCGGGAATAGTGGAACTTGCCATCAGGGGCCATTCTTACGCTGGGGGAACAAAAAACCCGCCGCCCGGGGATGCCGGGCAGCGGGCTGTATTGGCGTTAGTCGATCACGATTAGAAACGCTGGGTAATGCCGAACTTTGCATTGAACCCCAGCGGCGATGCCGTGAACGGATCATAGTTGAAATCAAGCCGCGCAAATGGCGGAAGCTTGTTCAGGATGTTGAGTGCTGACAACGAGATCGTGGTGTTGGTCCGCAGGTTCACACGATAGGTGAAATCGAGTGTGTCGAAAGCGCCGATCCGCTTGCCACCCGTGACCGAAGCACCCGCAAGTGCGCCAGCGTTGGGGCCAAAGATCGCCGCACCGCGTTGATCGGTATAACCATCGATATAGTTATACTGCAGCCGAACATTGTGGATGCCCAGATCAGCCTGCAAGTACACATTGCCCTTGATTTGCGGCAATGGGTAAGCGCTGGTTTGGAAATTGAGCTGGCCGACGCCGTTAAACCGCGGCTGCACCACGACACCAGCGACCGTAATATCCTGAGTCTGGTAATCGATGATGTAGGTACCGTTCACGCCCGCTACGAAGTTGATCGTGCTGACCGGAAACTTTACCTGCCCCTGGAAATCGATGCCTGATGTGCTGACGTTCGCGCTGTTGATGATGTTCGTCGTCAACCGCTGAACGTTGCCAATGCCACACCCTGCACCCGTGAAGGTAAAGCGCGCCTGCAATGCCGCAAAGGCCGGGTTGTTGCAGTTGGCATTGCCGGTGGCGCCAAACAACGCCGCCACAATCCCGGCAACCGGCTCTGATTCCTGAGGGCCGTTCAAGTCATACCGGAAATAGTCGACACTGCCGCTGAACGGGCCAGCCGAGACGACGATACCGCCGCCATAGGTGAGCGCAGTTTCAGGTGCGAGGTTCGGGTTGCCGCGAATATCAATCGCGCGGAACGATGTACCGATAACCTGCAGCGAGGTAACCTGGCCGTCTTGGGCTGCGGCTGGTGGGCCGCGGAAGGTGGTGCCTGCGCCGCCACGAATGGCCAGCCATGGTGTCACCTGCCAGCGCGCACGGCCCTGTGGGTTGAAGGTCGAACCGATCGAACCGCCATATTGCTCGTAACGCGCCGAAAAGCTGAGGTCGACGGTTTCGGCCACAGGAGCCTTCAATTCACCAAAAATCGCGTAGACATCAGATGATGTGGTGCGATTGAAGTTCGTACCCAAAAAGCCGAGCGCGCCGGTCTGCGGATTGCAAATTGCCGCCGGGTTGAGCGGCGATCCGGGGCATGGATTCACTGCCAGGTTGCTGTCCGCTGCGTAACGGATTTGGTAGCTATCCCGCCGATACTGGCCACCGATGGCGAATGACAGCGGCCCACCGGGCAGCTCAATCCCGCTCTTTCCGCTCAGCACGATGTCGCCAACGAACAACCGGGTCGTCGTGTCGCTGCGCGTATCGCGGAAGAAATTATCGATTGTTGCCGCGTCGTTGATCAGTCCGGCACCGGGCGCAAGGTTAAAGCCTGCCGGGCTGCGTGCACCGGCAAAATTGGCGTTTGTTGCGCCGGTCACCGGGTTGCCCGGGGTGCCGGTTGAGAACGGGTTGAAATAGGTGCAGCCATTGGTGCCAGCGAGACCCGCCAGCTGTAATGCGCTCAACCCCGCACGTGATGCCGTGCTGGCAAAGGCGCAGTTTGGTCCACCAAAGCCCGCCAATGCATTCTGCAACAGATCGCCGAAGGTATCTGTGCCTTCAATGCCGCGCTCATATTCCGAATAGGTGAAGCCTGTGTCGAGGTTAAGGTCGTTCGTCACTTCCCAGTTCAGTTCAGCAGTGAACCGCACTGATTGTGACTGGCGCTGGCTGAATGCCGAATTGCGATCATTGCCAGGCTGGTTGAACAACGGGTTGCCGCCAAGCAGGAATGGACGGAACAACACGGGGAACGCAATTGCTGGGGCAAGCGGAACACCGCCCGGCGCAACGCAGCCCGATGCTGCACCATAAAGCGTGCAATAATCACGCAGCGCTGGCGCATATGTGGGGATGATGAACAGCCCTGCACCACCGCTGGCCGCATTGCCCGATGGCGGCAGCGTGGGCAGATAGCTTGGCGATGTCGTGATCCGGGTTGATGACGAACCATAAAGCGCGGTCGCCTTGAACGACACGTTGCTCGCCAGATCAATCTTGGTTTCTACATATGCCTGATAGCGATCTTCCGGCTCGACCAGATTGTCGAACTGGCCGAAATTGACGAAGCAACGATCCGTGGTCGATCCCGGAAGGCTCCGAAAACCGCCCAGCGCTTCGCAACCAAGATCGCGGACGAAATTGGCGGTGCCACCAAAGCCATAGTTGCCGGGGTTGCCGCCGCCTGTGTACCCGCCCTGCGGGTTATTGGCATAGGGCTGCACGGTGAAGCTGCGATCCGTGGTGCGCAATTCCGAGCGGTGCTGATAGCCGAACGAGGCAAACACCTGGAACCCGTCCTGCGTGTGCCCAAAGCTGAGCGCACCGGTATAATCACCGTCAGAGCCGCGCACATAGCGATAGTCGCCAGTTGCCTGGAAACCCTCCTGGTCGCTGCGGGTGATGAAGTTGACCACGCCGGCAATCGCGTCCGACCCGTATGTCGCGGCAGCGCCGTCCTTCAGAATTTCAATCCGGCCAATTGCGCTTTGCGGGATCAGGTTGATGTCGACAACGGGAACGCCAGTGCCTGCGCTGACGATACGCTTGCCGTTCAACAGCACCAGTGTGCGCTGTGGCCCCAGACCACGCAAGTTGACGCTGGCGACGCCTTCAGAACCCTGGGCGCGGGCGTCAAACTGGTTCGCATCGCCGATAATACCGTTGGAAACGGGCAGGTTCTTCAGCAGATCAAGGCCCGATGGCGAACCCTGGCGCGACAATTCGTCTGCGCCAATCACGTCAACAGGCGTAAGCCCATCTTCGCGCGCGCCGCGGATCAGCGATCCGGTGACGACGATGTCGGGTGACGAAGACTCTGCCTGGTCATCCTGCGGCAGAACCGTTGGTGCCGATGTTTGCGCCGATGCCGGCATTGCAATTCCAAGGGCCAGCACCGAGCAGGCGCACGCAGCCAACAGCTTCGTCTTCAGCATCTCTCTCTCCCAAACTTGGCCAGATCGCTTATGGATTCCGTACCGTAATCTCGAATAGACAGCGAGACGCGCCCGTCGTCAAGCGAAACCATGGTCCCTAAACGACACCCGTCACGGGGCTGTTGCCAAAAAGTCATAGTTTTGTAATAAAATTACAAAAGCAGGATCGACCTTCGAAACCGCACCCAATGGCCGCCCGCGTTACTGCAAACGACAAAGGCCGTCACCGGCGTGCGGCAACGACCCTTGGCAGTATCGTAAAAATGGGTTGTGGGATCAGTATCCGTTCAACCGCGCAAACCGCTCGCGGTGGAAGGCGGCGTTGCCCCACATCGCCTCCAGCACCGCCGCGCGCTTGATGTAGAATCCCGCGTCATAATCATCGGTCATGCCGATGCCGCCGTGCAGCTGGATCATCTCGCGGCTCACCAGCTTCAGCGTGTCACTGGCCACTGCCTTGGCCAGCGTTACCGCCTGGTCAACATCGCTGCGGCCCGCATCAATCGCCTCTAGCGCTGCCTCAACGGCTGAACGCATCAGCTCAATCTCGGTGAACAGCTTGGCCATGCGGTGTTGCAGCGCCTGAAAGGTGGAAAGCTGTTGGCCAAATTGAACGCGGGTTTTCAAATAATCATTGGTGGTCTCAAACGCCTGTACCGCCAGCCCCAGCATTTCGGCACATACTGCCGCAGTTGCCCGGTCGACGATGGCCTGCACGGTTGTGCCCTCAATCTTTTCGGCAGCCGCGCCGTCAAAGCTGATCTGGGCGTGGCTGCGTGAATCGGCCATTTGGCGGTGCGCGCGGGTAACGCCTGCGGCATCGCCTGCCACCAGATACAGCCCGTCGGTTGCCGCAACCACGAACAACCCGGCGCTATCGCCCTCGGCAACAAATGCCTTGGTGCCGGTCAGCTTGCCGCCAGCAACCACGGTCTTGATCTTGGTAAGATCATGCACCGGGCCTTCATCAATCGCGAGCGTCGCGACCACTTCACCGCTTGCGATGCGCGGCAGCCAACTTTGCTTCTGCGCATCCGTTCCGCCCATCACAATGGCCGTTGCGGCGGCGGCGGTGGAGGCCAGCGGCGATGCGGCAAGGTTGCGGCCAAGCTGTTCCAGCACCAGTCCCAGCGACAGATAGCCAAAGGCAGTACCGCCAAATTCCTCTGGCACCACAATCCCGGCCAGGCCCATTTCGGCCATCGTCGCCCAGGCGGCGGCATCATATCCTGCCGCCGGTGCAGCATTGCGCATCTTGCGAAAGGCGGAAACGGGCGATTCATTATCGGCCCATTCGCGCACCATATCGCGGATCATCGTTTGTTCGTCGTTCAGAGCAGCCATGAAGATATTCCTGTGTTGTCCCTACCACCCAATCGTCACCCCAGCGAAAGCTGGGGTCTTTATGGGGCGGGCGCAGCGCCCCACCCCTTGAGCCCCCGGCGTTCGCCGGGGG
>JBBSCC010000179.1:0-5987 GCA_038250735.1 Sphingomonadales bacterium | reverse complement strand
TTCCGAGGCCGTGAGCTGGCACCTTTATCTTGAGCCTCACCGGGAAGGCGAGTTCGTCGCGTTTCGCCTGCCGAATCCCATGAGAAACCATCTTGAGAACAGTACAGGAACATTTGTCTCAAGCAAGATTGGTGATGATCGGCCCTTGTCGTCGATCTATGCCCGGTCTAGCCGATTACTCCCCGATAGCGAAAAGGCAGGAAGCGACCATTGTCAGCCGTTCACGTCCGTCAGGACGAATGTCTGCCCACCCCCAGAAGCTGCCATGCCGCTTTCGGGATTGCGCATCGGCCCCGCTCATGACCGCAAAGGGGTGGGTTGCTGAATGGCGGCCATCTTGATTACGACCCGTCCAGAAATTTTGCTGCGTCGAAACTCGTTGATGGAGCATCATCGTCCGCCCCATAAGAATTCATGATCTTGCGCGAAGACCGACATTGATCTTTGTCGCAGCTCCTCATGACGGGCCTGCCGCGCCTTTAGAACGCCGGGTCGAAATTAAAATAGAGTGGATTGGACAGCGCCACCATGTCGCCTGCCACTACGCTGGCGTTGGGCACCTGCGGATAAGGCGGCACGGCCCCGCGGATTTCGACGCGGTAATAATTCCGCTCAGCAGGCGGTGATGGGGAGTCGGTAAAGGTAATCGCGCCGCGCGGCGGCAGGGTGAGGGTCTGGAACGGAGCGCCGTTTTTCACTACCGTCACAGCGTAAGGTGCGACCCCTTCCGGCCCGCCGACCAAAGCAATGCGGAACTGCACCGCGCCGCCCTGCCACGCCTGATTATCGCCCGGCAGCATGTCGGCTGTGCCATCGCCGTCACGATCGGCGCTGAACTCCACCCGCGGCGCCAGGGGATTGGCACTGATCGCGACGCGGCCTTTGGTCAGCGCTGCAACCACCGCATCACCGCTGCGCCCATCGGCCAGAACCCAGGTGGTGGGCGTGCCGATATTGTTGGCGGTGGCTTCGCGCTGGCGGGCATTGGTCATGTCAGGGTTGGGCACTGGCCCATGATGTGCGTCGCTCCCGCCGCGCCCCGCGATCATCCGCCCCGATTTGAGCAAATCGTCCCATACAGCCATCGACGCCTTGTTGCGGGCCCACAGCACCGAATTCCACACCTCCAGCGAACCCACCATGTCATAGGACATGCTGAAGGCATCATCGCCCGCCGGGTGATTGGCAGAAAGGTGGATGCCCAGTTCCTGTATCAGCGCGGCGATGCGCACATCGCGGGCATCGCGCAGATCATACAACCGCTGGTGATCATAGGGCCGCGCGCTGATCGGGTTGGCATGGCCGCGATGCGTGGTCCATTCCGCTCCGTAGAGCAGAATGATCCTGTCCGACCGGAACTCAGGGTCAGCCCAAGTATTCTCCGCCGTCGCGCCGGACACGTGATTGTCGTGATCGGAAATCAACAGGAAATCCATCTCCACGGCTTCGGCAAAGGTCAGGATTGCAGCCACCGGATGATTGCTGGAATCCTCGCTATGGCGCGAATGGACGTGCAGATCGCCTTTGAGCCACACGCGTTCAGGCGCGGGGGTGGCGACCTCATCCGCCGCTGCTGCGGGGGCAAGGGTCAGCGTCAGCGCCGCCAGCATCATGGCACCAAAGCGCATTCGCTTCTCTCCCGCCTGGGCCAATCAGAACCGGGCCTGAATTTGCAGACCAATCTGGCGTTGCGGCCCCAGCCGCACCAGCGCATCGCCTCCCGACGCAACGTAGTCCTCGTCAAGCAGGTTGCGCCCGACCAGCGACACCGTGACGGCGTCGAAGTTGATGCCCAGCGTCGCGTTGACCAGCACGCGGGCATCATTGTCGAGGAAGGTGGGCGAGGCACTTTGCGCATTATTGACGTTCGACGCCGCTTGATAGGTCACCCCCAGCACGCCGAACAGGCCGGTCGCCTCGTCATCGTAACCGATCCGCGCCGCGCCCGACCAGTCAGGCGCAAAGGCAAATTCGCGCCCTTCGAAGGCGGACAGGGTCTGTTCCAGATTGATCGGCGCGAGCACGTTCTGCGCCTCGATCAGGGTTGCGGCGAGCGCGGCATCGAAATCGTTGAACTGGGTATCGGCATAGCCCAGCACGCCCTGGATAAACCAGCCGTCAGCCGGGGTCAGGTAGGCTTCGACTTCAAAGCCCTGCACGGTGGAGCTGCCGACATTGAAGCCGACCTCGTCCTGTTGCAACGTCGATAGCGACACCACCACCTGCTGATCGGTCCAGTCGGTGTAGAACGCATTGGCGTTGACCCGCAGCTTCCGATCAAAGAAGAATGAACGGAACGCAATTTCGTAGTTGGTGGTGTATTCGGGATCGAATTGCGACACGAACTGGCGCACGATGTTGAGATCGGACCCGCCCGAACGGTACCCGCGCCGGACCGAAAAGGCGACCGAACGATCCGCGTCGATTTCCCACCTGAGGAAGCCAGACGGCAGCAGCGCGCTGAAGTTCTGCGATGCGCTGGTCGAGGCTTCAGCCAAGGTGGCATCGAAGAAGCCGTTCACGCTCGCGATCGAACCACGCACGCCGGGGATCAGCGCCGCCGGGAAGCCGGGCGGAATGAACGGTGCGGCCGGATTGGGCAGGCCGAGCGGCTGGCCGATGATCGTCAGGCCTTCGACCTGCTCCTCGTAATCATAGCGCAAGCCAATGCCCAGCGTCAGGCTGGGCAGAATGTCATATTCGCCGCTGATGTAGACGGCGTAGTTTTCGATATCGAGTGGCTCACTGGTGGCGGCCACGAAGGTGCCCAGGTCGCGGTAATTGGCGAGCGTGGCATCGACCGAAAGCTGGGTGGCCTGCGCAATGAAGGCGGCAAAGGCTGCGTCGCCGGCCGGGCCTGCCGGGATCGCGGCGACCGGATTGCCCGCCGCAGGAATGCCCCGCAGAGGCCCCAGTTGCGCCGTCAGCCCCGCCTGCAGCCCCGGCCGCACCGCGCCCGCCACGGTGCCGAGGATGCCCGGCTGCACGCCCGGCGTGAAGTTGAATTCGTCTTCCTTCGAACTGACGTAATAGGCGCCGATCAGCCCCCGCAGCGGGCCATCATTATCGAAGGCGGCGATCAGTTCCTGAGTGAAGATCGTCTGGGTTTCGTTCTGGGTGGCCTCGGTGTTGAACACATAGGGCCCGGTTGGAACGAAGGGGATGCCGAAGGGATCATTGATCACAATCGGTGCGGTGGGAAACAGGGCCGGGTTGAGGAACGTACCGTCCGAATCCAGCCGTTCCTCAATTACGCCGTCGCTATAGGTGGTGATCGACGTCAGCCGCACTGCTTGCGAAATGTCCCAATCGGTCTTCCATGACAGGTTGTGCTGGATGTTGCGGTTGGAATCGGGCGAGTTCAGGAAGGTCTCCCGGTTGAACTCGTTGCCCGGCACCACGTCCTCGAAATTGACAAAGCCATCGGCCCCGCGTGACCGGCGGTCCGAGACCCGGTTGGCGACATCAACGTCGATATAGGCATAGGTCAGCAGGCTGCGGATATCGGGCGTGGGGGTGAACAGCAGCTTCACGCGGCCGGTCCACTGGTCGTTGAAATCATCGCCGCCGGTGATCGGGTTGCTGACAAAGCCATCGCTCTCGCGCCGTTCACCCGCGACGCGGAACGCCAGCACGCCATCGATGATCGGCCCGCCCAGCGCGCCCGACACCGCGAATTCATCGCCGCCGTCCGCTGTCAGGCCGATCACGCGGGCCTTGCCCTCCCAATCGAAGGTCGGATCGTTGGTGCGGATGACGATCGACCCCGCCAGCGCATTGCGTCCCTGCACAGTCGATTGCGCGCCGCGCAGCACTTCGATCTGGGAAACGTCCCAGATACCCTCAGCCCCGAAGCGGGTGCTCTGATCGCTCAGCGTGACATCATCGACATAGATCTGCGCCAGCGGCGAAGACCCGGCGCCCAGCAGATTGTCGAACGGGATGCCGCGAATCGAAAATCCGCCCTCGGTGTTGCCGAGATTGACGTTGGCGATGTAATCGAAGGCTTCCGACAGGCTGGTGATGCCTTGCGTCTCGATCGTTTCACCTGTGACGATCCCGACCGATGTGACCGTGTCCTGCAGCGACCGGTCGGTTTTTTCGCCGGTAACGATGATCACGCCCGCTTCGTCCGACGCTGGCGGCGGAGCGGCCTCGTCCGCCGTTTGCGCAGCGGCCGGTGCCGCCATTGCTGATAGGATGGCAAACATCGATGCAGTCAAAATGAGATCGCGCTTCATATCGGGCCCCCCAATGTGGTCCGGCGGGACTAGGTTTGCCCGGCGTCAGATTGATGGCGAAGAAGCGGCATTTTAATGACGCCGGGATGATGCGGCTTTCGTGCATCACCGGCCCGCCAGCGTCCTCAAAAGGTCACGCTTGCGACTTAGTCCCCGGCGCGAGACAGCGGAACAGGACCGGTATTATGAAGCACTATCTTGTAGCAGCAGCTATCATGCTTTGGGCTGCGCCCGGCGCGCTGGCCGGCCCGCTCGATTGCGCAGCGCAGGGCGAGACTCCCGAAAGCTGCGGCGCGTCTGCCGGAGAGATCCCGATCAACCACCTGCAGGCGGTCGGCTCGCACAACAGTTACAAGGCCGCGATCCCGGCAGGCGAACTTGCGCTGATTACCGCACAATCGGCCGAGGCGGCGCAGGGCCTCGACTACGCCCATGCGCCCTTGGCCGAGCAGCTTGATCTGGGGATGCGCCAGCTGGAGATCGATATCTATTATGATCCCGATGGCGGGCGCTTTGCCGATCCGTTGTTGCCGCGCGTCAGCGGGGCGGCGTTCGATGCAGCGGGTTTGCGCGAACCGGGGTTCAAGGTGCTCCACTCTGCCGATATCGATGTGCGCTCGCATTGTCCGACGCTGATTGCCTGCCTCCAGCAGATCGAAGCCTGGTCCGATGCGCACCCCGGCCATGCGCCGATCCTAATCCTGTTCAACACCAAGGACACAGCGGTGCCGATCCCCGGCGCCGTAACCGTACTGCCCTTCACCGAGGAAGCCTTTAACGCGCTCGATGCAGAATTGCGGCAGGTGCTGGGGCCGGACGATTTCATCGAGCCCGATGATGTGCGCGGCACCGCTGCCAGCCTGCCCGCAGGCATCATGCAAACCGGCTGGCCCAGCCTTGCTGCCAGTCGCGGCCAGATCATTCTGGCGCTGGATGCCGGGCCGGACACAGTGCGCGGCTACATGCGCGGCAAGGCGGCGCTTGAAGGCCTGCCTGTGTTCGTCAACAGCTTGTCGCTCGATGCCCCGCACGCGGCCTATTTCACCATCAATGATCCGCAAAAACGGGCTGCCGAGATCACGGCCGCCGTGGCCGCCGGGATGATCGTGCGCACCCGCGCCGATGCCGATACACGGGAGGCCCGCAGCGGCAGCACCGCCCGGCGCGAGGCTGCGTTGGCTTCGGGCGCGCAATATGTGTCGACCGATTACTATTACCCCCGCAGCGAATGGTCGGATTACAGCGCCCGCCTGCCCGGCGGTGATGCGGTGCGTTGCAACCCTGTCACCGGCGCAAAATCGTGCAGCACAATTATGTCTAAATAGGCATACCATCCAGCGCAACTGCCTGCTCCACCGAGTCGCACTGCGCTGCAACCCTTTGAAACCGAGCGGATGCTATAAAACCTGACAGATAGCGCGTTCATTGTGTCGCCGTCTGAAATGTTTAGGCGGGGCAGATAGGGCCGTTCCGACTCTCAGGAGTGAATTGTCAGACGCACCATCCGTGATTGTCCATTATGCGGCCGTTTTCTGCACGTCCGGTGTTAGGAACTGCCCCTCGAATAGCTGCCATTCGCTGCCTGAGTAGGGCGGTGTCGGCTGCCGACCAGCCCCCGTCGTTCACATCCACTAAAAAGGACGTCTCGTTCCGCCAAGAGCCGCCATACCGCTTTCGAGATCGCGCCTCGTCTCCGCCTATGGCCGTTTGTGGGTGGTTAGGCGAATGGCGGCTTTCGGCACGCTA
>JBBSCC010000178.1:0-5988 GCA_038250735.1 Sphingomonadales bacterium | reverse complement strand
TCTTCGGCATGATAGGCAAAACCATCCTTGCCAAGACGCCGGGGATTTAGCTGACGCCGCGCCTGCGCGTTGAGAGCCTGAACCGGGTGATCGCCAATGCCGATGTTGAAGAAATTTTGCTCCACGAATGCACCGACGCCTGTGACGTCTGGGTCACCAGGTTGCTTGTTGAGTGCAGGGCCACTGTGGCAACTGGAACAGCCCGCCCCGCCCGCACCATTGGCAGCGGGCGTGAAGAACAGCTTTGCGCCCCGGCGCTGCGCAGGCGTCAACGCCTGATTATCGCCCGCCAAAAACCGGTCGAAGGGCGTCTCGCGCGTTATGATTGTACGTAAGAATGCGGCTTGCGCGCGAAATTCAGTCTGGTCGTTGATCAGTTTCGTCAGGTCTTTGGCCGCGTCTGCCTCTGCCGCTTCCATGGGAAAAGCATCGCGAAACAGCTTGATATAGGTTGGATGACGCAACAGCGCCGCCGACTGAAAATTCAGCATACGGTGGGCGTCGAGCAGCAACAGCGTGAGGTTTTCCGGCGCGGGATCGCTGAACGGATTGAGCGAGCCGGGCGTTGACTGCGGTTCCCCACCAAAGCCACCAAACAGCAGGCGGTTGTTAAACCCGGCACCCACCATATTGGGTGACAGGCGCCCCACACTATCCAGCTGATCCAGACGACCGGTTTGAAGCAGGGCCCTTGGCTTTGGCGCGTGATAAAAAAGTGCTGGCGTGGTGATGACGCGCCGCCCGCTTGCGTCGACGAAAATGTCGGTCAGCGTTGGCAACGCATCAACCAGCAGGTCGCCGGGAAAAATTGGCTTGGTGCGCAGCTTGGTGAGGCCCTGCTGGGGACGGCGACGGGGGAAGAAATTCCCGGTCGCATCGGTATAGCCCCGGCCTTCGCCGCCGGTGTTGAAGTTGATACGCTGGCCCGCCTTGCCACCCGCTTCGCCGATATGGCAGCTGCCGCAGGACCCGGTTTGGCGCGTCATCGAGACAATATTCTGAAGTTTAGGCGTCGACGAACCGACTGTACCCCCAAATGCGGTGCCCGCTGGCAGATTGAGCGGTTGTTCGTGATTTTCGTTTACGCGCGCTGTCCGCACGGGATCATGGAACAGCATCTTCCCCAAAAAGCGCTTCGCCTCTGTTAATTCATAGCGATAGGGCACTGTGCCGTCCGCCTGCCGTGGCAGCGGCAGATCCTTGTTGGATGCAGGCACTTTCAGGTTATCGATGCCGCCAACCTGATCGCCAATGAATTTGCGCAATGCTGATGCATCCGGTGCCAGTTCGGCGGTGTCCGGTGCAGCGGCGGTCTGGCTGGCGCTAGCGGCCACGCAGAAACTGGCGATGCCGAGCATAAGTGCAGTGCTCCACCGCGCGCGCGACGATGATGGTCGCGCTGTGACTAGCCGACCAACCGGCGCATCGGTTGCAGAATTTTCACGCGCTTGAAGGAACGATTTCATCGCCAAACCCTCTCAACAGAAACTTCATCCTAGACGACGCAGCAAAGCGGTTCGGATTCAGAAGCGGCAGAGATCGAGGAAAAATGCCGATAGATTTTTTGCAACTGTTGGAAGAGCTACGTCGTTGATGAGCGTTTTTGACTATAGTGTTTGCATACCCCCTGCAATTGACGCCCACGGTCAAAGGTGCGGTACAGTCTGGACGAGGTGCGGTATCAACGGATCAATGAACTTCGGTTCACATTTAACTGCAGTTTCCAGCCTGGTTTTTGGCGAACGACTGTCAGCCACACGCTCAGTTTGCGATAGCGTAATGGCAGTTAGGATTCGGGGGTGCCGCGTAGCGCTGCTGTCCCAAGTAGAAGGCTTAACCAAACCTGCCACCCATCAATTAAACTTTTATTTTCTGCTAGTTAATCACCGCATCAACCTCGCCCAAGCGTATCCAGCGGGCCAGTATCGAGGTGATTGAGAATACGGCGCAGGGCCGCGATGTTGCTTTTGTCTTCGGCGCTCGCGAGCGCTTCTTGCAGTACCGCGCGAATATCATCGGCGTCGACCCGCTCCATCTCCCAACCCGGATACAAACGATCGCGCCGGTCAACACTCCGGTCCAGGTGAACAATATCGTAATGGCGCGGATCGCCATGAAGGCTCGTTATCAGGCTTTGCACTTCGGCGGGCGGGCCCTCAATCCATTGGAAGAAGACGCCACTGCCGAAAACCAGCACCCCGGTAACTTCGCGGGCGACGTTTCGGTGTTGAGACCGCTCAATGATACGGTCAACTTCGACGTCGTCGACGCTTTCGGCGGCACGACTGCAGTATACAAAAGTTTCAAGAATGGGCGCGGTGTAGTCCACGTCAGGGTCGCCAGGAAAACCGAATTCGTCGAACATAGGTTTCCTCGCTTTGGGTGTGCCGGGCAGGCTGTGCTGCTCAGAGGCTTCGCGTCACGATAGCCCATGTTTTTGAATCATGTAAGGAAGCGTTAGGGGCCAACCCATTCAAGTTCCAGCGTCGCCCGGAGCAGACATTGATGCGCAAGAACCGAATGCTACTGGACGGCAGAGGTTGGGCGCATTGCTGCCACTGCTATAACCTCATCCCATGCCCCTTTGCGTTGCAAATGAAAATCGAATATCGGGTATGGGCACAGGAGGTGCCATAATGGATCATGTCGACGTTATCGTGGTGGGCGCGGGGATTTCCGGGATTGGGGCAGGGTACCACCTGCAGGATAAATCCCCCGATCGCAGTTACATGATCCTGGAGGGGCGCGCCGATATTGGCGGGACGTGGGATTTGTTCCGCTATCCGGGCATCCGCAGTGATTCCGACATGTACACGCTCGGCTACTCATTTGAGCCGTGGACAGAGGCAAAAGCGATTGCCGATGGGCCGAACATTCTGGCCTATGTAAAGCGCACAGCAGCCAAATATGGCATCGATCGGCACATCCGCTTTGGCCACCATGTCAAATCTGCTGCCTGGTCAACACAGGATGCGCGCTGGACGGTGACGGCGCTGAGCGAGGGACGAGAGGTGCAGTATAGCTGCAATTTCCTCTTCATGTGCTCCGGCTATTATAATTATGCGCAGGGCCATACGCCCGATTTTCCGGGCGTTGCCGACTTTGCCGGCCAGATCATTCACCCCCAATTCTGGCCCGAAACCCTCGATTATGCCGGCAAAAAGGTTGTCGTGATCGGATCGGGGGCGACGGCGGTGACAATTGTGCCTGAAATGGCCAAGGCAGCGGCGCATGTAACGATGCTGCAGCGATCGCCAACCTATGTCGTGTCGCGCCCTGCCGAGGATGCGGTGGCCAACCGGCTACGCGCATTGCTGCCCGCCAAACTCGCTTACGGGATTACGCGGTGGAAGAATGTGTTGTTCGGCATGTATTTCTTCCGGATGACGCGGAAATATCCGGCGCAAGCAAAAGAGCGCATCATCGGCATGGTGCGTGATCAGCTTGGTCCTGATTATGACATCGCGACGCATTTTACGCCGCGCTATAATCCTTGGGATCAGCGGCTCTGTCTGGTGCCCGACGCCGATTTGTTTGACTCAATCAAGGCGGGTACTTCCAGCGTCGTTACCGATCGGATTGATCATTTTGATGCCGCAGGGATTGCGCTGGAATCGGGCAAGCGGATCGATGCCGATATCGTGGTCACCGCAACCGGGCTGGAGCTGCAGTTGCTCAGCGATGTAGCGTTTACGGTGGACGGGCAGGCGCGTGACCTATCAAAAACGTTCAATTACAAGGGCATGATGTATAGCGATATGCCGAATCTGGCATCGTCCTTTGGCTATACCAATGCCAGTTGGACGCTGAAGGCTGATCTGACCTGTGGTTATGTGACGCGGCTGCTGAACACGATGAAGAAGCGCGGGATGCGCCAGGTGACGCCGCGGATTGCGAGCGACCTGGAGGCGATGCCGTTCCTCGATTTTAGCTCGGGCTATGTCACGCGGGCGATGGAGCGTTTCCCCAAACAGGGCAATAAACAGCCATGGCAGGTGCACCAGAATTACGCCAAGGACATCATGATGCTGCGTTTTGGATCAGTGGATGACGAGATGGAGTTTTCCAATCCGGCCGCAGGACCGCAATCTGGGCCGGGATCACGGGCAGCAGAGCGGGAACCGGTGACGGCCTGATCTTTGTCGGCTAAGTTCAGATGATGACTGACTTGTCCGCATCCGCTGCTATCGCTGAAAATGCCCTGCCGATCCTGGAGCGGCTGATCGGGTTTGACACCACGTCGCGCGATTCCAACCTCGCGCTGATCAGCTATGTTGAGGATTTGCTGACCAGTTTGGGGGTGGGCTCAACGCGGGTTGGCAATGCTGCGGGCACCAAGGCCAATTTGTACGCGACCCTGGGGCCGCCGGTTGCAGGGGGCGTGGTGCTGTCGGGCCATACTGATGTTGTCCCGGTCGATGGGCAGGCATGGAGCAGTGATCCGTTTGCGCTGACGCGGCGGGGCGATCGGCTGTTTGGGCGCGGTACGTGCGACATGAAAGGGTTTCTGGCGCTCGCATTAGCGGCAGCGCCCGACATCGTGCGTGCCGGGCTGGCGCGGCCAGTGCATCTCGCTTTTTCCTATGATGAGGAGGTCGGGTGTCTGGGCGCGCCGGATATGATCCGCGAACTGGTGCGCGACCTGCCGACACCCGTTGCAGTGATCGTGGGCGAGCCGACCAATATGGAGGTGGTGAGCGGCCATAAGGGCATTTCAAGCTGGATCGTGACGGTAACCGGGCATGAGGCGCATTCGAGCCTGACGCATCTGGGCGTTTCGGCAAACATGGTCGCGGTGCGGCTGATGCAGGCACTGGCCGATCTGGCGGCGCAGTTGGAGCGCGCGGGGGACGCACAATCGGGCTTCATGCCGCCGCATGCCACGCTGACGATTGGTCAAATCCGTGGCGGAACGGCGGTGAATATACTGGCGGGCGAATGCACGTTCGTGTTCGATCTGCGGACGCCGCCGGGGGATGACCCGGAAGCGATCATCGCCCCCTTTCTGGCGTTGGCTGTGCGTGAGGATGCGGCGATCAAGGCGCGTTTTGCCGGCACGGGTGTGTCGGTGGTGCGCCGGTCAAAAACGCCGTGTTTGGTGCCCGATCCAAATAGCGCTGCCGAACAGCTCGCGCGGCGCTTGGCGGGCGATAATGGGCCGGCACGAATGGTGCCCTATGCCGCTGAGGCCGGGCAGTTTCAGGAAGCTGGATTTTCGACAATCATCTGCGGGCCGGGATCGATTGAGCAAGCCCATCAACCGGACGAATATCTTGAAGTTGCGCAGTTTGAACGGGGCGCGGCGTTTATGCAGCGGCTGATAGAAGCGCTTCGTTAGGAAGGGAAAATACGTAATTCACGCACCGAAATGACCATTGGGGCGGTCACCCGTCTGGATTGCTGTCCCGATTCGGGACTGTGGATTTCGTACTGTATCAACGGGGTAGCTCGAGCGGAACGTGAGCAAAGGTATCGACCCGGCGCCCTATAAAAATCTGTTATTTAACAAATGTTTATTCGGGAATCCGGGTCGATTCAGGATTTACCAGGGACGAAGTTCTTCCTGGTGGAAGAACGAGAAAATAAACTCGAACATAGTTGATCTCCCAGACTGCGTTCACGACGAACGCACTGATTTTTTAATGGTTTATTAAGGACATTGCAAGCGTGCTTGCCATGATTTGCGATTGGGAACGCCGGGCCAGCGCAGCGGATTTAACCTTTCCTTCAACGCTGACGGGTAGATTGGCCGTCAGATGATGCGCCCAGCAGATCCTGGCATTGGTCACGCGGATGACCGGATGACGCGGCGAGGCCTGTTTGCGTCCGCCTCCCCGTTCAACGTGCGCATAGCCGATGCGCGCCAGCTCGATATGCCATTCGCGCCACATCCGGCCGTGGCCATTGCTGGTGAAGCGCCCGTTGCGTTTGCGCTTGGCGACGATGATTTACTGGCCGCAGTCCCGCTTTGGCGTTTTTTGTGTTTGG
>JBBSCC010000177.1:0-6246 GCA_038250735.1 Sphingomonadales bacterium | reverse complement strand
CAGATGCGCTGCCTCTGCGGCCAGCGCATGGGCGCCCGCCTGCGTCACTTTCAGCGCCACCTCATGCAGGTCAGGCGCGTTAAAGCGGACCGCACCCGCCATTGTCTGGCGGTGGGTAAAGCCGCTGCTGGGCTGCATCAGTGGATCGGCGACCCGTGCGGGCACTTCGATGTGATAGCCCAGCACGCCATTATGCTTGATTTTCAGCGCAGTAATGCCGGTGCGGGCGCGGTAATCAGCCTCCAACGCGGCAATCGCGCGCCTGCCGCCCGCGCCACTATCGCGCAGATCATCAAGCGCTGCATCAAAGCCCGGCGCGATATAGCCACCCGACGCGGCATCGATGGGCGGCATGGGGACCAGCGCGCGCGTCAACAGGTCGATCAGCGCACCATGCCCGCGCAATTCCGGCGCAAGCTGGCCAAGCAAGGCAGGCTTGGGCGTAATCTGGTCGAGCCGCTCGCCCAGCCGCCATGCGGCATCCAGCCCGTCGCGCAGCTGCCCCAGATCACGCGGGCTGCCCCGTCCCGCCGCCAGCCGCCCCAGCGCACGGCCAATATCGGGCAGCGACCGCAGCGTGGCCCGCAGCCCGTCGCGCATTGCGGGATCGTCATGGAAATGCTGCACCAGGTCGAGCCGCGCATCGATCTGCCCCCGGTTCATCAGCGGCGCGCCAATATCGGCGGCGAGCAGCCGTGCGCCTGCGCCCGTCACCGTCCGGTCAACCGCATCCAGCAGGCTGCCCTTGCGCGCGCCGCCGGTGGTTTGGGTGAGCTCCAGGCTTTCGCGGGTGGCGGCATCGATCGCCATTGTCTCTGCACTGCGCGTCAGCCGGGGCGGTCGCAAAAAGGGCAGCGCGCCCTTGGCATTATGATCAAGATAGCGCACCAGCCCGCCCGCCGCCGCCAGCGCTGCGCGCGAAAAGCTGCCAAACCCGTCCAGTGTGGCGACGCCGAACAGCGCCTTCAGCCGTTGCTCGCCGTTGGTGCTGTCAAACTCTGATCGCGGACGGCGACCCGTTGCCAAATCGTCAAATTCAGTGGCGTCAGACGCGATGATTTCGGCCGGGTTCAGCCGCGCCAGATCGGCGGTGATGGAAGCAGCGTCGGTTTCAATCAGCTCAAACCGGCCAGTGGAAATATCGGCAACCGCAATCGCAATCCCGCCCGACGCCTCGCCAATCGCCGCGCACCAATTGGCGGTGCGCGCATCGAGCAATGCTTCCTCAGTCAGCGTACCCGCCGTCACCACCCGCACAATCGCCCGGCCAACCAGCGTTTTGCCGCTGCGTTTCTTCGCCTCTGCCGGGCTTTCGGTTTGCTCGGCAATTGCCACGCGGTGCCCGGCTTTGATCAGCCGGGCAAGATAGCCCTCGGCTGCATGCACGGGCACGCCGCACATCGGAATCGGCACCCCGTCATGCTCACCGCGCGCGGTAAGGGCGATATCCAGCGCGGCGGCGGCGATGCGGGCATCATCGAAAAACATCTCGAAAAAATCGCCCATCCGGTAGAATAACAGGCAATCCTGCGCCTCTGCCTTCAGCGCCAGATATTGCGCCATCATGGGGGTGGGGGCGGTCACGGTGTGTCATCTTCCGGCAGTCGAGCGCTGTTGCAGATTCGGCGGATGATCATGTCATCGCCAATGACAAGGGATCCCAGGATATAAGGCTTGACGGTGCTGCGTTCTGATTGGGCGTTATCCGTCCATACAACTTTAGGCATTCCGCGCTGGCAACCATTCTGCGAATGAACGCCGATCCGTCGTGCCCCATGTCTTCAGCCATTCGGCAACCACCGCATGGTCGTGAACCCGGCCAGCTGCGATATCGGCACGAGCACGCGCGACAGAGGCTGCCACTTCCTGCGCTGTGCACGGAATACCCGGGCATGGCGGCAATTTTAGCAGCCAAGCCCTAAAGTGCATCGTCTGTATCCCCGAAAGGTTGATCGTCGGGCGCTTTCCCCAAGTCTCTAGGATTATCTTCCATGCGATCAGGTATAGCCGTTCCGCTCTGTCGTGGCTAGGGAAGGACGATGCTGACCGGGGGCTCCCATGACCGATGAATCGACGATCCAGTTTTCCGAGCGCGAGGCGTTGCTGTTCCATTCGGAAGGACGGCCGGGCAAGATTGAGATTATCGCATCAAAGCCGATGGCGACCCAGCGCGACCTGGCGCTGGCCTATTCGCCCGGCGTTGCGGTGCCGGTGCGCGCCATTCATGAAAACCCTGCCGCCGCGTATGAATATACCGCCAAGGGCAATCTGGTCGCGGTGATTTCAAACGGCACCGCGATTTTGGGCATGGGCAATCTCGGCGCGCTTGCCTCAAAACCTGTGATGGAAGGCAAGGCGGTGCTGTTCAAGCGCTTTGCTGATGTCGATGCCATCGATATCGAACTGGCGACCGAAGACCCCGAAGCGATCATCAACGCCGTTGCGCTGATGGAGCCGAGCTTTGGCGGCATCAACCTTGAAGACATCAAAGCCCCCGAATGCTTCATCATCGAACAGGCGCTGAAAGAGCGCATGAACATTCCGGTGATGCATGATGACCAGCACGGCACCGCGATTATCGCCGCCGCGGGCCTCATCAACGCGCTGTTCCTGACCGGGCGGGACATCAAGGATACCAAGGTTGTGATGAACGGCGCAGGTGCCGCCGCCATCGCCTGTGCAGAACTGATCAAGGCAATGGGCTTGCCGCACGATCAATTGATCATGTGCGACAAAAGCGGCGTCATCTATCAGGGCCGCGAACACGGTGAGATGAACCAGTGGAAATCCGCCCACGCCGCCAAAACCGACAAGCGCACGCTTGAGGAAGCGCTCGACGGCGCCGATGTGTTCATGGGGCTGTCCGCCAAGGGCGCGCTCCCGGCTGAATATCTGATGAAAATGGCGCCGCAGCCGATTGTGTTCGCGATGGCCAATCCTGATCCTGAAATCACCCCGCCCGATGCAAAGCGCGTCCGCCCGGACGTCATCATCGCCACGGGCCGGTCTGATTATCCCAATCAGGTCAATAATGTACTTGGTTTCCCGTTCATCTTTCGCGGTGCGCTGGATGTGCGGGCAACCGCGATCAATGACGAGATGAAGGTCGCTGCCGCCCGCGCCCTGGCCGCGCTTGCCCGCCAGCAGGTGCCCGAAGAAGTCGCGCTGGCCTACGGCGTTCGGCACAGCTTTGGCGTTGATTACATCATCCCCGCGCCATTCGATCCGCGCCTGATGGAGATTGTACCCGTCGCTGTTGCGCAGGCCGCTATGGATTCGGGCGTCGCCACCAAGCCGATCATCGATATGGAAGCGTACCGCCAGCAACTGCGCGCTCGGCTGAACCCGACGACATCGGTGCTGACGCTGGCGTATGAAAATGCGCGGGCCGATCCCAAGCGGGTGTTGTTTGCCGAAGGCGAAGAAGAAGTGGTGCTGCGCGCCGCGATCGAATTCAAGGCCGGTGGTTACGGTACGCCGGTGCTGGTCGGCCGCGACGATGTGTATGATCGGCTGCGTGCGCTGGGGGTAACCGACCCCGAAAGCTATGAACTGCACAACAGCCGCAAATCGCCACTCGTGCCCCGCATGGTGGAGTTTTTGTACAACCGGCTGAAGCGGCGCGGCTATCTGCTGCGCGACTGCGAACGCATGATCAACCAGGATCGCAACATCTTTGGCGCGGTGATGCTGCAACTGGGGGAGGCCGATGTGATGATCACCGGCGTCACCCGGCCCTATGCGCAAACCATGCGTGAAGTGCGCCGCGTGATTGATCCGATCAAGGGCCGCACCGCGTTTGGCGTGCATGTGATGGTGGGGGCCAAGCACACCGTGTTCATGGCCGATACCACGATCAACGAACGCCCGACGGCCGAAGAACTCGCCGATATCGCCGAACAGACCGCTTTGGTGGCCAAGCGCATGGGCCATGAACCGCGCGTCGCCTTTCTCAGCTATTCGAACTTCGGCAATCCTGAGGGGCGCTGGCTGGACAATATCCGCAATGCGGTGTGCGTGCTCGATCAGCGATCCGTCAGCTTTGAATATGAAGGCGAAATGGCCCCCGATGTGGCGCTCAACCCGCGTCAGTTGGCGAATTACCCGTTCGCCCGCCTGTCTGGTCCCGCCAATGTGCTGATCATGCCAGGGCTGCAAAGCGCCAACATCTCGGCCAAATTGCTGCGCGAACTGGGCGGCGATGCGGTGATCGGGCCAATGCTGGTCGGCATGGAAAAAACCGTCCAGATCGCCCCGATGACGAGCACAGCAAGCGAGCTGGTTACGCTGGCCGTGCTGGCGGCGGGGGGCATTGCGGGGTAGAAAATTCTCGCCAATGACGCTATATGACTATCTCGATAGTCAGGAGTGGGCGGTGGAAAGTTATAGCGTTGCCGACGCCAAAGCGCGGTTGAGTGAACTGATTGAGCGTGCCGAAGCGGGCGAGACCGTGTCGATCACTCGGCGCGGTAAGCCCGTGGCACGGCTGGTGGCGGAGCAGCGCCCAAAACAGCCGTTTGATATAGAGGAGATGCGGCGCATTGCGGCCTTGTCCAAGCCTTATGTCGATCCCGAAGGACTGAGCTTTGTTGAGCGGTTGCGTCGCGACGACCTGCTTTGAAAGTCTATGCTGACCCATCGCTGATCGTTTCTGCATTCACTGACGAGATATCCAGTGCGGCTGCGCGCGCGTGGCTGGCGGCGCTATCGCCCGACAGCTTGTTGCTCAGCAAATGGTGCGAAACCGAAATTGCCTCGGCCTTGTCGGGCAAGGTGCGCATTGGCGCGCTGGCGGCGGAACTGCGCGCGCCGGTCATGCAGGGTATTCGCGACAATCTGTATGCGGCGGCCCAGTTAATCCACGTCGGGGCGGCGGATTTTGACCGTGCCACCCAGCTGCTGGAAAACAGCCAGACGCCGCTGCGGGGCGGCGATGCATTGCATCTGGCGATCGCCGAGCGCGCTGGCGTCGCGCTTTATACGCTCGACAGGCGCATGGCGGAGGCAGGTGCGGCGCTGGGCCTGAACGCGCACCTGCTCCCCTAATTCACGCGTCGATGCTGGTACCCAGCGCGCCATAGACGAGCCCGCCATCGACGGCGATGGTTTCACCCACCACATAATCGCCCGCACGGCTGGCGAGATAAATCGCGGTGCCGGCCATGTCTTCGTCGACGCCGATCCGCTTTGACGGAATGCCCTTGGCAATCGCTTCGCCGTGGTCGCGGGCGGCCTTGTTCATTTCGCTGGCAAAGGCGCCCGGTGCGATGGAGGTGACGTTGATGTTATCGCGCACCATCCGCGCGGCCATACGCTTCGTCAGGTAAATCAGCGCCGATTTTGACGCGTGATAGCTGTATGTTTCCCACGGGTTCAGCCGCAGGCCATCAATCGAGGTGATGTTGATCACCTTGGCGGGCTGGCCCGGACTGGCGGCGGCTTTCAGCGGTTCAAACAATGCCTGCGTCAGGAAAAACGGCGATTTGACGTTCAGGTCCATCACCTTGTCCCAGCCTTTTTCGGGGAAGGTTTCGAACGATTCACCCCAAGCTGCGCCTGCATTGTTCACCAGGATATCGAGCTTGTCGGTATGTTCGGCGAGCTGGGCGGCCAGCGCCTTGCACCCAGCGACGGTGGAGACGTCTTGCGGTAGCGCGATGCAGCGATCGCCCAGTTCCTTGGCGGTTTCGAAACAGGCGTCGGCCTTGCGGGCGGAGATATAGACGGTCGCACCCTGGGCGATAAAGCCCGCCGCGATCATCTTGCCAATGCCGCGCGAGCCGCCCGTGATCAGGGCCGTGCGGCCATCGAGGCGGAATAACTTGCTGGTGTCCATCGTCTAAACTCCCCTCCCGCCTGCGGGAGGGGCCGGGGGTGGGCCTCTCCAAAATGCGGCGGTATCTGTGGCTTTCCCACCCCCAACCCCTCCCGCAAGCGAGAGGGGGAATTCTATCCCCCGCGCTTGATGGTCTCGCGCGCGATGATGATTTGCTGGATTTGGCTGGTGCCCTCATAAATGCGGAACAGCCGGACGTCGCGGTACAGCCGCTCGATCCCGTAATCGGCGATGTACCCAGCGCCGCCGAAAATCTGCACGGCGCGGTCGGCCACGCGGCCCACCATTTCGCTGGCATAATATTTCGATGCGGCTGATTCCATCACCACGTCCTTGCCGGCATCTTTCGCCGCTGCGGTTTCCAGCATCAGCGCACGCGCGGCCAGCGCCTCGGTCTTTGAATCGGCGAT
>JBBSCC010000176.1:0-6353 GCA_038250735.1 Sphingomonadales bacterium | reverse complement strand
TTGCGCCCGCGCACGACGGGGGCGAGCAAATATAGCCGCGTCCCTTCTGGCAGCGCCATCACGCGGTCGACCATCTGCGACACGGTTTGCGCGGCAATCGGCAGGCCGGTCGCGGGGCTATAGGGAATGCCCACGCGCGCCCATAACAGGCGCATATAATCGTAAATCTCGGTGACGGTGGCGACGGTGGAGCGCGGATTGCGGCTGGTCGTTTTCTGCTCAATGCTGATCGCGGGGCTAAGCCCCTCGATATGATCGACATCGGGTTTCTGCATCATCTCCAAAAACTGGCGCGCATAGGCCGACAGCGATTCGACATAGCGGCGCTGCCCCTCGGCATAGATGGTATCGAACGCCAGGCTTGATTTGCCGCTGCCGGACAGGCCGGTGATGACGGTGAGCGTATCGCGCGGAATATCCACCGACACGTTCTTCAGATTGTGCTCGCGCGCGCCGCGGACGGAAATATGAGTTAGCATGAGGGTATCTGTTCCATATTTGTTCAATGCGGGCAAGCGGGGTTTGGGCGGGCAAGCAGGGTTTAGACGTGGGAGAGTCGACCGAAAAGGGCAAGCTGACCCTTGTACTGCTTGAGTGTATTACCTATTTCATACACCAGGTCCGGTGCAGGCCGAATGGAGAGCGCAATGGCGAAGAAAAAGGACAAGAAGGGCAAATTGCCCAAGGAAATCGCCGGGATCAAGATCCCGAAGGAGTTCCGCAAAACCGGGGAAGCGTTGATCGCCACCGCCAATTCACCCGCCGGACGCGAATTGCTGATCAGCGGTGCGGCGGCCATGGTCGCGGCGATGGCGACGCGGATGCGCGCTGGCGGCCCACCTAGCAGCGGCACCGCGCCGCATATGGCACCGCCCCCGCGCCCACCAGAAACGAACGATAACGCCCAGCCAAGCTTCGATCCCGAAGCGGCTGGTGCGAAGGTGGCGCAGCGCATCATCGACGTGATCGGCATGGCCGCCAACAGTGCCCGCCGCACGCCGGGCAGCGGGCCGGCCAGCGACTAGCACCGTCCAATCGCACCGGTGGCAATCGGCAGGCTGATCGCCTACATAAGCGTCATGGACAAGCGGTACGGCCAATGGTTGCTATCACGCGACCCGCAATCCACCGCCAGGTTGACCAAGGCATGACGACGACAGAGGCGATACATCCCCCCGAGCCACGGATGCTGGCATTGATCGAGCAAAGCCCGATAGCGTCGGTGATCAGCGATCCGCGCCACCCCGACAACCCGATTGTGGCGTGTAACGATGCGTTTTGCGCACTGACCGGCTATCCGCGAGAGGAGGTTGTTGGCCGCAATTGCCGCTTCCTGTCCGGACCTGGCACTGAACCCTGGCTGTCAGAGCAAATCCGAAAAGGCGTGCGCGAACACAAGCCCGTGCTGGTCGAAATCCTGAATTACAAGCGCGACGGCCTGCCATTTCGCAACGCGGTGCTCGTTGCGCCAATCTATGACGATGGGGATGAACTGGTCTATTTCCTGGGATCACAGGTTGAGATTGATGACGACGCCCCCGCCCCCACCAGCCTGCGCCGCATCCGCGCGGCCGAACTGGTGAAAACGCTGTCGCAGCGGCAATGGCAGGTGCTGAAACTCGCCTCCAACGGCCTGCTCAACAAGCAGATCGCCGGTGAACTCGGCCTGTCCGAAAAAACGGTGAAGATGCACCGCGCCATCCTGATGGACCGACTGGGCACGCCAACGACGGCGGACATGATCAGGGTTGCGGTAGAGGCGGGGCTGTAAGCATCGTTTGTGATCAGGCCGAACCGCCAAGGCGCGTAGTTCGGTGCCTGATCCGGGGTTGTCCCCCTCGAACTGGCAATAACGGTGCGTCCAACCGAAGCTCAAGACCCTTGTTCCCCCGCGAAGGCGGGGGCCCAGGCTGGGCTCCCGCCTTCGCGGGAGCACAACTAGAGCGCGATGACTTTAAGTTGATATGCCTTTCACCCGTTCGGGCTGAGCGAAGTCGAAGCCCACACGCAGCGCCTGCCCTTCGACTTCGCTCAGGGCGAACGGTTCAAGCTAACGTCATCATGCGCTAAGCTGCCCTTCGCTGAAATTTGCACGGGCAACGGCCGGGACAATATCGACGTGCATCATGGGCCAATAGCCGTATCGCCGTCCGCGCCGCACAATCGTAATCCCGCCATGGACGTCACGACCGAGCTCGCGCGCTTTCAGATTCAGCCCATCTGGCAGTGCCTGCGATCGGCGCTTCCCTCTGCCGGCTTCGGTCGTGACGCCCAACCCCCGCAATTATAAATTTAACGCCACCCTCATCGGCTGTAACCGGCATTGGGTTTCGCCCGAACCAGTAGGGGGAATGACGCCGGGAGTGGCCCGGTGCTGAGGGAGGGCGTTTTGATCATTCAACGTCGGCATTTTGGCCAATTATTGCTGGCCGCGCCGTTTGCTGTGGCGGGTTGTTCGGATCGCGGGATTGCCCCGGGGCAAACGCGCACCAACGGGTTTACGTACCTGCCCGGCATCATCACCCGCGAGCCGCTGATTGCGCCCAAGGGCCGTCAGATCCGGGTCGCCTTTGCCATTAACCCCGGCGTACAGGTGATCGACGTGGCAGGGCCGTGGGAGACGTTTCAGGACACCTACACATCGGCAGATGCTCAGGAACCCGCGTTCCAGATGTACACGGTCGCAGAGCGCCTGACGCCTGTTCGCGCTTCGGGCGGGTTGATGATGGTGCCGCACTTCACCATCGATACAGCACCAACGCCGGACATCGTCGTCGTGCCGCATTTCGACCAGCCCACCCCGTTCACCGCCGAAACATCGGCAATCCACCAGTGGATACAGGATTCGCACACGCACACCGCGTTGACGATGTCGATCTGCACCGGCGCATTTCAACTGGCGAAAACGGGCCTGCTTGACGGGATACCGATGACGACAAACCAACGCGCGTCCGACAATTTCGCAAAATCATTTCCCCGCATCGATTTGCGGCGCGGGCCCCGGTTCGTTGAATCGGGCCGCATCGCCACATCGGGCGGGCTGAGCGCGGGGATTGATCTCGCGCTGCGGGTGGTGTCGCGCTATTTCGGCGATGCCATTGCAGAACAGACCGCCGGCATCATGGAATATGCCGGTACGGGCTGGCGCGTCTGATCCGCTGATGCGGCGTGGTGGGCGTTGGCCCGCCAGCCCATCAAACGATCAAACGTGGATCGCCTTGCCCGTCACGGCCATTGCCGCTTCCTTGAACGCTTCGGCATGGGTGGGATGGGCGTGGCAGGTATAGGCGATGTCTTCGCTCGTCGCGCCGAATTCCATTGCTTGGGCTGCCTGCGCGATCATCGATCCGGCGACGCTGGCGATCATCCACACGCCCAATACCCGGTCCGTCTTTGCGTCCGCGATGACTTTTACGAACCCGTCGGGCTCGTGGTTGGTTTTGGCGCGGCTGTTGGCGAGCATCGGGAATTTGCCGACCTTCACCTCGCCGCGTTCCTTGGCGGCTTCTTCGGTCAGGCCGACGCCGGCGATTTCGGGCCAGGTATAGACGACGCTGGGGATCACATCGTGATTCACAATGCCGGTCAGCCCGGCGATATTCTCCGCCACCGCAACGCCTTCATCCTCGGCCTTGTGCGCCAGCATCGGGCCGGGGACGACATCACCAATTGCCCAGATGCCGGGCACGCCCGTTTTGAAGCTATGATCGATCTCGATCTGGCCGCGCTTGTTGGGCGTGATCCCGGCGGCTTCCAGGTTCAGGCCGTCGGTGTTCGGGCGGCGACCGATCGATACCAGCACGCAATCGGCAGTGATCGTTTCCGCTGCGCCGCCTGCGGCGGGTTCGACGGTGACCGTGGCAGTGTTGCCGTCCACCGTAACGCCCGTGACCTTGGTCGATAGCTTGAATTCAATGCCCTGTTTCTTGAAAATCTTGTTCGATTCCTTGCGGACTTCGCCGTCGAAACCGGGCAGGATCTGGTCGAGAAATTCAACGCAGGTGACTTTTGCGCCCAGCCGCTTCCACACCGATCCCAGCTCCAGCCCAATCACCCCGCCGCCGATCACGACGAGATGCTCGGGCACCTTGGCAAGCTCGAGCGCGCCGGTGGAATCGACGATGATCTGCGCGGCATTATCCACCGCAACACCCGGCAACGGCGTGACGCTGGAGCCAGTGGCGATGACGATGTTCTTGGCGCGGTAGCGGGTGCCAGCAACATCAACGGTGTCAGTGCCGGTGAATTTGGCATGGCCCTTCAGCCACTCGACCTTGTTCTTCTTGAACAGGAACGCGATGCCGCCGGTGAGTTGCTTGACCGCGTCCTTCCGTTGCGCGTGGAGCGCATCCATATCCAGCTCAACCTTGCCCAGCTTGATGCCCAGCTTGGCCATCATGCCGTTGGCGGCATCATTGTAGAACTCGCTGGCGTGGAGCATCGCCTTCGACGGAATGCAGCCGACATTCAGGCACGTGCCGCCCAGCGTCTCTCGCGCCTCAACACACGCGGTTTTCAGCCCCAACTGCGCCGCGCGAATGGCAGCAACATAACCGCCAGGGCCGGAGCCGATGATCAGGACGTCGAAATCATAGTCAGCCATGGATCGGTCTTTCTCGATGGAAGGGGCGACGCCGGATGTTTTCGTCGCCAATCACTGTCATATGGTCACGAAGTTGATCGAAATCGAGCAACGCAATCAACCGCGGCACAATATCATTCACATCGTCGGGTTCGAACCGGATATAGATGATAGCCGGGGGCGGTGGCAGGCGCCTGTGAAACACCAACTCGCCAAAATCGCTGTCGCATGTCACCAATATCCGTTGTTCGGCAACCGCATAGGCCAGCACATCTTCGTCTTGCGCGTCTGGCTTTACAAAAATCGCCCTGTCGACATCATGCCCATGCGCGGCCAACGCGCGGGCGATGATGCTGCCAACATTGGCATCGCACAAAAACTTCAAGCGGCGCGCGCCTGTCCGATCGCCACATAGCTTTCGTCATGCATCAATTCAGCCGCGAACAACGCTGCAGCGCGAAGATGCTCTGGCAGAATGCCGGGGTATTCATCGGCAATGCGCGCATATTCCCAGCCCGCACCGACCAGTTTCAACGCGCGCTCAACCGAGTAGCGCGTTTCACGAAAAATCGGCTTTCCGCCAAGGATGCCGGGGTCGGAATGGATGTGGTCGCGCCAGTTCATCATGCCCTCACAAATCGATCAAAATCCGCGTCGGGTCCTCGATAGCATTTTTCAGCGCGACCAGGAACGTCACGGCTTCGCGGCCATCGATCAGGCGGTGATCATAGCTGAGCGCGAGGTACATCATCGGGCGCACCACAACCTGTCCGTCGCGGACGACCGGGCGGTCCTCAATGCGGTGCAGGCCGAGCACGGCGGACTGGGGCGGGTTGATGATCGGGGTGGACATCAGGCTGCCGAACACACCGCCATTCGAAATAGTAAAGGTGCCGCCCATCATCTCGTCCATCTTCAGCGTGCCATCCTTGGCGCGCTTGCCGAAATCGCCGATGGTGCGTTCGATCTGCGCGACGGACATTTGATCGGCGTTACGGATCACCGGCACCACCAGCCCGCCGGGTGACGACACCGCGACCGAGATATCGGCGTAATCGTGATAGACGATCTCATCACCGTCGATCGAGGCGTTGACGCTGGGCACATCCTTCAACGCCATGCACGCGGCCTTAGCGAAAAAGCCCATGAAGCCCAGCCGAACGCCATGCTTTTTCTCGAACAAATCCTTGTACCTGTTGCGCGCCTCAATCACCGCGCTCATGTCGACATCGTTGAATGTCGTCAGCATGGCAGCGCTGTTCTGTGCTTCCTTCAGCCGTTTGGCGATGGTCTGGCGCAGGCGGGTCATTCGCACGCGTTCTTCCTTGCGCGCGCCGGTGTTCGCAGCACTTGGCAGGGCGGCGGGTGAAGGGGCTGCGGGCGTTGGGGCTGGCGGTGTGGGCGCGGCGGGTGCCGGGGCGGGTGCGCTGGCAGCAGCGAGCACATCATCCTTCGTCAGCCGACCGTCTTTGCCGGTGCCCTTGACTGTGCCGGGATCGACGCCTGTTTCCAGCACGGCACGGCGTGCCGATGGCGAAAGCGCGGCGGCAGCGGATGGCTCGGGCGCTGGGGCCGCAGCAGCTGGAGCGGCGGGCGCGGCAGCAGAGGCAGCACCTGCCGCATCAATCGTCGCGATCATTGCGCCAACCAGCACGACGTCGCCGACTTTCACGGCGTGCTGGCCCATGATGCCAGCCGCAGGCGCGCCGACTTCGATGGAGACCTTGTCGGTCTCCAGGCTCGCGACCGGCTCATCCAGCGCGACCGGATC
>JBBSCC010000175.1:0-6399 GCA_038250735.1 Sphingomonadales bacterium | reverse complement strand
GGCGCGGTTGCGGGGCTGTTGTCATTCTCACCCGGCGAATATCTGGGGCAAGCCGATTTGGTCAGGCGCAATGCTGCAAAGCTGGCGATCCCGGTGTTCGTTACCTCTGCCAAGGATGCCGATGAAATCGCGGCAGCCAAGGCGATTGCTGATGCGGTGCCGGGCACCGGCAATGTCGATGCCGTACCAGCGATTGCAGGCGTCCACGGATCATCAACGCTGATTGCGGCGCGCAACGCGGCAGGAGCCGAGGATAATTGGCGCGCGGTTGAGGCATTTTTGGGCCGTGTTGCGCCCTGATTGGTCTGGGATCTGCTCTGGATCTGGCGGGGCTAGAGCGGCCGGTGCAAAATCTGAATCGTCATTGCGAGCGCAGCGAAGCAATCCAGCTTCACCACTCGCGGCTCGCTGGATTGCTTCCCCCGGCTCAAGGCCGGGGTCGCAATGACGGAGGTGATGGAGAATTAAGGCCGGCGCTCAAAATCGCCAATCAGCGCTTGCGCACATACCAGATGTCGCGGCCACCGCAGGCGGGGTCATCGGCGCGGTAATCGATTTCTACCAGCTCGGCGCGGACGAATGCCTCGCGGTATTCGTGCGGTTCAAGCCCCTTATGATACAGCGACTCATCATAGTTTTTGCCCATCGACAGGCTTTTGGCAGGCGATGTGTTGAACAATGCCCGCCCGTCCGGGCTCAGCCAGGCGCCGATCCGCTCGATCACCGCAGCCTGTTCGTCACCGCGCAAATGGAACAGGCTGTCCCAGGCAAGCACGCCGTCATAAAAGCCGTCCATCGCCACGCGCCGCATATCGGCATTGATCCAGCGGTGGCGGGGGAACCGGGTGCGGCACAGCCCGACCATTTTGGGTGATATATCAACGCCGGAAACCATGAGACCGCGATCAATCAGGTGGCGCGTTACCGGTTCGCCTGCGCCGCAACCCAGATCGAGGATACGCCCGCCCTTTGGCAGCGGCTGGATGAAGCGATCCAGCCAGGCGCGTTCATTGAATGATTTGCGGCGTTCGCTGTCGAACTTTCCGCTGTTGCGTTCGTAAAAGGCGGCAATCAAATCAGACAAATTTTTAAACTCATTTCAATGGCATGTTTCAATAGCACGTCGGGGGCATATCGGGACCGTTCGTTGATACGCTTTGGAACCGAAAGGCACATCACCCGTTCAATGTTGCATGCGTCCCGAACCCGGATCGTCCGGCCGACCGGCGCGCTGAGGAGTAATATCATGGGTGAACTCACCGATAAGATCAAAGGCAATGTCAACGAGGCGATCGGCAAGATCAAGCAGAATAGCAGCGATGCCGAAACCCAGGCAGAGGGCAAGGCCCAGGAGCTGAAGGGCAAGGCCCAGCAGACCGTTGGCAAGGTTAAGGGCGCGCTTGGCGACGACATCTGATCGCAGCGTTACGCGCCTTAAATCGCGATAACGCAGGGCCGCCCGGGCAACCGGCGCGGCCCTTTTTTTGGTGCGATCGCAAAGGCAACTTTAGGGGCTACTTTGTGCGGATAGGGCCGCTGGGCAGGCTGAAACCGAGCAATATTGATTCGCGTGTTGCTGGCGCGGCTTACAAAAACGACGTCGCCGCAAACTCGGATAGGCGTACCCGGCTGTATTCACTTTCGAAAATTCGCCACGGCCCACAATAGGTATATTCGGTGTTGTCATCACCGCGCGCGGCGTGTGCATGGCCACCAACAGCCTTTGAGGGGAGGGTGATTTTGGCCGATATGACTGATGACGAGCTTGCTGAATCGCCGCCCGTCCTTCCCTTTGCGCCCGAACAGTTTCTGGAAGTTAGGCAATGTGCCATCGGCGCCGCGCTGCGTGCTGCCCGGCTCGCTTCCAACCTGACGGTGCAAGCCGTTTCAGAACGCACCTGCATCCGCACCGTTTACATCGAAGCGCTTGAGGAAGGGCGGCTCGAACAGTTTACAGCGCCGCTCTATGCGGTGGGTTTTGCCAGCAACTATGCGCGCGAAATTGGACTGGACCCTGAATGGGCCGCGCAGGAAATGCGGGCATATATCGGTGCAGCGCCCAAGGCCTGGCGGCGTTCAGGCTGGCTGCATTAAGGCTGGACAGCCGCTTACCGGCCCCTGATCGCGCTGATCGTGGTGCCGTTGGTGATCACTTCGATATCGGTTTTCAGATGGAGCAGCCGCACCCCGGTTAGCGCCAAGGCCCGGTCGAGCGCTGGGGCGAATTCTTCGGTGGTGGTCACGCTTTGCGACCAGCAGCCATAAGCGGTGGCGAGCATAGCAAAATCCGGGTTGTGGAGCGCGGTGCCGCTAAGCCGGGTGGGATATTCGCGCTCCTGGTGCATCCGGATCGTGCCGTATCCGCCATTGTCGACCACGATGACGAGCATGTTGGCACCGTGCTGAACGGCGGTGGCGAGTTCCTGCCCGTTCATCAGAAAATCACCGTCCCCCGCCACCGCGACCACGGTTTTGTCGGGACAGCGCAGCGCGCCTGCGACGGCGGCGGGGACGCCGTAGCCCATTGCACCAGCGGTGGGGGCAAGCTGGGTGCCGGGGCTGCCGTAATGCCAGTAACGGTGCCACCAGCCGGAGAAATTGCCCGCGCCGTTGCAGATGATCGTCGCTTCAGGGTGCAGCCGCGCGCGCATTGCCGCGACGCACGGCCCCAGATCAAGCGTGATCCCCGCGCGGGGTTTGGGCGTCGACCATTCGAGCCATTCCGCGTGTGCTTCGGCCCCATCTGATCGCGGCCAGGCCGGCGCTTCGGCCCGCGCCAGCATGTCAGCGGCGTAAAATGGTGCGGAGGTAATCGCGGTATCGGCGCGGTACACCCGGTTCAGTTCGGCAGGATCGGGGTGGATATGCACCAGTTTTTGGCCTGGATGATCCGGCGTCACCAATGTGTAGCCATCGGTCGTCGCCTCACCCAGCCGCGCGCCGATTACCAGCAGCAGGTCGGCCGCCTTGATCCGCGCGACCAGTTTTGGGTTGGGGCCATAGCCCAGATTGCCCGCCCAGACTGGTGACGCGTTGGTAACCGCATCCTGTCGCCGGAACGCGCCTGCCACCGGGATGCCCCAATGTTGGGCGAAACGATCAAAGGCAGCCGCGGTGGGTTGGTCCCAGCCTGCGCCGCCGATGATCGCAACCGGGCGCTTGGCGGTTGCAAGCTGATCGAGCAGATCGCTGAAATCAAACGGATCAAGTGCCGCCGGGTGGCGCGTTGCCTTTGGCCGGTCCACCGCCTCCACGACATCGCACAGCATATCTTCGGGCAGCGCGATCACCACCGGGCCGGGGCGTCCACTGGTTGCCACGTTGTAAGCGCGCGCGATATATTCCGGGATGCGGCGGGCATCCTCAATCCGCGTCGCCCATTTGCACAGCGGCGCGAACATTGCGGGCAAGTCGACTTCCTGAAACCCCTCGCGGTCGCGCATCCCGCGATCGACATCACCGATGAACAGGATCATCGGCTGGCTATCCTGCATCGCCACATGCACGCCGATGCTGGCATTGGTTGCGCCCGGCCCGCGCGTGACGAAACAAACGCCGGGCCGCTGCGTCAGCGTGCCATCGGCGCACGCCATGAACGCCGCGCCCCCCTCCTGTCGGCACGTCACGACATCAATCTCCGGCGTGTCGTGCAGCGCGTCGAGCACCGCAAGAAAGCTTTCGCCCGGCACCTGGAAAATCCGGTCGCAGCCTTGCGCGATCAAATTATCGACAAGAATCCGGCCGCCGGTTCGTAATGTCATCCCGCTCTCCTTGGCACCCCCATAGCCAAGGTATAGGCTCTGGCAAAACCGCAGGAGAGCACATGACCAGTTTCACCACGATCGCCAGCGGCCTGCGCTTTCCCGAAGGCCCCGTCGCGATGCCCGATGGCAGCGTGATTTTGGTCGAGATTGAAGCCGGGCGAATCACCCGCGTTCGCCCGGACGGCTCGAAGGAAACCGTGGCGACACCAGGCGGCGGGCCGAACGGGCTGGCGATGGGGCCAGATGGCAAGCTGTATTGCTGCAACAATGGCGGGTTCAACTATGTCGAGCACCCCAACGGCCTGCTGATCCCGCACGGCCAGGCCGATCATTATTCGGGCGGACGGATTGAACGCATCGACATCCATACTGGCGCGGTGGAGGTGCTGTACAAGGATGGCGATTTCGGCTGCGTGTTGCGCGGGCCGAACGACATTGTGTTCGATGCACATGGCGGCTTCTGGTTCACCGATCACGGCAAAACCCGCCCGCGCGAACGCGACGTGACCGGTATTTTCTATGCGAAGGTCGATGGTTCGCATCTGGAGGAAGTGGTGTTCCCCAGCGAGAACCCCAACGGCGTCGGCCTGTCGCCAGACGGCAACACGCTGTACGCGGCAGAAACCTATACGTGCCGGTTGATGGCCTTCAAGGTAACGGCACCCGGCCAGGTTGATCAGGCCGGTGGGCTGGGGGGTGCTGGCATCCCGCTATACCGCCCCGCCGGATACAAGTTCTTCGATTCGCTGGGGGTGGAGGAATGCGGCAACATCTGCGTCGCGACGATTGGGGAGAGCGGGATATCGGTGATCTCGCCCGCCGGTGATCTGGTGGAATTTGTGCAGACGCCCGATCCGTTCACGACCAACATCTGCTGGGGTGGGGATGATATGCGCACCGCCTATATCACGCTATCGGGCACGGGGCAGTTGATCGCGATGCCCTGGGCGCGGGCGGGATTGCGGCTGAATTTCTGAAAAGGATCAAATATGCCCCGATCACACCGTGAATCGCATCTTGTTTCGCGGATCGGCTGGTTGCGGGCGGCGGTGCTGGGCGCGAATGATGGCATTGTTTCCACCGCCAGCCTGATGATCGGGGTGGCCGCTGCTGCCCAAAGCGAGGCGGCGATTCTGGTCACCGGGGTTGCCGGGCTGGTCGCGGGTGCCATGTCGATGGCGGCGGGGGAATATGTATCGGTCAGCTCGCAGGCCGATACCGAAAAGGCCGATCGCGGGCGCGAGGCGCAGGAACTGGTGGATGACCCGGAGTCTGAACTCGAAGAATTGACGCGGATTTACATGGCGCGCGGGCTTGACCGGAAACTGGCGGCTGAAGTGGCCGGGCAGTTTACCGCCAAAGACCCACTAAAGGCGCATTTGCGGGACGAACTGGGTCTGAGCGCGCATCTGGAGGCAAAGCCCATTCAGGCCGCCTTGGCATCGGCGGGCAGTTTTGCGGTGGGCGCGGCGTTTCCGCTGTTGCTCGTGCTGGTGATGCCGCGTGCGTATCTGGCGTGGGGCGTTGCGGGCGGATCGATATTGTTCCTTGTCCTGTTGGGCGTCCTGGGCGCGCGCGCGGGCGGCGCACCGGTGCTGCGCGCCACCATAAGGGTGACTTTCTGGGGGGCGCTGGCAATGGCGATCACCGCAGCGGTGGGATTGTTGTTCGGTGCAGGCGGATAGGGCACGCGACAGGCGTTGACCCATGCTAATTGAGGGGACTAAGCGCCAGCAACCTCTTGCGCGAATTCTGGAGCCCTCCTGCGATGAACAAGCTCTATCCCAATGCCGCCGCCGCGCTGGAAGGCGTGCTGTTTGATGGCATGATGATCTGCGCAGGCGGCTTTGGCCTGTGTGGCATTCCCGAACGGCTGATCGATGCGATTCGCGATGCGGGCACCACCGGGCTGACGATTGCCAGCAACAATGCGGGCATAGACGGCGAAGGGCTGGGCAAGCTGCTCCGCACGCGCCAGGTGAAGAAGATGATCAGCAGCTATGTCGGCGAGAACAAGGAGTTTGAGCGGCAATATTTAAGCGGCGAGCTGGAGGTGGAGTTTTGCCCGCAGGGCACGCTGGCCGAGCGGTGCCGGGCAGGCGGAGCGGGCATTCCGGGCTTTTATACCAAGACGGGCGTGGGCACGCTGGTGGCAGAGGGCAAGGAAACCATGATGTTCGACGGCCAGGAATATATTCTGGAACGCGGCATCCGCGCCGATCTGTCGATCATCAAGGGGTGGAAGGCGGACGAGGCGGGCAACCTGATTTTCCGCAAAACCGCGCGCAATTTCAACCAGCCAATGGCGACTGCCGGCAAAGTCTGCATCGCGGAGGTGGAGGAGATTGTGCCCGTTGGTGCGCTCGACGCCGATCAGATCCATCTGCCGGGCATTTACGTCAACCGCCTGATCCTGGGCGCGCCGTATGACAAGAAGATCGAATTTGTAACGACGCGCGAAAGGGAGGCGGCATAATGGCCTGGACTCGTGACGACATGGCTGCCCGCGCCGCGCGTGAGTTGCAGGATGGGTTTTATGTTTTTTCCAGATATGCTTTTAGCTTCCAAAGAAATCCATCGGGTATTAAAACCTGGAGGCAGGTTTGCAACAGCAGTCTGGAGCGGGCCGGAGAAT
>JBBSCC010000174.1:0-6456 GCA_038250735.1 Sphingomonadales bacterium | reverse complement strand
AGCATCCCTTCCTCTGCGGCTGATCGTCGGGCCATATCCTTTGCAGCCCCGGCATCCACCTTGATCGCGCCGTCGATCGCGCCGGTGTGCAAATTTGCCGGGATGAAACCCGCACCGATCCCTTGTATTGGATGCGGCCCCGGCGCCCCGCCAGAAATAACCGGCGATCCCTCTGGCTCCACGGCATAGACCTTCAACTGCGGCCAGTGCGCCTTTAGTGCTTCGGCAATTCCGGTAATGTGTCCGCCGGTGCCCACGCCAGTGATGATGACGTCGATCGGGGTTTCAGCAAAATCGGCGAGGATTTCGAGCGCCGTCGTGCGGGTGTGGACATTGATATTGGCCGGGTTTTCGAATTGTTGCGGCATCCATGCGCCCGGTGTGGCGTCCACCAGCGCCATTGCCCGCTCAATCGCGCCCCGCATGCCCTTTTCGCGCGGGGTAAGGTCAAAAGTTGCACCATAAGCCAGCATCAGACGCCGCCGCTCTATCGACATGCTCTCGGGCATGACGAGCACCAGTTTATACCCCTTCACTGCGGCAACCATGGCTAAGCCCACGCCCGTATTGCCACTGGTCGGCTCAATGATCGTCCCGCCGGGTTTAAGATCGCCCGATGCCTCTGCCGCCTCAATCATAGCCAGCGCGATCCGGTCTTTGATCGATCCCCCGGGGTTTGATCGTTCGGATTTGATCCAGACTTGGTTGTTCGGGAAAAGCTTTGACACCCGGATGTGCGGGGTATTGCCAATGGTTTCCAGGATCGTGTTGGCTTTCATGTGACGGCCTCCATCTTGATGCTATCGGGATCAGGTAAATCTTCACTCGGGTCAAATGTGCGGGCGCGCCGGATGCTGGGGAACAGGAACGTCCACAGGATCGTCACCACAATCGCACCGCCACCGCCGACCAGCACGGCCCCCACCGGGCCTAGCGCGGCGGCGAGGAAGCCTGATTCGGCTTCCCCCAGTTCGTTCGATGCGGAGATGGTAAGCTGGGACACCGCACCAACCCGCCCGCGCTTGTCATCGGGCGTATGCAACTGGATCAGCGACTGGCGGATATAGACGGAGAACATATCGGCCGCGCCGGCAATCGCGAGCGCGGCCAGGCTGAGCGCCATCGTCTGCGAAACGCCGAAGACAATCGTGGCGGTGCCATACACCATCACTGCCCACAGCATTTTCGGACCGACATTATGCTTGATCGGCCTGAACGAGAAGAAAATCGCCGTTACCGATGCCCCGACCGCCGGGGCGGATGCGAGCAGGCTAAGCCCCACCGGGCCGACCTTGAGAATATCGTGGGCATAGATGGGCAGCAGCGCCGTTGTGCCGGCCAAAAACACCGCAAACAGATCCAGCGTGATCGTGCCGAGCACCAGCTTGTTCTGCCCCACATAGGCCAGCCCATCGGCAATCTGGCGCAACGGATGCGCTTTGCCGGGGATGACCGTGCGTGGCACGGGGCCGATCATCATCAGACAGGCGAACCCGACAATAAACAGCGCTGTCGCCAGCGCATAAGCGGCATAGGGGGCGGCAGCATAGGCTATACCGCCAAGCGCTGGACCGATGATCGTGCCGACCTGCCAAGAGATTGAACTGAGGGCGATTGCCGTGGGGAGCAAGGCGCGCGGGACAAGGTTGGGGGCCAGTGCGCTGAATGCAGGGCCGCCAAACGCGCGGCCAAACCCCAGCACAATCGCGACGCCAAACAGCACCGGCAGCGTCATTGTCCCGGCATAGGTGATGACCGTCAGGATCAGCGCACAGGCGACTTGCAGCGACACGGTGGCCCGGCAAATCCAGCGGCGATCAAACCTGTCAGCAACCCAGCCGGTAATCGGGGTTGAAAAGAACAGCGGGAGGAACTGGAGCAGACCGATCAACCCAAGCTGGGCCGCCGCTGCGCTTGGCCCCATCGTCTCACGCGCGATGGTGTAGGTTTGCCAGCCGATCACGATGATCATCGCGTTTTGCGCAATCGTCATCGAAAAGCGCGACGCCCAGTAAAACCGGAAATTGGCAACTTGAAAGGGGTGGGTCGGTTCAGCCATTGCTAGCGGCTTTAAAGCGCATCGGCCCGGCGGGGCAATCAGCGATTGCTGGGCGCTACCAAGCTTTTCTTCATGATCGTCGGCAGGCCGGGGGCTGGCGGGAACGCCCGCAACCTGCCAGCTTCCCATCTATCGACTCAATGTAGGAGCAGCCTGTGCGTTTGAAATTGTTGGTGGCGGCCAGTCTGATGGCACTCTCGGCGTGCGGCCCGGTCGCTCAGGCACCCGGCGGATCGATGACCGCGATGGCGCAGGCGGGTGATTGGGCGAAGTTTCGCGATGCTTTTGTCAGCAACTGGTTTGAGCTGGATCCCGCCAATGCGGTGTATCAGGGCAAGCATGAATTTGATGGTCGCCTACCTGATTGGAGTGCCGCGGGCCTGAAGAAAACGGGCGATTTCCTGCGCGAGACGGTCGCGGCGGCAGGCAAATTTGATGGCACCAAGCTATCGGAAGCTGACCGGTTTGAGCGCGATTATCTGGTCAAGGTCGCCGAAGGAAAGCTGTTCTGGCTGGAAGATGCCGATCAGCCGCACCGCAACCCCACTTACTATGTCGGCGGCGGGCTTGATCCCAATGTCTATATCGCCCGGCCCTATGCGGATGCGCCGACGCGGATGAAGGCGATGATCGCGTTCTTCAAAAGCGTGGCAGCGCAGGCTCCCAATATCCGTGCCAATCTGAAAACGCCGATGCCGCTCAGCTTCGTCAACTACGGCGTCGCAGGGTTTAACGGCTTTGCGGACTTTTATGCCGGCGATGCCAAAAAGGCGTTTGCGAGCGTGAAGGACCCCGCATTGCAGGCCGAATTCGATACAGCCTCACAGGCAGCGGCCACGGCAATGCGCGAGATTGGCACCTGGCTGGAAAGCCAGCGCGGCACCGCGACGCAAGACTTCGCGCTGGGCGCTGATCGGTTCGCGCGGATGCTGGCTGCAACCGAAGGGGTCAACACCCCGCTCGCCGAGCTGGAAAAGATCGGGATGGCGGATCTGAAGCGCAATCAGGATGCATTTGTAGCTGCCTGCGCGAAATTCGCCCCCGGTGCGACGATTGAAGCTTGCACCGCCAAGATGAACGCGAACAAGCCCGATGGTGGCCCGGTGGCGGAGGCGCGGCGGCAGATTCCCATGTTGCGCGCGTTTGTGATCGACAAGGATCTCGTCTCGATCCCCGGCACTGAGGAGGCGCTGGTGGAGGAAAGCCCGCCTTATAACCGCCAGAACTCGGCGTATATCGACCCGCCTGGGCCGTTCGATAAAGGCATTCCTTCGGTCTATTACATCTCGCCGCCTGATCCGAGCTGGAGCAAGGAAGTGCAGGACGGGTTCGTGCCCGGCAAGCAGGATTTGCTGTTTACGTCGGTCCATGAAGTGATGCCCGGCCATTTCGTCCAGTTCCTCCACGCCAACCGATCGCCCTCGCTGTTTGGCCAATTATTCGTTGGCTATGCCTATGCCGAGGGCTGGGCGCATTATACCGAGGAAATGATGTGGGAGGCCGGGCTGAACAGCGGCGATCCCGAAACGCATATCGGCCAGCTCGCCAATGCGCTGCTGCGGGATTGCCGGTTCCTGTCAGCGATCCGGCTGCATTCAGGCACGATGACGCAGGATCAATCCCGTGAATTGTTCATCAAGGAATGCCACCAGGACGAAGGCACGGCCCGCCAGCAATCCGCGCGCGGCACTTATGATCCGGCTTATCTGAACTACACGCTGGGCAAGCTGATGATCCGAAAACTCCGCGCCGACTGGACCGCAAGCCGTGGCGGCACCAAGGCGTGGAAGGGCTTTCACGATGCCTTTCTCAGCTATGGTGGCCCGCCAATCCCGCTGGTCCGCCAGGCTATGATGAAGGAGGGGAGCGCGAAATCGGTGTTTTGAGGGCAGGTGCGTGCAGTTGGCACCACGTTCTCATTACCAGCCAGTCGAGTTTTCTTGCTGCACCGCACCATTTCATGCTACGTCGCGGTGTATGAAGCAGCCCGAATCCCAAGGCGATGATAGCGCCCCTACCGGCCCGGTGCCGACGATCCTTGAGGCGGTCGTCCGCCGCCTGTGCGTGAGCGCGGTGTATAATCGCGGTATCGTTACGCTTGCGCCGCATATTTTGTACACCAAGCATGACGAGTTGCACCTCGACGCAGTTGCGCTTGAGCGTGACGGCAAGCCGCCGCGCGAGATCAAGATGGGCACCTACCGGGTCAGCGGGCTAGGCAGTATCTCGCTGATGGACCGCGCCTTTTTGCCGGTTGAACTGTTCGATCCACTTGAGACAAAGTATCAGGACGTTACGCTGATGACGGTCGACCGGATTTGAGCTCGGTTGGGGTTATTTCTAACCTGCAACAAATCCGTTCGTCCCGAGCATAGTCGAGGGACGTGCCGCCAGTGCTGCGCGTGGTGTCTCGACTTCGGCCTTGCGGGCCGAAGTCTTTCCTGAGCGGCTGGGTTTTGAGCCAGTCGAAGGGCTCGACACGAACGGTTTGGGTGGTGAGTCAATCTAAAGACATCTTGCTTTAGCTCAGTCGGCCCTCCAAAATCACCCAATCGCGACAAAGCTGTCCATCACCCGTTTGCGGCCAGCGGTTTCAAAGTCGATCTCCAGCTTGTTGCCCTCAATTTCGGCAATATCGCCATAGCCGAATTTCTGGTGGAAAACGCGCATGCCGACGGCAAGGTCGCCGCGGCCCTTGTTGCCGATGCTGACGGCGCTCGCGCGAGCCTCCACGACGCGGGATGCTTCGCGTACAAAGCTGGATCCCGTGCCCGCTGCGCGTTGCCAGCCAGGCCCGCGCCCCGTGCCGCGCGCGACATCAGCAAACGGATCGGCGCGCTCTGACCAGTTGGCGCGCCACAGGCTTTCGCCGCCGACCATGCTGGTTTCAATATCAATATGCGCTGGGGGCAGTTCGCCGACGAAGCGGCTGGGGATGCTTGACGTCCATTGCCCGTAAATGCGGCGGTTGGCGGCGTGGAGGATGATCGCGCGGCGGCGCGCACGCGTGATCGCGACATAGGCCAGGCGGCGCTCCTCCTCCAGCGATGCATTGCCGCCCTCGTCAATAGCGCGCTGCGACGGGAACAGCCCCTCTTCCCAGCCGACCAGAAACGCCGTGTCGTACTCAAGCCCCTTGGCAGCGTGGATCGTCATGATCGTCACCTTCGCCTCTTCGACCTGCGCCTCGTTGTCCATCACCAGGCTGACATGCTCAAGGAACGCGCCCAGCGTTTCATATTCCTCCATCGCGCGGACCAGTTCGGACAGGTTTTCCAACCGCCCCGACGCCTCGGTTGATTTTTCGGCCTGAAGCACGGCGGTATAACCGCTTTCATCCAGGATTTGCCGGGCGAGTTCGGGGTGCGGCAAATCCGCCGCCATTTGCCGCCAGCGGGCGACGTCGATCACGAAATTTCCAAGCGAGCGCCGCGCCTGCGGGGTCAGCTCATCGGTATCCAGAATGCGCGCGGCGGCGATACTGAGCGGCACGCCCTGCGCGCGCGCGAGTTGATGCACGCGCTGCACCGCCTTGTCGCCCAGACCGCGTTTGGGCACGTTGACGATCCGTTCAAACGCCAGATCGTCGGCGGGCTGGCTGACGATGCGCAGATAAGCCAGCGCATCGCGAATTTCGGCCCGTTCGTAGAAACGGAAACCGCCGACGATCCGGTAAGGCATGCCGATCGCAATGAACCGGTCCTCAAATTCGCGGGTCTGATGCTGTGCGCGGACCAGAATGGCGACGTGGTCGAGCGATTTGCCGCCCCGTTGCGCAATCTCGATCTCCTCACCAACCCGGCGCGCCTCCTCGGGGCCATCCCACACGCCGAGCACTTTCACCTTCTCGCCCTGCTGCTCGTCGGTCCACAATGTCTTGCCCAGCCGCCCGCTGTTATTGGCGATCACGCCGGAAGCTGCCGCCAGAATATGCGGCGTGCTGCGATAATTTTGTTCGAGCTTGATCACCTTTGCGCCCGGAAAATCCTTTTCAAACTTCAGGATATTTTCCACCTGCGCGCCGCGCCATGAATAGATCGACTGGTCGTCATCGCCCACGCAGCAGATGTTCTTGCGCTCCTGTGCCAGCAGACGAAGCCACAGATACTGGACGCTGTTGGTATCCTGATATTCGTCGACCATGATATAGCGGAACCGCTGCTGATATTGCGTCAACACCTCGCGATCACGCTTCAGGATCGTCAGCACGTGGAGCAGCAGATCACCAAAATCACAGGCGTTCAGCGCGATCAGCCGCGCCTGATAGGCGGCGTACATCTCCTTGCCGCGGCCATTGGCGTAGAGTTCGCTTTCACCCGCGTCGATGTCCTGCGGGGTCAGCCCTTTGTTCTTCCAGCCATCGATGATTCCGCCTAACTGCCGCGCGGGCCAGCGTT
>JBBSCC010000173.1:0-6480 GCA_038250735.1 Sphingomonadales bacterium | reverse complement strand
GTCTTGCCGAACACGGCATGTACCGCCCCGATATGGAATCCGATGCCTGCGGCGTTGGCCTGGTCGCGGCGACCGATGGCAAACCGTCGCGCCGCGTGGTGCAATCGGCCATCGATGCGTTGAAGGCGGTGTGGCACCGGGGCGCGGTGGATGCCGATGGCAAGACGGGCGATGGCGCTGGCCTTCACGTCGATTTGCCGACCGCGTTTTTTGAAGATGCCGTGGCGCTATCGGGCCACCGGCCCATGCCGAACCGGCTGGCGGTGGGGATGATTTTCCTGCCGCGCACCGATTTGTCGGCACAGGAAGCGTGCCGGACGATCGTGGAAAGCGCGATTATCGAGGAAGGCTATACCATCTATGGCTGGCGGCAGGTGCCGGTTGATGTGTCGGTGATCGGGCCAAAAGCCCAGTCCACCCGGCCAGAGATTGAGCAGATCATGATCGCCGGGCCGATGCCCGATCAGCAGACCGCCGCCGAGTTTGAAAAGAACCTCTATCTGGTCCGCCGCCGGATCGAAAAGCGCGTGATTGCGGCGCAAATTCAGGGTTTCTACGTCTGTTCGCTCAGCTGCCGGTCGATCATCTACAAGGGACTGTTTCTGGCGGAGAGCCTGTCGGTATTCTATCCCGATTTGCGCGACCTGCGCTTTGAAAGTCGAGTGGCGATTTTCCACCAGCGTTATTCGACCAACACCTTCCCGCAATGGTGGCTGGCCCAGCCGTTCCGCTGCCTGGCGCATAATGGCGAGATCAACACGATCCGCGGAAACAAGAACTGGATGCTGAGCCACGAGATCAAGATGGCGAGCCTGGCATTCGGCGAGCATTCAGAGGACATCAAGCCCGTTATCCCGGCAGGTGCCAGTGACACCGCCGCGCTGGATGCCACGTTTGAGGCGATTTGCCGGTCGGGCCGCGATGCGCCCACCGCCAAGCTGATGCTGGTGCCAGAGGCGTGGCAGGCCAATAGCGAAATGCCCCCTGCGCATCTGGCGATGTACGAATATCTCGCCAGCGTGATGGAGCCATGGGACGGCCCCGCCGCGCTCGCGATGACCGATGGCCGCTGGGCCGTTGCCGGTATGGACCGCAACGCGCTGCGCCCGCTTCGCTATACCCGCACGGATGACGGCCTGCTGATCGTCGGTTCGGAAAGCGGCATGGTGGTGGTGCCGGAAACGACGATTATCGAAAAGGGGCGGCTGGGGCCGGGCCAGATGATCGCCATCGACCTGGACGAGGGGCTGGTACTGAACGACCGCGCCGTGAAGGACCGGATCGCGAATGAAGTCGATTATGCCAGCATGATCGGGAAGTTCATCGGGCTTGACGACCTGCCGGTGGTGCCGGGTGCACCTGTGCACAGCTATCCGCGCGCCGAGCTGATCCGTCGCCAGATCGCGGCCGGGCAGACGATGGAGGACATGGAGCTGATCCTGGCCCCGATGGTGGAGGGCGCAAAGGAAGCAATCGGATCAATGGGCGACGATACGCCGCTGGCCGTTATTTCCGACAAGCCACGGCTGATCAGCCAGTTCTTTCGCCAGAATTTCAGCCAGGTCACCAACCCGCCAATCGACGCCTTGCGGGAGCGCCAGGTGATGACGCTGAAGACGCGCTTTGGGAACCTTGCCAACATCCTTGATCTGGATGGGGCCGAAAGCGCGGTGCTGGTGCTCGATTCACCGGTGCTCACCTGCGCCAATTGGGATCGGCTAAAGGCGCATTTCGGCGCGCAATCTGCTGATATTGATTGCACGTTCGAAACCGGCGGCGGGGCAGAGACATTGCGCACCGCCATCCAGCGCATCCGCCAACAGGCAGAGGAAGCCGTGCGGATGGGGCATAGCGACTTGTTCTTGTCCGACGAAAATGTTGGACCGGGGCGGGTAGCGATTGCGGGCGTGCTGGCGGCAGCGGCAGTACACACACATTTGGTCCGCAAGGGGTTGCGATCCTATGCGAGCGTCAACATCCGCACCGCCGAATGCCTCGACACGCATTATTATGCCGTGCTGATCGGCGTGGGCGCCACCACCGTAAACGCCTATCTGGCCGAAGCGGCGATTGCAGAACGGCACGCGCGCGGGTTGTTTGGCGACCTGAGCCTTGCCGATTGCCTGAAGCGGCATCAGACCGCGATTGACGAAGGCATCTTGAAGATCATGTCGAAAATGGGGATCGCGGTGATCTCCAGCTATCGGGGCGGCTATAATTTCGAAGCGGTCGGCCTGTCGCGCAGCCTGGTGAATGATCTGTTCCCCGGCATGCCCGCCAAAATATCGGGCGAAGGCTATGCCTCACTCCACCTTAGCGCGATGCTGCGCCACGATGCCGCGTTTGACAGCCCGGTGACGACACTGCCGATCGGCGGATTTTATCGCCAGCGATTGGGCAGTGAAACGCACGCCTATTCGGCACCGCTGATGCACCTGTTGCAAACCGCCGTCGCCACCGACAGCTATTCAACCTATCTGCAATTCTCCCGCGGGGTGGCCGATTTGCCGCCGGTGTATCTGCGCGATCTGCTCCAGTTCAACTTCCCGGCAGAAGCAATCGCCGTTGATCAGGTTGAGGCGATTACCGAAATCCGCAAACGCTTTGTCACGCCCGGCATGTCGCTGGGCGCGTTAAGCCCCGAAGCGCATGAAACGCTGGCCATCGCGATGAACCGCATCGGCGCAAAGGCCGTGTCGGGCGAGGGCGGCGAAGATCCGTCGCGCTACACCCCCTATGACAATGGCGATAACGCCAACTCCGTCATCAAGCAGATCGCATCGGGCCGGTTTGGCGTGACAGCAGAATATCTGAATGCGTGCGACGAGATTGAGATCAAGGTCGCGCAGGGGGCCAAGCCCGGCGAGGGGGGCCAGCTGCCCGGCTTCAAGGTGACCGAGTTCATCGCCAAGTTGCGCCACGCAACTCCGGGCGTATCGCTGATCAGCCCGCCGCCGCACCACGACATTTATTCCATCGAGGATTTGGCGCAGCTTATCTATGATCTGAAACAGATTAATCCGCGCGCGCGGGTATGTGTGAAGCTGGTCAGTTCGGCAGGCATCGGCACCGTCGCGGCGGGCGTCGCCAAGGCGCACGCTGATGTGATTTTGGTGTCGGGCAATGTCGGCGGCACAGGCGCATCGCCGCAAACCAGCATCAAATATGCAGGCACGCCGTGGGAAATGGGCCTATCAGAGGTTAATCAGGTGCTGACCCTCAACGGGCTGCGCCACCGCATCAAGCTGCGCACCGATGGTGGCTTGCGCACCGGGCGCGATATCGTGATCGCCGCGATTTTGGGCGCGGAGGAGTTCGGCATCGGCACGCTCAGCCTTGTCGCGATGGGGTGCATCATGGTGCGCCAGTGCCATTCAAACACCTGCCCGGTCGGCGTGTGTACGCAGGACGAGCGGTTGCGCGAGAAATTTGGCGGTTCGCCTGAAAAGGTGATCAACCTGATGACCTTCATTGCTGAGGAAGTCCGCGATATTCTCGCCAAGCTCGGTTTCCGCAGCCTGGACGAGGTGATTGGGCGTACCGAGCTGCTCCGCCAGGTCAGCCGGGGGGCCGAACATCTCGACGATCTCGACTTGAACCCCATCCTTGCAAAGGTTGACGCAGCGGACGACGAACGCCGCTTCAGCCTGAAAACCTGGCGCAACGAAGTGCCCGACAGCCTGGATGCGCAGATGATCCGCGATGCAGCCGCCGTGTTTTCGCGCGGGGAGAAGATGCAGCTGACCTATTCGGTGCGCAACACCCACCGCGCGGTCGGCACGCGCCTGTCGAGCGAGATCACCCGCACCTTTGGCATGTCGAAACTGGCGGATGGGCATGTTCATGTCCGCCTGCGCGGATCGGCCGGGCAGTCGCTGGGGGCGTTCCTGTGCAAGGGGATCACCATCGAAGTATTTGGCGACGCCAATGATTATGTCGGCAAGGGGCTGTCGGGCGGGATTATCGCGGTGCGGCCCGTGGTCAGCTCCAACCTGGTCAGCCAGCGCAACACGATCATCGGCAACACCGTGCTTTACGGTGCCACATCGGGCCAGCTTTACGCAGCGGGGCAAGCCGGTGAGCGCTTTGCCGTGCGCAATTCCGGCGCGAATGTGGTGGTTGAAGGCTGCGGGGCCAATGGCTGCGAATATATGACCGGCGGTGTCGCAGTGGTGCTGGGAGAGGTTGGCGGCAATTTTGGCGCGGGCATGAGCGGGGGCATGGCGTTTGTTTACGATCCCGACGGCCAATTCCCCCAGCGTGCCAATGGTGAAAGCATCACCTGGAACCGGCTGGCATCGCGCCACTGGGAATCGGCGCTGCTCACCCTGATCCGCGCGCATCATGATGCAACCGACAGTAAATGGTCGGGCGCGTTGCTTGATGATTGGGATCGGATCAGCGGCCATTTCTGGCAAATTGTGCCCCGCGAAATGCTCACCCGGCTTGCTTATCCGATCAATGACAGCCTTGAATTGGTCGCTGCCGAATAGCGGCGCTTTACGAAGCGGGCAGGGTCGCTAAGAGTCTCCCATATGTGGCAACTCTATCAATTCCCGCTCTGCCCGTTTTCGCGCAAGGTGCGCCTGCTGCTCGGTGAAAAGGGCGTGGGCTATGATCTTGTCCGTGAATCACCCTGGGTGCGGCGCGACGAATTTCTGGACATGAACCCCGCCGGGCAAACCCCGGTGATGGTGGAGCCAAACCGGTCGATCGTGCTGATCGATTCGATGGCGATCTGCGAATATATGGAAGAAACGGTCGATAAGGCCGCAATGATTGCCGGAACAGCCACCAACCGCGCCGAAACGCGGCGCTTGGTCGCGTGGTTCGATACGCAATTTTACCGCGATATCACCGCGCCGTTGCTGCTTGAGCGGATGGAAAAGCGGATCGTCCACCGCGCCGCACCCGATGCGCGGTTGCTGCGCGAGGCGATGAAGGCGGCGGTCGGCCATCTTGATTACACTGATTTCCTGCTCGATCACCGCACCTGGCTGGGCGGCGCGACGATGGGGCTGGCCGATCTGGCGGCGGCGGCGCAAATTTCCGTCGCTGATTATCTGGGCGGTATCGACTGGAAGGGGCATGAACAGACCGCGCGCTGGTATCGCGGGCTGAAAAGCCGCCCGAGCTTTCGCCCGCTGCTGTCAGAGCGGATGGAGGGCATCGCCCCGCCCGCCCATTATGATGACGTTGATTTTGATTTTTGATGCACGCCGAACATGATCCGGCGGCGCCTCCAGGCGAACTGATCAGCTTCGATGATTTTCTGAAGGTCGACATCCGCGTCGGCACCATCGTGTCAGCCGAGCCTTTTCCGGAGGCGCGCAAGCCGGCATACAAGCTGCTGATCGATTTCGGCCCCGTCATTGGCACCCGCAAAAGCTCAGCCCAGATTACCGAATATTACGCGATTAATGATCTGCCCGGCACGCAGGTGGCCGCCGTCGTCAACTTTCCGCCGCGCCAGATTGGCAAATTCATGTCCGAAGTGCTGACGCTTGGCTTTCCCGATGCGGCGGGAAAAGTGGTGCTGGTCCGCCCGAGCACCGCGCTGCCCAATGGCGGAAGATTGTTCTGACGTCAGGCGACCGAGCTTATATCTGCCTTGTTGACGCCAACCCGGACGGCCAGATCGCATAGCAACTGGGCTTCCACCGGGCATAATCCCCCAGCGCATTGCTCCATGGCAATAAAGCTGATGCTGCCCGCAGGCTGCAAGAACCGCCGCCAGCCCGCCATTTCCTTTATGATTTCGCCCAGCACCTGTTCTGCTGCATCCAGATCGCCGATAAGCAACCGGGATGAGGAAAAGGGGCGCGTCGCCGCGCGGGCGATTGACTGGCCCGTGGCAACATTGCGGACAATCATCCGGTTGGTGAATATCCGAACTTCGAAGTGCGTAGCCATGGGTACAATTTCTAGCCAGCCCCGCGCTTACGCGTCAAGGCTGCGCGATGCCTGTTCGGTCATGTCGCGGGACACACCGGGCACCGCCAGAATTCGTTCGAGCTCTGCCCGCATCAACGCCGCACGTTCGGGGTTGAAGCGTTTCCAGCGGCCCAGTGGCGGCACCAGCTTTGCCGCTGTTTGCGGGTTCAGCTTATCAAGTGCGATCAACTGATCCGCGACAAACCGATATCCACGCCCGTCTGCTGCGTGAAATGCGCGCTGGTTGACGCTGAACGCCCCCACCAGTGCCCGTGCACGGTTAGGGTTGGCGAGGGTAAAATCGCGGTGATGCGCCAGATCGAACACGCTATCGGGCGTATCCTCACGGCTCGACAGCGCCTGCGTCGAAAACCATTTATCAAGCACCAGCGGATTATCCGAATAGCGATTATAAAAGATGTCGAGTGCTGCCACGCGGGTGTTTGACTGGCCGTTGACGAGCGTGATCAACGCGCCCTGCCGGTCGGTCATGTTATCGGCTGCTTCGAACTGATCAAACGCGATCTGCTGCGCATCGCCCGCGCC
>JBBSCC010000172.1:0-6494 GCA_038250735.1 Sphingomonadales bacterium | reverse complement strand
TGGCGTTCAGGCTGCGCAACCGTGCCTGATACTGCTCGTAAAGCTCGGTGCCGCGGTTGTTGTAGGCCGACGCTTCAGATGAGGGCACGCGGTCGGGCGTCATCGCGCGGTTTTTCCACGAATCGATCATCGAGGCGAGCATGCGGGCGGGCCAGCGTTTCTCATCAATGTCGGCGGCTATGATCAGCTGTTTCATCAGCCGCAATTGATCATCGGTATCCAATATCGTGAAGTTTGATTGCAGCCCGACCAGTTCGGCATGGCGGCGCAGCATCTTTGCGCCGATCGCGTGGAACGTGCCCAACCACGGCATCCCCTCCACCACATCGCCCACAATCGCGTGAACACGGTGGCGCATCTCGCGCGCAGCCTTGTTGGTGAAAGTGACTGACAGGATTTCCGATGGATAGGCTTTGCGCGTGTACAGCAAATGCGCGAGTCGCGCCGTCAGCGCCGCCGTCTTGCCCGTGCCAGCACCTGCCAGCACCAATACGGGGCCATCGGTCGTCAGCACGGCTTCACGCTGCGGCGCGTTCAGCGTGCGCAGATACGGGGGATCTTGGGGGCTGTGGGCGGGCAGGGTCATCAGTGAACAGGTAGGGAACGCGGGCAAAAGGGGCAAGCGCGCTTGTGCTGTCGGTTGGAGGTGATAGCGTTATCCGCAATCAATCAGGGGGAATCGCGATGGCGGCAGCAATAGAACACTGGCACGCGCTGATGGACGCTCGCGATCCACGTGGGCTTGATGGCTTGATTGCCGAAGATTGCGTGTTCCGGTCGCCCGCCGTGCACACACCGCAAATTGGCAAGGCAATCACGATCAAATATCTGACGGCTGCGCAAAAGGTGTTGGGGGTGCCCAGTTTTCGCTATGTGGAGGAATGGGTGGGGGCCAATTCCGCCGTGCTGGAATTTGAGCTGGATTTGGACGGTATCCAGGTCAACGGCGTCGACATCATTCACTGGAATGATGCTGACAAGATCACCAGCTTTCGCGTCATGATCCGTCCGGTAAAGGGACTGCAGGCGGTGATGCCGGCAATGGCGGCGGTCCTCGCGGGGTGAGGCGCGCACTGACAGGCGGAGTGGACAGCGCTTGATCAGGCGCTCGAACCAGCTATTGCGCCTGATTGTCATCCATCTGACACACTAACACGTCACCAGAGCAATCATGGCCTCGCAATCGTTTCCCTCGGGCGGGTTACCCGAACCGACCGGCCTGGATAGGCCTGCGCTCGACGGCTCGGTTAACCCGATTGGCCAGTGGCTCTTTATCTTGACGATCATCGGCGGGCTCGGCTTTGCCGTATACAGCATTGCCACGGAAACGGCGCAGGTTGGCGAAACGCTCGCGTTGGTGACGATCATGTTGCTCGGCACGGCATTGCTGATCGCGCTTGGCTTTGAATTCGTGAATGGATTCCACGATACCGCCAACGCGGTGGCGACCGTGATTTACACCAATTCTATGCCGGCACAGGTCGCCGTCGTCTGGTCGGGTTTTTTCAATTTGCTGGGCGTGTTGTTGTCCAGCGGTGCGGTGGCCTATTCGATTGTCGCGCTGTTGCCGGTGGAATTGATCCTGAATGTTGGCAGCGATGCTGGTTTCGCGATGATTTTTGCGCTGCTGCTCGCGGCGATCCTGTGGAACATCGCGACCTGGTATGTCGGGCTGCCTAATTCATCGAGCCATGCGCTGATCGGGTCGATACTTGGCGTCGGTTTTGCCAATCAGTTGCTGTCAACAGGCACCGGCGGCACATCAGGCGTTGACTGGGGCCAGGCGCAAAAGACGCTGACGGGCCTGGCGTTGGCACCAGTTATCGGCTTCTTCGGGGCGATGGCGCTGCTGTTCGCGATGAAGCTGGTGCTGCGGAACCCCAAGCTTTACGCCAAGCCCGCGACAAATGAGCCGCCCCCGCGCGGCATTCGCGCATTGCTGATCTTGACCTGCACCGCGGTGTCGTTCGCCCATGGCAGCAATGATGGGCAAAAGGGCATGGGTTTGATCATGCTGATCCTGATCGGCTGCGCGCCGACTGCTTATGCGCTGAACCGGGGTTTGCCCGCTGATTCGACTCCTGCTTTTGTTCAGCAGGCGAATGATGCTGCTGCGGTGTTTCGCGAAAAGGCGGGCACGGCGACCGTTGACGGCGCGACCGCCCGCGACGTGCTGGCAAGCGCACTCAAGACCAAATCGGCGAGCGACCCTGTGGTCTATGCCGCGATCAGCACAGTTTCGCAGGGTATTGGCGAGCAACTGATGCGCTATGGATCGCTTGCCAATGTGCCATCGGCGGCGACATCGGGTTTGCGCAATGACATGTACCTGGCCCTTGATACCTCAAAGCTGGCCCTGAAGGCCAAGGCGGCAACTGCCAATTTTGACGATGCGAGCCGCAAGACGATTGGCGCGTTCCAGCACGGGTTGGAAGACAGCACCCGCTTCATCCCCACCTGGGTAAAGGTTGCAGTGGCGATTGCGTTGGGGCTCGGCACGATGGTGGGCTGGAAGCGCATCGTGGTGACGGTGGGCGAAAAGATCGGCAAGACCCATATGACCTATGGCATGGGTGCTGCAGCTGAGGTGGTGGCTGCGATGACGATCCTGTTGGCTGACCGCTTTGCCGTTTCAGTTTCGACGACGCACATCCTGTCAAGCGGGGTGGCGGGGGCCACCGTTGCAAGCGGTGCTGGCCTGCAGGGCGCAACGCTGCGCAACATGGCGCTGGCTTGGGTTTTGACTTTGCCGGCGGTGATGGCGCTGTCGGGCGGGTTGTATTGGTTGTTCCTTACGGTGCTGCGGGCGCTAGGCACTGCCTGAACCGGAATGGCTTGGCGTCGACAAGCTTGATCGGAAGGTTATGAAGGTCGCATGACCGCCACAACCCTCAACCATTCGACCGCCAATCCACTCATCGCGCATCGCCGCGTGCTCACTGCCAGCCTGGTTGGCACGTCGATCGAATTCTATGATTTCTACATCTACGCCACCGCTGCGGCACTGGTTTTTGGACCATTGTTCTTCCCCGCGGAGAATGCCGCAGCGCAATTGCTGCTGTCCTATGCCAGTTTTGGGCTGGCGTTTGTCGCGCGACCGGTGGGGGCAGCGATTTTTGGCCATTTTGGGGATCGGGTGGGGCGCAAATCGACGTTGGTTGCATCGCTGTTGCTCATGGGTGGATCAACGGTGCTGATCGCTTTTCTGCCCACCTATGCGCAAATCGGCTGGGCTGCTCCGGTGATCCTTTGCCTGTTGCGGTTCGGGCAGGGACTTGGACTGGGCGGAGAATGGGGCGGTGCATCCTTGCTGGCAGTGGAGAACGCACCGCCGGGCTGGGCTGGTCGGTTCGGCATGTTCCCGCCGCTTGGCGCGCCGATTGGATTTATTGCGGCAAATGGGTTCTTCCTGATTCTGGGCCTGACGATGACCGACGATCAGTTCCGGGCCTGGGGCTGGCGCCTGCCGTTCTTGGCGAGCGCGGCACTGGTGTTTGTTGGGCTATGGGTGCGTCTGAAGCTGACCGAAACCCCTGCCTTTGCCGAGGCCGCAGCCCATGGCACGTTGCTCAAGGTGCCTATCGCTCAATTGGTTCGGCATGATTTGCGTAGCACGCTGGCAGGCACTTTTGGTGTGATCGCATGCTTCGCGCTATTCTATATCGCGACCGCTTTTGCGCTTGGGTACGGCACCACCACGCTTGGCCATTCGCGCCAGTCGTTCCTTATTGTGGAACTGCTCGCCATCCCCTTTCTGGCGGCAGGGGTTATACTGTCCTGTACTTTATCAGACCGGTTTGGCACCCCGGCAATGCTGCGTTGGGGCTTTGCGGGGGCTGTGGTGGCGGGTTTGACGATGGGGCCGATGCTGGGCGCGGCCTCGCTGATCATCGTGTGGCTTTGGCTGTCGTTCGCCCTGTTTGCGATGGGCTTTGCCTATGGGCCCTTGGGGGCATGGCTGCCGTCGTTGTTTGGGGCCGGGGTGCGCTATACCGGTGTGTCGCTGACCTTCAATCTGGGCGGGATCATTGGCGGCGCGCTGGCCCCGATCATTGCGCAGGCGCTAGCGGTGCAGGGCGGACTGGCGCTGGTTGGCGCATATCTGGTGGTTGCGGCGGCGCTTAGCCTAGGCGGGGTAATGCTGGTGCGGCGGTCGGCTTAGCCCACCACCTGACGCAACAGCGTGATCCGCGCCTTGCCGTAATTGCGCTCGGCATCGATCTCAAACCCGGCAACCGTCACAGGCTCGTTGAAGGCAGTTTCAATGCTGATCCAGCTTGCCGGGCTAACCCAGCCGAGCCGCGCCAGCTTGTCTAGCGCGACTGATCCCGCGCCTGATCCGTAAGGTGGGTCCATCATCACCACGTTGAGCGGCGCGGGTGCTTTGCCGAGCGACAAAACCGATACCGCACGCACGTCGGCGGCGGCACCCAGTTTGGCTAGGTTGGCGCGCAGTGCATCCACGGCAGGGCGGTCCTGTTCGACGAACAGGCACGATGCCGCGCCGCGCGACATAGCCTCAAGCCCCAGCGCGCCTGATCCTGCGAACAGATCGGCCACGGCCAGCCCCTCAAAGCTGCCTATCCGGCTGATCAGCATCGAGAACAGCCCTTCACGGGTGCGATCGGCGGTGGGGCGGGTGGCATCGCCCTTTGGCGCGACGATGGGACGGCCGCGCCACTGGCCAGCAATGATCCGCATCGTTTAGCGCCTCGTCCGGGGTGGGCGGGGCTTGCCAGCGCCACCGGGTTTGGAGGGGCGGCCGCCGCGCATATTACCCGGTGCGCGATCCGGGGATGGTCCGCGCGGCTTGTCGATAAACCCGCTATCGCGCGCGGCATCCTTCCGCCGGGGATCAGTCGCGGTGCGGCGCGCGCGCGAACTGGTTTCGCTGCGGCTATTGGCCCGCACGGGCTTGACGGGGGTAACGCCGCCCTTTCCCTTGGCGTCATAGAAGCGCTTGGGTTTGATGGCGGCAACGACGCGCGGTGCCTTGCGCGGTTCAGCCGCGTCAGGGCCGGGCTTGGGCGCGCGGGCCGGACGATCGGCGCGTGCCGGTGCTGATGTGCGCTCCCCCCGGCTACGTGACGGCGGTGCCTTGGTATGTTCGGGCGGCGGGTTGCGGGTGGGATCGCGCCGAAACGCGACCACATCATGCTGGCGAACCTCGCCAAATTCGCCGGGGGCAAGATCACCCAACAGGAACGGGCCATAGCGCGTGCGGATCAGCCGTGAAACCTTCAGCCCCAGAAATTCGAGCACCCGGCGCACTTCACGGTTTTTGCCCTCGGTCAGGATCATTTCAATCCACACATTGGCACCGGTCCGCCGTTCGAGATTGGCGTTGATCGCGCCGTATCGCACGCCCTCAATCTCAATGCCGTGGATCAAATCCTCCAACTGTGCCTGGCTGACGGTGCCGTATGCCCGCGCGCGATAGGCACGTTCCACCCCGGTTGAAGGCAGCTCAAGCTGGCGTTTCAGCTCGCCGTCGGTGGTGAGCAGCAGCAACCCCTCGGTATTCAGATCGAGCCGACCGACAGGGACGAGCCGGGGCAAGTCGCTGGGTAATTTGTCATAGATGGTCGGCCGACCGGCGGGATCGCGTTCGGTCACCAATAACCCGCTGGGCTTGTGGTACAGGAAGAGCCGGGCGGGCGCGGGGGCCTGAACCGGATTGCCGTCCACCGTCACCCCGCGCAGCGAGGTAAGGATTGTGGCCGGTGTGTCGATCACTTTGCCGTCGATTGCCACGCGGCCATCGGTGATCATGCGCTCGATCTCGCGGCGAGATGCGATGCCAGCGCGGGCAAGCAATTTGGCGATGCGGTTGCCGTCGCGCTGGACTTCAGCAGGTGGCGTTTCGGTTTTGGCTGGGGGCATGGCGTCGCTGATACAGCTATTTAAATCGATGATGCAAAAAAATGCGCGCACATGCGTTGTGTACTGGATAAGGGGCAGCCACGGGGCGCTTTGCCACCGGGAGGCGTAATGTGGCTTTGTTCACTCGCAAAAGGCGGTTGTTCAACCGATTGCTGATCGTTGAAGATGAACCGCTGGTTGCGTTCGAGACCGAATATTTCCTGCGAGATGAAGGTTTTGATGTTGTCGCTACGGTTGACCGGGTCGACGCCGCCTTGGCGTTGATTGGTGCGGGAACGGTCATTGATCTGGTGCTTGCCGATATCAGCCTGGCCGATGGCAGCGGCGTTGATGTGGCCAAAGCAGCCATCGCCGCCGGTATCGCCGTGCTGTTTGTCACCGGCGATTGTCCGCCGGAGGCGCAGTCGCTCGCCGACGGTTGGCTGGGCAAACCCTATGCCCAACGCGATCTGGCGCAGGCAATCGCGGTGATTGAGGGCGTTCGCGGCGGCGTGGTGCCGAAACGCTTGCCCCCGGGCTTCACCCTGTTCAAGACGGTTGCCTGACAAAAAGGATAAGCACGATGTTGTCACGACGATCCTCCATCATTGCCGGTGGCACAATTGCGCTGG
>JBBSCC010000171.1:0-6562 GCA_038250735.1 Sphingomonadales bacterium | reverse complement strand
GCCCCTTTGCCGAAACCCGCGAACAACTGGGCGGTTTCTACATGATCGAGGCGGCTGATCTGGATGCCGCCATCGCCATCGCGAAGAAAGTACCGCTGGCGGCAGATGGCGCGATTGAGGTTCGCCCGATTATGGCACCGCCCGGAATGTGAGCACAGCCGCACTTGATGCGGTGTTTCGGGCGGCGGGCGGGCGGATTATCGCCGCGCTGGCCGCCCGGTTCCGCAACCTTGATCTGGCTGAGGAGTGTTTTGCGGAAAGCTGCGCGCGCGCTGCGTCTGCCTGGTCGCGCGAATTGCCGCGCGATCCGGCGGGCTGGCTTTACCGCGTTGCAGAACGTGCTGCGCTTGATCAGCTGCGCCGTGCGGGCACCCGCGAAACCGCGATGTTGCCCGAACCGGAGCCTGAGCCCACGGCGGAGGAATTGATGATGGCCGATGCCCGCCTGATCCCCGATGCGCGGCTGCAGTTGATCTTCGTCTGCTGCCATCCGGCGATCCACGCGGAGGCGCGCGCCGCGCTGACGCTGCGGCTGGTGTGCGGCCTAACCACCGAAGAAATCGCCCGCGCTTTCCTGATCAGCGAGCCAACGCTTGCCCAGCGCTTGGTGCGCGCCAAAAAGAAGATTGCGGTCGCCGGCATTCGGTTCGAAACGCCCGGCCCCGATGCCTGGCCAGACCGGCTTGATGCTGTGCTGAGCACGATCGAGGTCGCTTATGCCCATGCTCATGCCGATGGCGCAGGCAGCGGCCGCCATGCAGATTATGCCAGCGAGATGCTGAGCATTACGGCCACGCTGGCGTCGATGATGCCCGCCGAAGCAGAGGTGCTCGCGCTCGCCGCAACGGTGCGCTTTGCCGAGGCGCGCCGCCCCGCCCGTACCAATGCCGATGGCGGGATGGTGCCGCTATCAGAGCAAGACCCCGCCTGCTGGGATGCAGCATTAATCGCGCAAGGGCGTGCCTATTTCGCCGCCGCCGCTCGGCTGGCCCCGCGCGCGCCGCGCGTCGTTGCGGCGCTGCTCCACGCGGAATGGTGCGCGCGCCCGTCGCTGGCGGAGCCGCCGCCCTGGGCCAATATCCTGACGATCTATGATGCGCTGCTGACGGTGCGCGACGATGTGATCACCCGGCTGAACCGCGCCGTGGCGCTGGCCGAAGTGGTGGGTCGCGAAGCGGCGCTGGAGGAAGTTGACGCGCTGGACGTGCCAGGGTTGGCGAATTTCCTGCCCTATCATGCAGTCCGCGCCGGCTTGCTATCGCGGCTGGGCCTGAACGGTGCGGCACGCGAAGCCTATGATGCGGCGCTCGCGCTGGGGCCGGGCGAAGCGGAACGCCGGTGGCTGGAGAGGCGGCGGGGGGAATTGGGGTGAGTGGTTGTGCTCGTTGATCGAATGACCGGGATTGGGTGGTTAGCTGCCGTTCCGCCGCATACGAACAGCTCTTGCCATCGTGGCGAGGTAGTACACCGAAACGGTTAATATCAGGATCAACGCTACCGGGATCAATGCGAGACCAAGTCCCGGTGGACCATCACCTTCATCGTGTGCAGCAAAGAAAATAACTCGAACAATGAGCCACTGGATACTGAATATCAGAGGTAGGTAGACTATCGGCGGTAATAAGTAGCCAAAACGTAATGGTGCTTTGTTCCAGAACCACCACGCTGTCACTGGAGGTGCTGCGAAGGCGAGCAACCAAGATACTAATCCAAGAAGGATAAAAGCTACTTCACCCATCGTCGCTGCCTACACGGAAAATGAATCGTCCGCTACTGAGCGATAGCTGATCTCCCCCTCTCCCTTGAGGGAGAGGATAGCGACGCTTGCCGCTTTAGCGGCTAGCAAAGCTTGGAGAGGGTGGTCAGGTGCCGGTTGCTTGGGGCCGAACCCCTCACCCACAGCCAATGATCCCCGCCGCCGCAACGATCACGCTGTCCTTGCCCGCCTGGTCAACGCGCACCGTCGCGCTGGGTACCGCCGCGCCGTCGACCAGGTCGCCGCGTTTGACGATGTCCATGTCCACGCTCACGCGGTAATCGCCGCCGGCATAATCGGTGGTGGTGGCAAGGCCGAACTGCGCTTCGCCGGTTTGCCCCACCTTGACCAGATCGGTCACCGTCCCGCCCGGCGCAAAGCGCACCCCGGCGGGGCTGGCGCTGATCATCATGATCAAGCCGTGGCTGGGGGTTTGCGACCATAGGAAGGCCGCGCAACTGCCCGTGGGCAGTTCCTGACGCGGGATGGTGCCAATCGGCAGGCCATCAATCGATGGCATCGTGCCGGGTGGCGTTTGCGGCGCGGTTTGCGCAGCAGCGGCCAGCGTTGCCGTGGCAGCCATCAGGACGGATAAAGCGATCTTCATAGCCCAAACATTAGCATAGCCAGCGCGGTCGGGTAAGCCGCGATTGCAAGCAGGGCACCAAACGGCAGCCGATCATCCGCCCGTGCCCCGCGCCCGGTGATCAGCCAGAACAGCACCACCCCAAGCCCGGCCATTGCCGCCAGCACCAACGTAATCGGCAATAACCGCCAGCCGATCCACAACCCAATGGCACCCAGCAATTTTGGATCGCCCCCGCCCAGCCCTTCGCGGCCACGATAGGCCTTATACCCTGCCCCCACCGCCCACAGACCAGCATAGCCCGCAAGACCGCCGATCAGACGATCCTCCATCGGCGGCGCGATGCCCAGCAGCCCGCTGGCCACCCCCGCCAGCGCCAACGTGATCGTCAGCCGGTCGGGCAGCCAGAATTCGGTGACGTCCAGCGCGGCAAGCGCCAGCAGCAACCAGCCAAATACAGCCACCGCCAGCGCAGCGGTCCCGCCAACCAGCACCCCCGCCAAAAGCCCGATCAGCAACCCGGCAAGCTCAATCTGCCAATGAACCGGATCAATCGCCGCGTGACAGTGTCGGCAGCACCCCCGGCTTGCCAGCGCGCTAATCAACGGCACCAACTCATGCGGCTCCAGCACAGTCTCGCACGCATCGCAGTGCGATCGCCCCGCCATCACCGATCGCCCCTGCGGCCAGCGCACGACCAGCGCGGCGATGAAGCTGCCAAACACCGCCCCCAATGCGGCCAGACCGGCGGACATCAACCATGCCGGGGCCGACAAGATAAAGAGGGCTGCGTCGTCCATGATTTTTGGCGATAGGCGATTTGTATTCGCGCCACCACCGGTCTAACGCGCGGGCAATAACCCTTCCCGCCGGAGCATCCCCCATGGCCAGCCAATCCTCGCATGATCCCGTCGTCATCGTTTCCTATGCGCGCACGCCAATGGGCAGCTTTCAGGGCGCGCTGTCCGGGGCTTCCGCCACTGAATTGGGAGCAGCAGCGGTTGGCAGCGCGGTCGAACGCGCTGGCCTTTCGGGTGCGGCGATCGAGCGGATTTACATGGGATGCGTGTTGCCCGCCGGGCTCGGCCAAGCCCCTGCCCGCCAGGCCGCGCTGAAAGCCGGCCTGCCCGATCATATCGAGGCGACAACGGTGAACAAGATGTGCGGCAGCGGCATGCAGGCCGCGATTATGGCGGCGGATGCGCTCGCAGCGGGCTCGGTCGACTTGCTGATTGCAGGCGGCATGGAGAGCATGACGAATGCCCCCTATCTGTCGCTAAAGCACCGCAGCGGCGCGCGCATTGGCCATGATGTGCTGAAGGATCACATGTATCTCGACGGGCTGGAGGATGCCTATCAACCCGGCAAGCTGATGGGCAATTTTGCTGAGGATACTGCGGCCGACTATCAGTTCACCCGCGCACAACAGGATGATTACGCCATCGCCTCGCTCACCCGCGCCAAAGCCGCGCAGGATTCCGGCGCGTTCGACCGCGAGATCACGCCAGTCGAAATCGCTGGCCGCAAGGGCACCGTGACCGTCGACAAGGACGAACAGCCGCTAAAGGGCGATCCCGCCAAAATCCCCACGCTGAAACCGGCGTTTTCAAAGGACGGCACCGTTACCGCCGCCAATGCATCGTCGATATCAGACGGGGCAGCGGCGCTGGTGATGACGCGGCTGTCGGTGGCGGAAAAGCTGGGCCTTACCCCGATTGCGCGGATCGTCGCCACGGCAGGCCACGCGCACGCCCCCGCCTTGTTCACCACCGCGCCGGTGTTTGCGATGCGCAAGGCACTGGAAAAGGCGGGATGGCAGGCCAGCGATGTCGACCTGTTTGAAGTCAACGAAGCCTTTGCCATCGTCGCGATGATCGCGATGCGCGATCTGGGGCTGTCGCATGACGTGGTGAACATCCACGGCGGCGCCTGCGCGCTGGGCCACCCGATTGGCGCGAGCGGCGCGCGGATCATGGCGACGTTGATCTCGGCGCTGCAAACCACCGGCGGCAAACGCGGGCTGGCGAGCCTGTGCATTGGCGGGGGTGAGGCCACGGCGGTGGCGATTGAAATGATGGCGTAAGCGATGCGATTGGTTCGGTCGGCTTCGCGCCGGGCATAATCAATCGCATTTCGGGGGGGCATCCCGTTGAACCAGCGGCAGCAAGCACGGTGGCGTATCGCGTCTGCTGGTGGCAAAGAAGGTCAATGATGGCTGCCCGCCCTATCCGCAGATCATTGCTGGCGTTGTCCCTGGCGTTGCTGGCTGGCTGCAACCAGCGCAGCGATGTTGGGCCGGTGGTGGTCAGCGCCATTGGCGCGCGCCCGGTGCTGGTTGATCCTGCGCGCAATGCGCTGAGTGGGCCAACGCGCTTGCTGCTCAATTCGGCGGCGCAGGGGCTTGTGCGGTTCGACGCCGCCGGGCAGATCGCGCCAGGCCTTGCCGAACGCTGGATCGTGATCGACAACGGCATGAGCTATATTTTCCGCCTGCGCGAAGCCGAATGGACCGACGGCAGCCGGGTAACGGCGGGTCAGGTGGTGGACGGCCTTCGTCGTCAGTTGGCGGGCCGGTCGCGTAATCCGCTGCGCCCCTATCTTACCGCGATCGATGAAATTGTGGAGATGACGCCACAGGTTATCGAAGTGCGGCTGAAGCACCCCCGGCCTGATCTGCTGAACCTGTTCGCGCAACCCGAACTGGCCTTGGCGGGTGACCGGGTACGCGGCGGCACCGGCCCGTTTCGCATTGCCCCAAGCGGGAAGAACGGCGTGCTGCTGAACCCGGCCTTTGATCCAGCGCGGAGTGCCAGCGACGACATTGAAGCGCCGAGCCCCGAACAATCAGTCCATCTGATCGGCGAGCGCGCCGCCCGCGCGATCGTGCGCTTTTCAGAACGCCAATCGGATCTGGTGAGTGGGGGCAGTTTTGTTGACTGGCCGCTGCTGCAATTCGTCACCATCGCGCCCGCCAATTTCCGGCTTGATCCAGCCGCGGGGCTATTCGGGCTGGCGATCACCAATCGGGAGGGGTTTTTGGCCACCGCCGACAATCGGGCAGCACTGGCGCAGGCGATTGATCGTGCAGCCCTGGTGTCAGCCTTTGCGCCCGGCTGGCAAATGACCGAGCAGATTTTACCCGAAACGCTCGATTCCGCCCGTGCCCCCTCGCTCGCCAGTTGGTCGGCCTTGTCGCTTGCTGATCGGCAGGATGGCGCGCGGAGCAGGGTACGCCGTTGGAAGGCGAGTCATAATGGCCCCCTTACCGTGCGAATCGCGCTGCCCAGCGGCCCGGGCGCGACAATTTTGTTTGGCTTTGTCGGGGCGGCATTTCGGTCGATTGGCGTTGAACCGCAGCGGGTGTCGCTGGATGCACCGGCCGATCTGCGCCTGATCGACGCAGTGGCACCCTATGACAGTGCCCGCTGGTATCTCGCCACCGCGTGCCAGCCCTGTAGCGCGGATGCCATCACCGCGCTTGATGCCGCCCGCGATGCCGATACGCTTGCTGATCGCGCGCAGCGTATCGCTGAGGCGGATAGCCTGTTGAGCGAGGATGCGGCTTTCATCCCCCTCGCCCGTCCGCTACGCTGGTCACTGGTCGCGCTGCGGCTGCGTAAATGGCAAGGGAACGCACGCGCCTGGCATCCGTTAAACCAGTTACGCGACGAAAGCAGATAGGGGCCATGGCAAAGCAAACCACGCGACTGGACCCCGAACAGGTCCGCAAGCTCGCCGCTCACCTGCCGCTGGGGCGCGACGCCGCCGCCGTGCGCAAACGCATTGAGAGCATGGAGCATCTGCTCGAAGGGTTAGTCACCATTCCCGGCCTGAACCGCAAAGTGGGGCTGGACGTGATCCTTGATTTCATCCCGGTCGCCGGCCCCACGATTGCCGCCGCCATGGGCGGGTGGATGATGTGGGAAGCGCGCAACCTGGGCATGACCAAGACGCATATGGCGCGCATGGCCGGCAATATCGGCATCGATTATCTGCTCGGCCTGATCCCGTGGATCGGCGCGGTGCCCGATTTCTTCTTCCGATCGAACACGCGCAACCTGAAAATGGTGAAGCGATTCATGGATCGTCACCACCCATCGACGGCGATTATTCAGGGGTGAGGGGCCGGGTTAGCGGCGAGGGTTAAGGTCGATTGCGCTTCAGCTTCCCGTCCCCGCCGTTCGGGCTGAGCCCTTCGACTTCGCTCAGGGCGAACGGAT
>JBBSCC010000170.1:0-6562 GCA_038250735.1 Sphingomonadales bacterium | reverse complement strand
GTTCGGCTCGTCGGCCCGGCGCGGGCGAAGCGGCTGGTGATGTCGGGTGATCTGATCCCGGCGGTAACGCTGGAGGCGTGGGGGTTTGTCGATTCACTGGTCCCGCGCGCCGCGCTGGATGAAACTGCATTGGCCATGGCGGAACGTTATGCAGCGCTGCCGCCCATCGCGGTCCAGATGATCAAGCGCAGCGTGAACGCCTTGGCCGGGGCAATGGACGCCGCCATCATGCACGCAGACGCCGATCAGTGGCTGCTGGGAACAAAGACAGCGGATTTTGCAGAGGCCGTTTCCGCCTTTCGGGAAAAGCGGCCCGGATCCTTCACCGGCCAATAGCTATACGTTCGTTCAGCCGACTATTGCATATTACTGAACGTTCGTTTAGTTTCTGCCGAGAGACGCCAATGGGTGCTCGTAGAAGCTGGGGAGGATAGTGATCATGATGTCGCCGCACCGCGCAACTGCGCTGATGGGAGTTTCACTCGCGGCATTGGTCGCGATGACGCCAAGCGCGTCGCTGGCCCAGGCCGCGCCCGCTGCCGGTAATGCCGCCGCCGCTGATGATGAGGCCAATCCTGCCGACATTGTCGTTACCGCTCAAAAGCGCGAACAAACGCTGATTAACGTTCCCCAGTCGATCCAGGCGATTACCGGGGCCGAGCTTGAGCGTCGCGGCACCAAGGAACTGGATCAGTTGGTCAATTCCATTCCCGGCGCATCCGTCGTGTCACGCACCGGGCCAGGATTTGAAACGATTCAGATCCGCGGCATCAGTTCAGGCACGGTCGGCGATGCGACTGTGGGTTATTATATCGACGATATCGCCTTTAGCATCCCCAACCTGCAGCTTGCGCCCCCTGCCCGGTTGATCGATCTGGAGCGGGTCGAGGTGTTACGCGGTCCGCAGGGAACGCTGTATGGCAATGGCGCGCTCGGCGGGTCAATCCGGCTGGTGACGACCCGGCCAAATACCGAGAAATGGTCTGGTAAATTGCAGGGCGAAGTTTCGGGCACCGACGGTGGCGGAACAAATTATGCCGTGGACGGCGCCGTCAATGTGCCGATCGCCAGCGACGTCGCGGGTTTTCGCGTTTCGGGTGGCTATGAACGGTTGAGCGGTTTCGCCGATATTCCAACTGTCAACTTGCGTGATGTGAACGGCACGGACAGCTATAACGTCCGTGGTAAACTGTATCTGAAGCCTGCCGACAACCTCACCATTGATGCGTCGATCTGGCATATTTATGCGCGGCAAGCATATGGCAACAATCTCATGCTGGCCAATCCCCCGACGGCGTATGACACCGGCACGGTAACCGATCCGTATATTGGAACGACTGCTACGTTTTATTCCGCCTCGATCAAGTGGGATCTTGGACCCGTCGCGCTTGAAAGCGGCACATCGTACACAAATCACGAACTTCAGTACGATGTTGTGGGTGCCGGTGTGCGGAGTGAGGCGCGATTCCGTACAAACTCTTTCAACGAGGAGTTGCGCCTAGTCTCAAACACATCATCCCCATTCAAGTGGATTTTGGGCGGCACTTATACTGATGCAACGATAACGTCCGATATCAGCGTAACCATTCCTGCGCTGGCCGGAAATCTACAGTATCTAGGAACGGCCGGCGCACCATTGACGACCCGAAACTTCGCGGTTTTTGGTGAGGCTTCCTATGATCTGTTTGATGGCAAACTGGTTCCTTTATTCGGCATTCGATACTTCAACGACGATCGCCTGGCTTCCGGTGTCACCAACGCACCCCTGCTTGTCGGCATTCTGGCGGGAAGCGCGTTCACAGCGCCCCTGCTACCGCTTATCCTGCCGCAGCTCGGCTTTGCCTCTACCAATGGCAACTTCACCGCGGTCAGCCCCCGCTTCAATCTGGCGTACAAACCGAACGGCAACACCACAGTCTATTTCAACGCGGCACGGGGTTTCCGCAGCGGCACGATCCAGACGCCGGTTCAGTCAATCCTGGGGCAGTTGAGTGGCGTGTCTACCGCTGGCAACATTCTCAATCCCGACAGCCTGTGGTCGTATGAACTCGGCACAAAGCTCAAGCTGGCCGATAACACCCTGCTGCTCGATGGCGCGGTATATTATACCGATTGGACGAACATCCAGATTCCGTTCAGCACACCATTTGGATTGCCATCGACGGTCAACGGCGGCAATGCACGGCTGTACGGTGTGGAGCTGACGGCTAGCTGGAGAACACCACTTAAGGGCCTTACCCTTCAAGCATCAGGCAATATCAACAGCTCGCAATTTGCGGGCGTTAATCCTGCACTTGCAGCAGCGCAGACCCAGGCTCGCGACGGCCGGCAATTGCCCGGTGTGCCGCTGGGTAATTTTACGCTTGGTGCCAATTATTCAACGCCGCTCAGCGACAACCTTCGACTGAATTTCAACAGCAGCTATTCCTATCGGGATCGTCAGCAGGATCTAGGCTCTGGCCTGTTTTCGGCAAATCTGAACCAGTTTGCGGCGCGGCTGGGGGTTGAGACCAAGATATTCAAAATCGATGTTTTTGCAGAAAACATTCTCAACGATCTTGGTCCGGCGGCCGTCACCGTCAATACGCAGCAGCCGCTTTACCCTCGGCGCGTTGGCGTACAGCTTACCGCCAAATATTGATCGGGGCTGGGGCGGATTTGACCTTGGCTGATCCGTCCCAGCCCCCTCAGCTCAACGCACCCGCCAATCCGATATTGGCGCCACTTACCGAATCCTGTCAGATCATTTTCGGGGGTACAGCGCTCCATTACTGGGTAATTGGCCCCGCTGGCGCGCCGTGGCTTATCATCTGTCACGGCATGGCGCTCGACCATAGCGAATTTCTGCCAACCGCCCGGCGGCTCGCGGCGGACTGGCGGATTTTGCTGTGGGATATGCCTGGGCATGGTGAAAGCCAGCCTGCGCCCCCGCAGTTCAGCGTTGCAATCATGGCCGACGCGCTGACAGGTTTGATCGATCATCTGAAGATCGACAATGCCGTGCTGCTGGGCTTTTCCTTTGGCGGCATGGTCGGCCAGTTGGTTGCGCATCGCCGACCGGGGCTGTGCCGGGCAATCATTGCCTATGGCTGTTTCATGCCATTGGTGGTCGCGCCGATGCCCGGCATGCGGATAATGACACCGTTGGTGATAGCAGGCCTGAAAATGCAATCATGGCCCGCGATTAAGGCGGCGTTCGTCCAGCGCTGTGCACTCACCAATTCTGCCCGCATCATCATCAGCAGCCTTGTGGACCGCATCGGCAAGCGCGAATTCATTGCAATGACGAATGCGCTGATGACGGCTGAGGGCCCCGATCCATCGTTCCATTTGGCGTGCCCCGTGCTGCTGATCCGGGGTGATAGCGACACCAATAAGAACGGGCTCGAACGGAGTTGGAAAGCATTTGGCGCAACGCATGATGCAGCGGACACGATCATCATCGCCAATGCCGGGCACTGTGCGCATCTTGATCAGCCTCAGGCCTTTGATGATGCAATTGTGGCGTGGCTGGCGCGTTTTGCCGCCGGATAAGCGCTTGCGGACCATCATCCAAACAACCGATCAAATCGGGTGCGCGGCGAGCCAGTCGAGTACAAGTTTATTGACCTGATCGGGCTTTTCCCGGTGCACGAAATGCCCGGCGCCACGGATGCATTCTACCTTCAGCGCTGCGGTAAAGTCGCCCGGCTGCATCGCCTGCACAAAAATATCTGCCGAAATGCAGCCATCATCTTCACCACAAATCCCCAGGGTTGGCACCGGGGTTGGCTGCATCAACAACGCTTGCGTCGCCTGCCCTGCCGACGACACGGCATCGAACGCCTGCCGATACCAGCCGAGAGTCGCCGTCGGCACGCCCGGTTGCGCGAAGATCGCATCAAGTTCATCGAAAACATCGGCGCGCATCGCCCATCCGGGCGACCAGCGCCGCCACAATTTCTTCAAATAAGCAAAGTCATCTGCCGCAATCATCGTATCGGCATCGGGCGATTGAAATGCCATGATGTAGTCAGATCGCGCCTGCTGCCCCGGATCACTCATCACCAGCGCGCCAAATCGCGCCGGGCTGGGTACGGCAATCGCGGTGAACGACGCAAAGGCTTCGGGTGCCAGTGCCGCGGCGGCAAAGCCCACACTCGCCCCCCAATCATGCCCGATCAGATGGACGCGCCCACCAAGTGCTGCGGCCCATGCGGCGACATCCTCTGCCATCCGAACGGCGTGGTAATCGCCATCGGCGGGCTGTGCGGATGGCGCATAGCCCCGCATCGTTGGCGCAATGGCGCGGTATCCGGCGGCGGCCAGCGCAGGCAGTTGTTCTGCATAGGTGCCGGGACCATCGGGAAAGCCGTGGAGCAGCAGCACCGGCGGCCCCTCACCCAGCTCAATGGTCGGGAAATTCAGCGGTCCGTTGTGCAACATGCCCTGCTGCATTGTCATGCGCGCCAGGGATCGATCAACACTTTGGCGTGGCGTTCGGGGTCGGCAAGTTCATCAAACATCGCGCCAACCTCTCCTAGGCCGATGGTGCCGGTGACGAGCGGCGCCCAATCGAGCTTGCCATCCGCCACCGCCTGCAAAGTTTCGGCGAATTCCTCTGGTGTATAATAGACCACGAACTGCAGCGTCAGCTCTTTTGAAATGGCGAGCATGGGGCTGATCGATTCCTCCCCCGGCGCGATACCAGCGACGACGATCCGCGCACCGATCGGGCAGGCCTTTATCGTGCGGCCGAGCACACCCGCCGCGCCCGTGCAGTCATAAATCACCACCGGCTGCCCCGGGGCCGCCGCTGCCAGCACGGCATACGGATCATCGTCGCGGGGGTGGAGCACATGGGTTGCGCCCATCGCGGTGGCGAGTTCGCGGCGTTTGGGGCTGAAATCGCCCGCGATAATCGTCTTGCAGCCGCGCATCGCCAGCACAGCGGCCACCGCCAGCCCAATCGGGCCGCACCCCAGGATGATCGCGGCGGCGGCATCAGCAGCGATTCCCGCCTTGTTCACGGCATGCACGCCAATCGCAAAGGGTTCGACAAGCGCTGCGGCTTCATCGGGCAAATCATCGGGCACGCGCAGCAACAGCATTTCGCTGGCCAGCATATATTCGGCATAGCCCCCGCTTGCTTCCACCGAAGCGCCAATCGGTTTCGGGCTAGCGCCGTCGAACAGAAACGGGACGGAAGCGACACGCTGGCCGATGGCCATGACCTGCGTGGTGTCAGGCCCGAACGCCGCAATTTCGCCGACGAATTCATGGCCCAGGATCAAGCCGTTCGACATGTCCTGCGGTGGCGCACCCAATTCTTCGCCCGCCTTCACAATCTCGTCCAGATGCTTGGCGAGATGCAGGTCAGAACCACAAATTCCGCACAACCGGGTCTTCAGCAATACCTGACCCGGCCCGGGCACCGGCATGGGCCGATCCTCAACGGTGAACGCTTTGTCGCGCAATACCGCCGCGCGCATCATTCGCCAATCACGATCAGCTTCGAACAATCGAGCCCCAGCGCATCGCAATAGCCCCGGTAAATTTCCAGTATCGACCGCGCATCGACGATTGACACGATCTTGCCGTCGGCATCCAGATTCATATTCGCGCCGTGAACCGCAAACCACACAATGGTGTCGCCCTCCTGATCGGTGGGCGTTGTCAGGGTGTGCGTGGAACCGGCGGGCTCATATAAATACGATCCGGGGCTGTTCACCGCGTCGGGCGTTTCGGCATAAAACCAGCGGCCCTGATGCGTCACCGCATACACCTGGCCCGAATGGAAATGCGTGATCACGCTGTACCCGGCGGGCAAGCGCGTGTTGCTGATCCAAATCCCCTGGTTGAGATCGACATGCAGCAGCTGAATCGCGCTGCCATCGCCGGCTTCCAGCCAAGGGAGTTCCGCGATGCCGACATGCAGCGTGTGGGCGTCGGCATGGTTCGGCACAATCGGGCGCGCCGCGATTTTGGCCGCAAATTCGGCGAGCGCCGGTGGTATCGCCGGTGCGACTGGCGGCGGGGACATATCATTCATGGAACGCTCTCCTCAAACCCGACCAAAGCTTACTGCCAGCCCGGAATAGCGCGCTTGCGCTTCATCAAATTGCCGGGGCAACGACACCTTACGCGGATCATATCCCGGCATATACGTGGCCAGAATGCGCGGCAGCGCCTTGTTCCAGTAATTTTTGTTGAATGCCTTTCGTGCGGCGACAACGGGCGCGCTGTCGTATCGAGCGAACAGCGCCGGATCGGCATCGGTCAGCACCTTGGCAAAGCGCTTTACCCATTTGAAATAATGCGATTGCGCCCAGATCTGGTGGCTTACCCGATAAAAATAGCCCGCGCCCACCGCGTGCAGCACATCGAATGCGACACTGCGATGTTCAAGCTCTTCCATGATGTGCCACTTCGCCAGATCTGCCAGCGGGCTTTCAACGCGGTCGTAAAGTCCCAATTCAAGCTGCACCGTCGATACCGCGCTCGTCATCGATTCAAACCCTTCGGCATAGGCCAGGTTGAACCGCAGCGATTTTTCCTTTGAAAATCGTTTCAACTCGGCATC
>JBBSCC010000169.1:0-6571 GCA_038250735.1 Sphingomonadales bacterium | reverse complement strand
TCGAGTTCGGGGGCGGTGGCCATGAATGCACTCCTTGCAAACCAAAACTGAATATCGGGTATGCTCGGCTCATCGCACAAATTCCCGCCGCGTGCAAAGGGGGACGATGGCCCGTATCGGGTGGGTTAGCGCTGTTGTTAGCGCCTGATGGCTTTATGTTGACCCGTTCGTTTTGAGCCCTTCAACTGGCTACAGCATCGCACGTTAATTCTGCATCACTTCCGTCATTGCGACCCCGGCCTTGAGCCGGGGGAAGCAATCCAGCGTGCCGCGCGGGGAAAGGCTGGATTGCTTCGCTGCGCTCGCAATGACGATTTAGATTCTGAGCAGGCCGCTCTAGGAAGCCAGTCGAAGGGCTCGAATCGAAGGTTTTGGGTGGCCAGTAAAGCTACAGCCATCCGGCTCTAGGTTGTGAACCGACGGACGACCACTATTTGCGAACGGGCTGAACGGCCGACATTGTTGGAAAGCGGCTGGTCCGGTTTCGAGTTTGCAGATCGAGTTTGCGGCCGCGAGGCTTGGCCCTCTGATACAACCAGCCCCCCGGCCAGTCCGTGCGACTACAAACAAGCAGAAGTAAAAACCTCGATCCGACAACCAAGGCAGCACCTATGCGCTAAGTCGGATCGGCACTATACCCGTCACAGCGAGCAGCGGAATTTGAGGAGTGCATGATGCGTCATTGGACTTTGTCAGCGGCGATTGGCGCTGCGATCTTGAGCTCTAGCGCAGGCTCCGCGAGTCCAGTTCAAGTTGTGGTTTCAGGCATCTATGTTCTGGACGATAAACGGAGCGACAACGCCTTTCAAGCGATCGACAACGCTACCGCCGACCTTCCCGACGACAAGCGCCCTGGCGTTCGCCAGAGGCTCCACAAGTCCGTCGCGGTAAGTAGACTAAGAATTTCGACTGCAGGAAGTCGAGTGGGGATTGCGTACGATGCCAAAGCACCTATCGCCGTCTGGATAGGCGAAGAACCGATAAAGTGGAAGCTCACGGAGGGGTTTGTTTTCGACGTGTCGGCCAAAGCGAATGACGAATCCGTCTCTCTAACTTTCCGTGATGAAAACGAACGAACCATAACATATGGAATCGAACGGACCGTAACATATCGCAGTGTTAGTCAGGACTTGGTGGCGGATACCACCATCATCAGTCCACTCTTCGCTAAACCGATCGTCTATAGGCAAGTCTATATGCCGACGAAATGACAGGATTACGGGGAAAAATTTCTGGTTAGAAGCCGCCGAACGGTCGTCGACTTGTGATGTGGATGCCGGTCAAGATAATCTCTCCAGCGTCTGCCTTAAGGCGCGCTACGACCGTGAACCAACGGCAGAAACTGGGCGCTTCCCGACTGGCCGCTTTGTTATGAGCCCGCGACCGACAGCACTATTGCCGCAGACGTAACGTCACGCCAAATCCGCGCGGGTCGCTGGGGGTGCCGACGATCAGCCCCGAATTGCCGGCCTGCACCGTGTAATTCTGGATGTAGTTCGCCGCGAACAGGTTGCGCACATACACGCCAAGCTCCCACCCGGCGCGCGGGCGAAAGCCGATAGCGGCGTTCACCACGCTATACCCGTCAATCACCGTGAACCGCGAATTCGACGGATCAACGGTGCGGGTGCGCGAGCTGCTGTCGGCGTGCAGGAAAAATTCGCCCGATTGCCCAAACAGCCGCGCGGGCTGCGTTACATCGGCCCCCAGCGAGACGGTCCATTTGGGCAGGCTGGGCAGCGGGTTGCCGCTCAGGTTGCAGACCGTTGTCGCATTGGCGATCTGTTCGATCGGGCACGGGCCGTTGGGATAGGAAATATAGCGGCCATCGGCATAGGCCGCCGCTGCGCGCAGGCTGATATGGCGGGTGATGGTCGCGCTGGCATCCACCTCCACCCCCTGCACCCGCACGCGCGGCACATTGGCCAGATAGCCGCGCAGCGCCCCCGGCCCGGTATCGACAACATTGGCCTGAAAATCGGTAACGTCGCTGCGGTAGGCATCGATATTGAACACCACCCGCCGATCAAACAACCGCGCCTTCAGCCCGATTTCATAGCTGCTATTGGTCTCCGGCCGGATCACCACGGTGGCAAGCGCTGGCTGGTTGGCGGCGTTCAGCGGCAGCCCGGATGCATTCAGCCCGCCCGATTTCGCCCCGCGCGCATAGCTGACATACCCAAGCACATTGTCGGTCAACTCATAGGCCGCATTCGCCCTGCCCGTCAGCGCACCGTCCTTCACCGCGCCCTGATAGGTCTGGGGCCGCAGGATCGACAGTTGGCTGTTGCGCAACGCCGTGCTGACGCCCTGCAACCCGCCGGACACGGTGGTCGCATAGTCGACGGTCTTTTCCTCATAAGTATAGCGCAGCCCGCCGGTCAGCGTCAGCCGATCGATCACCCTCCAGTTAACCTCCCCAAAGGCGGCATAACTGTCCGACCGGAAATCGGTGCGGCCATCGGTGCCGTATCCGTCGAGCAAATTGGCCGGAAATTGCGGCGCTGGCCCCAGCAGCCAATAGGTCGCCAGCGGGCCATAAATCGTGATCGGCCGACCAATGATGCGCTGCCGGAAAAAATACAGGCCGCCGACATAGTTGAACCGTCGCTCGCCATCCGATGCAATCCGCAGTTCCTGGCTATACTGGTCCTGGCGTGAGGGGATGTGCTGCGTGGTCTGGATGGGCAGCGCGGTGTAATCGCGGTCATTGGCCGCATCCCAGTTCCAGAAACGCCACGCCGTTACCGATGTCAGCGTGGCGCCACCCAGCTTCCAGTCGGCAATCGCCGAAACCCCGCCTTCATTGGTGTCGACGCCCAGATCGGCATCGATATCCGTCAACCGATCATAGGGGTTGAAGCTTGGCGGCGCATAGCCAACCCCCGCCGCCAGCGCTGCATATTGCCGCGCCGCCGGGCGCAGCGTGGGCGCCACCCGCACTGGCACCTGCACACAGCATTCGCCGGCAAAATTCGACCAGTCAGCGATCAGCCGAAGCTGCACATCCTCGCGCGGCCTGAACAGCAATTGCCCGCGCAAAGCCTCGTTCGAAATCGTGTTCTGGTCTCGCCCGGTGCGCACATTGCGGATCACCCCGTCGCGCCGCGTGAGCAACCCGGAAAAGCGCGCCGCCAGCGTGTCCGTAATCGGCCCGGTCACTGATCCCTTGACCTGCACATAGCCATTGCTGCCCGCCAGCAGTTCCTCATTCGCCTCAAACGCAAAACTTGGCAGGCGGGTGGTGATGTTGATCGTCCCCGCCGTGCTGTTCTTGCCAAACAATGTCCCCTGCGGCCCGCGCAGCACCTCCACCTGATCAAGATCGGTGAAATCGAACGCCGCCGTGGCGGGCCGTGCGTGATAGACCTGGTCGACATAGAAGCCGACGCCCGGCTCCAGCCCGTCATTGGCCTGGCTTACCGCGACCACGCTGCTGCCCAGCCCGCGAATCGTGAACGCGGTGTTGCGCGGATTGGCCGAGCTATAGTTCAGCGTGGGCACCAGCACCGCCAGCCCCTGGGTGTTGATCGTGTACGACGAATCGAGCAACGCGCCGCCCACCACCGTTAGCGAGAGCGGAATTTTCTGCGGGTCTTCGGCCCTGCGGCGCGCAGTGACGACAAGCTCGGTGGAAGGGGAATCGGATGGCTCGTCCGCCACAGGCGCGGGCGCGGCACCGGTCGCCACATCGGGTGCAGCCAAGGCCCGATCCGGCACCGCACACGCAACCAACGCCAACCCGACAGCCACCCTGATCATTATCACCCTCGAATCAGCTATATCTACAAGGATATAGTAACAAGCCATCGATGCTATATCCATAGGAATATAGTCATCGCGGCGCCGAAAAATCGGTCTGTCCAACACCGGGCGACTGTGCGACGCTTGCGCCCTATGGCCTGCTCCCCACCCCCGTCCTCCACATGATCGCCAGCAATCGCGCCGTCCCGATCGTACTGGCTGCCGTGCTGATCGATACGATCGGCTTTGGCATCGTCATCCCCATCCTGCCGCAACTGATTACCGATCTGGGCCGGGTCGATCTGGATCAGGCGACGCGCATTTCGGGTTATCTGCTGGGGGTGTATGCACTCACCCAGTTTTTCGCCGGGCCGATCATCGGCAATCTGAGTGATCGCTACGGGCGGCGGCCAGTGCTGATCGCGTCGATGCTGTCCTTTGCCGCCGATTATGCGCTGATGGCGTTTGCGCCAACCTTGGCCTGGCTGTTCCTGGGCAGGGCGGTCGCCGGGGTGGCAGGCGCGATCTATGGCCCCGCCAGCGCCGTGCTGGCTGATGTCACCCCGCCAGAGGGACGCGCCAAGGTGTTCGGCATGATCGGCGCGGCGTTCGGCATTGGCTTCATCATCGGCCCGGCGCTGGGGGGATTGCTGGCGGGGCTAGGCCCACGCGCGCCCTTTATCGCTGCGGCCGCACTGGGGCTGGCCAATGGCGTCACGATGATTTTCCTGATGCCCGAATCGCTCGCACCGGAAAATCGCCGCCCGTTTGATTGGCGCAGCGCCAATGTGATCGGCGCCTTCCGCCCGCTGTTCAAAAGCGGCGATGCCGGGCCACTGCTGCTCGCCTGGTTTTTCTGGCAATTGGCAAGCAATGTCTATCCCGCGACCTGGTCGTTTTGGTCGGCAGCCCGTTTTGGCTGGGATAGTGCAGCGATTGGCTGGTCACTCGCGTTTGTCGGGCTGGTGATGGCGTTGGTGCAGATATTCCTGACCGGGCCAATCATCGCCCGGCTGGGCGAACGGCGCGGCGCGGTGGTGGGGCTGGCCAGCGGCATGGGGGCGTTTTTGGCCTACCCGCTGATCACGGCAGGGTGGCAGGCCTATGCGATTTTCCTGATCAGCGGGCTGTCGGCTCTGGTGTTTCCCGCCATGAACGGTTTGCTCTCCCGGCTTGCCGATGCATCGCATCAGGGCGCGTTACAGGGCGGCATTGGCAGCATGGGCAGCGTGGCGGCGATCATCGCACCGTTGATGCTAACGCAGGCGCTGGCCAATGGCGTCGAGGCCGGATTTCCCGGCGCGGCATTCCTGCTGGCGGGCATATTGGCCGCGCTAGCGTTGCTGATCGTGGTGTGGAAAGTGTTGGGGCGGGTGCCGGAAAGCGCGGAAAAGTCGGCATCGGCGGGTTAGAGGCGGGTTCCGTTCGGTTGAATCGTTCCCCTCATCCGTTCGGGCTGAGCGAAGTCGAAGCCTAGAGCGTCCTGCGTAAAATCTGAATCGTCATTGCGAGCGCAGCGAAGCAATCCAGCATGCCGCGCGTGGTGAGGCTGGTTTGCTTCGCTGCGCTCGCAATGACGAAAGTGATGCAGAATTAAGGCGCGATGCTCTAATCTCGGCGCCTGCCCCCTTCGGCGAAGCTCAGGACAGGCTTCGATTGCGCTCAGGGCGAACGGAGGTGGTTAGACCTGATGCAAAGCAGCCCTACCCCTCTTTCCCCGGCCTTCTCGTCAATGCCACGTCCAGATGCCCGCCCGCGTCCACCAGTGTCACCTCCCCCGTCACCGCGCGCATCGCGGGATCGAGCAGCGCCACAATCGGCGCGGCGACATCCGGGGCCATGGTTGCCATCGCCATAGGCACGCTGGCGGCGATGCGCGCGTTCAGCTTGGCAAACCCTTCCTCGCCCAACCGCTTTTCAAACCAGCCCGTGCCGACATAACCCGGCGCGACGGCATTCACGCGAATGGCGGGTGCCAGCACGCGTGCCAGGCTTTTCGTCATCGTGATCAGCGCGCCCTTTGAACAGGCATAAGCAACCGACGATCCCATGCCGAACACCCCGGCGACCGACGCGACGCTAACCACCGCCCCCATCCCGCCTTCGCGCATGGCCGGCGCACAGGCGCGGATCATCTGAAAGGCAGCGACGGTGTTCAGCCGGTAAATGTCGATAAAATCTTCGGCATCCAGCGCGTCCAGATCTTCATGATTGGCGAATTTGGTGCGGCCCGAATTGTTGACCAGAAAATCGATCCGCCCGAACGCGTCGACGGCCGCCGCCGCCAGTTTGCGGCATTCGGCATCCTGCACAATATCGGCCTGCACCGTGATGGAGCCGTTGCCGATTTCGGCTGCCAGCGCCGCTGCATCATCACGGCTGGTGGCATAGTTGATCACGCACTGCACGCCGCGATCCGCCAATTGGCGCACCACCGCAGCGCCAATCCCCGTCCCGCCGCCGGTGACGATGGCGACGCCGCCGCGCATCCGGTCGCTCATGCTTGCGCGCTTGGGCGTGCCGATGCCCGCTCATGCCACGCCGACAGGTTGGGCAGATCATCCGGAATGGCGATGCCGATAAAGATCGCAAAGTCGATCGTCGTCAGCAACGTGATATCGGCGATCGTATAATCCTTGCCCGCCAGCCAGTTGCGCCCGGCCAGCGATTCATCAAAATACCGCATCGCGGCAATGACGCGCGGGCGGTTGCTCTCACCGAATTCGGTATATTGCGGCACCACAACGCGCGCGGTGAACGGGTGGGTGTGCATCCACACCATCCCCACCGGCACCATCAGCCGCAGTTCAACGCGGCGCACCCACAT
>JBBSCC010000168.1:0-6636 GCA_038250735.1 Sphingomonadales bacterium | reverse complement strand
CCTTCAATATCCTTCGGGATCCCTAGCGCGACCGGCTTCCCAGCCACGACAGCATCTCTGCGTCCTCTGCGCCTCTGCGCGAAACCCCGTTACTCTATCTCCGCGTCTGCGCGCCGCCGCGTGAACCATCGTCGCCTAACCCAATGATCATCCTCGGCCTTGATCCCGGCCTGGGCACCACTGGCTGGGGGCTGATCCGGGCAGAGGGCAACCGGCTGTCGCACCTCGCCAATGGCCGACTAAAGACCGACAGCGCCGCGCCGCTTCCCCGCCGTCTCGCCCATCTTGATGCGATGCTGTCCGCGCTGGTGATCGACCATCACCCCGATAGCGCGGCGGTGGAAGAAGTGTTCGTCAACGCCAACCCGCAATCGACGCTGAAGCTGGGGCAGGCGCGCGGCGTGGTTATCTGTGCGGTGGCGCGCGGCGGCATTGATGTGGGTGAATATGCCGCCCGGCTGGTGAAAAAGGCGGTGGTGGGCACGGGTGCCGCTGAAAAGGCGCAGGTCCACGCCATGGTTGCGCGGTTGCTGCCCGGCGTGAAGATCGACGGCGCGGATGCAGCGGACGCGCTGGCCGTGGCGATCTGCCACGCGCACCATCTGGCGTCGGCACGGGTGATGAAGGGGCGTTAGGCGCGTTCGGCGGCGATCTGATCAACGCCGAGCATGTCTCGAAACCGCCAGCCGTCGCCCGCCCAGTTGCGATCCCCCGGCGCACGCGCGGGTGCCAGATCAGGCGCGGTGGCCAGCCAGGGCAACAGATCGGCGTTCTCGCGGTTCAGCCGGTCTGCGACCATTTTGGCCTGCATATAAATATGCGTGCGAAACCCCGGCCAGTCATTTGCCGCCGCTTCTGGCGACCAGCGATCAAGGTGCTTTTCAAATGCGGCATAGATGGCGTGCGCTTCCGCCGCGAACCGCGCCGCAACCTCGCGCGCCGCCGGATCGGCGTGGAGACGCAGCCGGGCGTAGATGATCCGATCGGTCGATGGCAGATAGCGTAGCAGCGCGCGGGCAATGCGCCAGCGCGCGGCGACCAGCCGGGCCGCGACGGGGGGCGTGCGTTCCGCAACCAGATCGCGCAGCGCCGTCGCTGCTGTAAGCAGTTCGGCTTGTTCATTTTTCCAGCGATCAATTGCCGTCACGATGTTTCCTTTTGCATGGCCCCCATCCCTATGGCCAAGGCGTTAACCAATTGTCGCCAGCGCGCCCGGCGGGGGCAAAAAGCAATCTTTCGCTTTCCTGACGGGGCGCGTTCCTGTTACGTACCTGATATGCGCAAGCCAGACCGATCATTTGTTGTTGCTGCACGATCAGCCTTACCCGGTTCGGCCTGTGGCGGGCGTACGGGGTGTGTGGCGGCGGCTGGGCACCGGCGCGGATCAACCCTGTGATCGCGCATCTGAAAGGGCGGCTGGAAGCGACCGGCGTCGACTATGCCGTGATTGATGTGGGCGGCGTGGGCTATCTGGTCGGTGCATCGGCGCGCACGCTGGCGAGCATTGGCCCGGTGGGGGAAGGCGTGATGCTCCACACCGAAATGCTGGTCGCAGAAGATTTCATCCGGCTGGTGGGCTTTGCGAGCGCAACCGAGCGCGACTGGTTCCGCCTGTTGACGGGCGTGCAGGGCGTGGGCGCGCGGGTGGCGCTGGCGATATTGTCCGCGCTGGAACCAGGCGACCTGAGCCGCGCGATTGCCGCACAGGACAAGGCCATGGTCGCGCGCGCCAACGGCGTGGGGCCAAAGCTGGCCGAACGCATCGTGCGCGAATTGAAGGACAAGGTGGGCGGGGTGGCGATTGGCGGCGCATCGGCAATGCCAGCCCCCGGTGGCGCCGGTGCAGACGCCGTCTCCGCCCTGCTCAACCTGGGCTTCCGCCCTGCCGAAGCGGCAAGCGCGGTGGCGGCGGCCGAGGAGGAACTGGGGAGCGACGCAACGCTCGATGCGCTGGTGCGGCTGGCGTTGAGGAAGGCGGCGAAGTGACAGATGGCCCTACAGATCAGATGCTGTGGCAACGCGTAGCTGAAGCCGAATTAGCTGCGGCTACACACTCGAGGGATTTTCTGTTGGAGGCGCACCAAGACGCCTACAAATGGCTTACAGCTTCGCTTTTAGCTATAAACAGCGGGGGCATTCTCGCGACGCTGAACGCAACATCAGGCTTGGCCCAATTTAGAGTCGCGGCAGGCCTGCTATTTTATCTGGGGATGATGGCTGCCTTGTTGAGTCAGTACCTCAGTCAACGAGCTGGGCGATTAACGATGGCACCGTTGGGAGCGCTAATGGGTTATTGGATATCTGTAGTCCATAGTGGCGAACACTCCCAAGAAATGTGGGAAAAGCTGAATGAAGATTTGCAAGATAGCGTAAAAAAAGCACTCTCTACACAGATAGCGGGCTGGGCATCGGCTATTTTATTCTCGGCTGGCGTGGCATTGCTTGGTATGTCCATTTTGCACATTTCGTTACCAACCGTTTGCAACAAGCCCGTGGCGGAAAAAGCGGCCCCGAAATGACCGAAGGCCGCCTCCTAACCCCCGCCCGCGCGCCCGAGGATGTCGACGCCGCGGGACGCCCGCAATCCCGGCAAATCTGGACTTGCCTCCACCAAGGTCTATGTTCATGCCATGACTGACATGTCGATCTCCATGCCGCCCGCGCTTAAAAGCTGGGTTGATGCGCAGATTGCCCAGGGGCGTTATGCCGATGCGGGGGATTATCTGCGCGATCTCGTCCGCCGTGATCAGGAAGGGGCGGCTGACGATGTGGTATGGGTACGGGCGATGATTGAGGAAGGGCTTGCCTCCGGAATCGTCGACGCCGAACCCGAAGATGTGCTGAAGGAGATCATGGCCCGTCTGCCCAATGATTAAGCTGCGGCTGAGCGTTGCTGCGCGCCGAGACCTAAATTCCATTCAGGACAAGGGGCTTAAAGATTGGGGCTTACCCGCCATTCGTGCGCATATGGAAGGATTTGATCGGATTTTTGGCATGCTCCGCCAATATCCCGCAGCCGGGCAGCTACGGCAGGAATATGGTGATGACATGCGGTCATTTTCGCATCGGCCCCACCGTATTTTGTATCGGGTTTCGCCCAATGAGATATTGATCGTCCGTGTCCTCCACGCCGCGATGGATGTGGGCGGCAAGCTCGGCAGGAACCAATGACCGACCACCCCCTCCTGACCCCCGCGCGCACGCCAGAAGATGTCGACGCAGCGCTGCGCCCGAAATCGCTTGACGAGTTTGTCGGGCAGCAGGCGGCGCGGGAGAATTTGCGGGTGTTTATCAACGCCGCCAAGGCGCGCGGTGATGCGCTGGATCATGTGTTGTTTTTCGGCCCGCCGGGGTTGGGCAAGACGACGCTGGCGCAGATTATCGCGCGGGAGCTGGGGGTGGGATTTCGCGCCACCAGCGGGCCGGTGATCGCCAAATCGGGTGATCTGGCGGCGTTGCTGACCAATTTGGAAGACGGCGATGTGCTGTTCATTGACGAGATTCACCGGCTCGCGCCCGCTGTGGAGGAAATCCTGTACCCCGCGATGGAGGATCGCGCGCTTGATTTGATGATTGGCGAGGGGCCGTCGGCGCGCAGCGTGCGGATTGATTTGCCGAAGTTCACGTTGGTGGGCGCAACCACACGGCAGGGGCTGCTCACCACGCCGCTGCGCGACCGGTTTGGCATTCCGGTGCGGCTGAACTTTTATACCGTGGCGGAACTGGAAAAGGTGGTGGCGCGCGCCGCCGGGCTGCTCGGGCTGGCGCTCGCCCCTGACGGCGCGACCGAAGTGGCGCGGCGCGCGCGCGGCACGCCGCGAATCGCCGGGCGGTTGCTGCGCCGGGTGCGCGATTTTGCGCATGCTGCGGGGCACGCGATTGTCGATGCGTGCGCTGCGGACGCTGCGCTGAACCGGCTGGAGGTCGACGCGCTGGGGCTGGATTCGATGGACCGGCGCTATCTGATGATGATCGCTGATATTTATCGCGGCGGACCGGTGGGGGTGGAAACGCTGGCCGCCGGGCTATCTGAACCGCGCGACACGATTGAGGAAGTGATTGAGCCCTATCTGATCCAGCTGGGGCTTGTGGCGCGCACGGCGCGGGGCCGGTGCCTGAATGCGCGCGCATGGAAACACCTGGGGCTCAATCCGCCGCCGGGCAGCCAGGACGGGCTGTTCGAGCAGGTTTAGCTTAAAAAATACACCCCAACCCCGGCGATTCCGGCACAAACCGTTGTGGCCAGAAAGGCCAATATGCCGGCGATCACGCCGCCGCCCTGCCGCCGGTTGAACGATTTGCGCGGCATCGGTTTGCCCAGCGACAGTTCAATCACGCCCGCCAGCGTGCCGCCAATCGCGGTCATCACCACTGTCACGACGCCGCCGGGCAGCGTTTGCAGCGCGACGGCCGTCGGCAGGATGGCCCCGATGGGCGCGGCCATGGCGAGCGCGGCGACGAGCTTTGCCCGGTTTGTTTCGGCCTTGTCGACCGGGGCGACGGTTAGCAGATCGGGCGTATCCTCCGCCGAAATCGTCAGCCAGGCAAAGCTGCCCGCCAATTGGCCGATCACGATGACGCTGGCAAAGGCCATTGTCGCGGCAAACGGGATCGCGGCGCCACCGCGCCCGCCAAAACCCAGAAACATCAGCGGCGCGAGATAAATGAGCCGCAGCACGATTTGAAAGGCCAGCGCCGGGTCGCGCGCCAGCAGCCGGAATTCCTTGGCAAAAATGGTGGCAAACAGCCCCGATTTGAAATGCCGGGCGATGCCGCGCCGCGATGCCTTGGTCCGCACCAGCCGCATGCCCGCTGCCTGATAGCTGGCGAGAAAACGCGACTGGAACAGCCGACTGGCGAGTGCAAACAGGATGATCGCGCCGCCCAGCACCACCCCAATCGCCAACGGTTCGCCAAAGGCAGCGCGCGCGGGCAGCGATCCGAACGGGTTCTGGCCGACGTTGCTGTTCTGGATCGCCTGAAACACTTCAGCCTGCCCGCGCCCCCGCGCCTCACCCGGCCCACGGTGCGACATGAGCTGCGAGGCGATGAAAAAACTGCCCCCCAGCAATGCCGCCGCAATTTGCCCCACCGTGCGCGCGGCGCGCGGGCCGACGATCCACGCGAGCGTCAGCGTGATCGACAGGCCAATGCATGCGGCCACCAGCGCCAGCCCGGCCAACAACCCGACAATGCCAAACAAATGCGGATGGCCAAGCACGGCCACCGGCACCACCAGCGGCAGGCTGAGCAGCGCATAGCTGAGCACGATTGATCCAGCGATGCCCATCAGCTTGGCGCGCAGCACCGTGCGATCCGCCACCGGCGCCGATAGCAGCAGGTCGAGATCGCCCGAATCATATAATGTCCGGTGGCTTGCCAGCACGGCCTGCGTGGTCATGAACGACAATACGACCAGCGCGGCGGCGAGCATGCCGTTGTACAGCCCCGGCCATAGCGGCAACGGCCGATCACGCAGGCCAAGCGCAATCGATACGCCAATCGCGATATAGCCGATCAGCAGCACCAGCCCAATCCATGTCGTCCGCGATTTGCGGGTCAGCCCGCGCAGGTTCAGGCGCAGCTCGTGCAGCACCAGCCAGCCAAGCGATCCGGCGGGCAAGCCACGCATCAGCCAGGTCATGCGCGCGCCATCATGCCGGGGCTGAGGTGAGCCGGATGAACGCATCCTCCAGCGTCGAATCGTCAGACCCCACCTTTTCGCGCAGTTCAGCCATCGTGCCTTCGACCAGCATCTTGCCGTGCGCGATGATGCCGATGCGGTCGGCGAGCCGTTCGGCAACTTCCAGAATGTGCGTCGTCACGATCACCGTGGCACCGCCATCGACCTGCGCGCGCAGAGCATCCTTCACGCTGCGCGCCATTTGCGCGTCCAGCCCGGTCAGCGGTTCATCCAGAATCAGCAGCCGGGGCTTGTGGATCAGCGCACCTGCCAGCGCGACCTTTTGCTTCATGCCGCGCGAAAACCCCTCGCAGCGGGTGTCGCGCACATCCCATAGATCAAGCCAGTGGAGCAGTTCTTCGGCGGCAGCGGCGGCGGCCTTGCGCTTGATGCGCCACAGCCCGGCGACGAAAGCCAGATATTCAGCCGGGCTCAGCTTGTCATACAGCATCGGCTCATCGGGCAGCCAGGCGGTGATGGCCTTGGCGGCATTGGCATCGCGCTGGGTATCGATGCCGTAGATCTCGATCGTTCCCGCATCGGGCTTGGCCAGTCCGGTCACCATCCGCAGCGTGGTCGTCTTGCCCGCGCCATTGGGGCCGAGCAGCGCATAGAGCTGGCCTGCGGGCACATCCAGATCAAGCCCCGTAATCACCGGCTTGTCAAAAGCCTTGGCAAGGCCGCGAATGCGTAGGGCAGGGGTGGTCATGCCCGCCATTCTAGCTTGTGGCGCAACCCCGTCCAGCGCGATCAACAGCGGTACGGCGGGCGGGGTGAGACAACCGGGTTTGGCACAACCGGGGGGCAATGCCGGGGTTTCGCTGCCGCTGGGCCTCCGCTAATGCCGGGGCATGGATGCCAATACGCCAGACATGCCTGTTGAAGGCCGTTTCGTCGGGCGCGAGCACCGGCTGGGGGTGCGCGTTTATTTTGAGGACACCGATTTGTCGGGT
>JBBSCC010000167.1:0-6709 GCA_038250735.1 Sphingomonadales bacterium | reverse complement strand
GGGCATAACCTGCCGATGCTGGCGCGATTTGGCAGTGTTGAGGCGATTGAGATTGATCCGGTTGCGCGCGGCATCGCCAGCGAGCGGCTCGGCAAGCCGGTGAGCGCTGCCCCCTTACCCGAGCTGCCGGGCATTGAGCGCGGCGCCTATGATCTGATCGCAGTGCTCGATGTGGTGGAGCATATCGAGGATGACGTTGCCGCGTTGAAGGCGATGCGCGATTGCCTGAAACCTGGCGGCAAGATTCTCATCACCGTGCCCGCGCACCAATGGATGTGGAGCGCGCATGACGTGGTGAACCATCACCACCGGCGTTATTCCAAGGCGACGCTGGGCGGGGTGATTGCCGCGGCAGGGCTGGGTCATAACGGCCTGCGTTATTTCAATTCGCTGCTGTTCCCGCTTGCCGCTGCGGCACGGGTGGCGGGGCGGATGACGGGGCGCGACGACAGCGATGATTCGCCCCCGCCAAAGGCGCTGAACACGCTGTTCGAGACAATTTTCGGCTGGGAACGACATCTGGTTGGCCGAATGCCGCTGCCGCCCGGTGTGTCGATTGTCACGCTAGCGGAGCTGGGGGCTTAGCGCGGGATCACATTGCTTCAACCCGTTCGTCCCGAGCGCAGTCGAGGGGCATACCGCAGATGAATCGTGTGAGGTAGGTTTGTCGACTTCGCTCGAAACGACCGGATTTGAATGCGTTAAACTAATGTCATTCCGGCTTGGCGCGCGGCTTGCGCGCGCGGGGTTCGGACGTGGCGGCAGGCAATTCAGGCACCACCGCCGGCGCTTCGGCCTGATAGCCAAGCGTCGCCTTGCCCCCAATCGGCCCGGCAACATCGGCGACCAGATATAGCGGGCGCCGTTTCGATTCGACATATAGCCGCCCGAGATATTCGCCGATCATGCCCAGCACGAACATCTGCACCGCACCCAGCAGCACGACGACCAGCATCGTCGATGTCCAGCCCTGCACGGCGCTGCCGGTGAAAAACCCGATCGCGATGTACACCAATAGCAGCAGCGACGCACCGGTCAGCGCCAAGCCAAAATGGCTGGCAAAGCGCAGGGGGGCGGTGGAAAAGCCCGTCATGGCGTCCAGCGCGAACCGAATCATCTTGCCAAGCGGATATTTGGTTTCACCCGCATGCCGTTCTGCGCGGTCATACAAGAACGGCACCTGACGAAACCCGATCCATGCCACCATCCCGCGAATGAAGCGTGCCTGTTCGGGCAGCGACAGAAATGCATCCAGCGCGCGCCTGCTCATCAGCCGGAAATCGCCGGTATCAAGCGGAATGGGGGTATCGGTAACGCGGTCGAGCACGCGGTAGAACATAGCCGCCGTCAGCTTTTTGAACAGCGTCTCCCCCTCACGCTTGCGGCGCACGGCATACACCACATCAGCCTGTTCAGCGGCCATCGTCGCGCGCATATCGGAGAGCAGTTCGGGCGGATCCTGCAGATCAGCATCAATGATCATGATCTGCGCGCCGCAGCACAGATCAAGCCCCGCCGTCAGCGCCAGTTGGTGGCCGTGATTGCGCGACAGGTTGATGGCGACCAAATGGGGATCGCTTGCGGCGAGCCGCTGCATGACAGGCCAGCTATCATCGCGCGACCCATCATTGACGAACACGATCTCATAGTCGTCGCCAACCGCAGCCCGGGCTGCGCCCGATACGCGCGTGTGGAGAATATCAAGACAGGCGGCTTCGTTGTAACAGGGCACAACGATTGAAAGGGCGGGGCGGGAAAGGGCGGCGTGGGGCATGTTATTGCCCCTAGTCCATGTCCGCCCCCGGTAAAATCCCCTGATTGCGCCCCCGGCGCGCGCGATCAGCCCTTGGCGGCCTTGGCGCGCGCTTCCACCAGCCGTTCCAGGATCGTCAGTGGCACTGCGCCGTCGCGCAGCACCTCATGAAACGCGCGCAGGTCAAACTTGTCGCCCAGGATGCGCTTGGCATTGTCCCGCGCCCGCAGCCAACTGATATGGCCCAGTTTATAGCTGCATGCCTGGCCCGCTTGCGTGCAATAGCGCTCAATTTCGCGCTGCGATCGCGGCCGTGCAAAACCCACCGTTTCCACGAAATAATCGGTCGCTTGTTCGCGCGTCCAGCGTTTGGCGTGAAGGCCGGTATCGGCAACCAATCGTGCGGCGCGGAACAGAAAGCTTTGCAGATAGCCTGCCCGCTCAATCGCACTGGCATAGCCGCCCAGTTCATCGGCGACCTGCTCTGCATATAGCGCCCAGCCTTCCGAATAGGCGCTGAAGCCCGACAACCGGCGGAGCAGCGGCGAATTGAGCTTTTGTACAATGCTGAGCTGCAGGTGATGCCCCGGCACACCTTCGTGATAGCTCAGCGAGGGCAGGGTGTATTTCGGCCAGTCGCCGACGCTTTTCAGGTTGATGAAATAGATCGCCGGGCGTTTCCCGTCGAGCGAGGCGCGGCGATAATAACCGTTCGACGCGCCGTCCTGAATTTCCACGGGCACCGCGCGAATATCGAGCGGTTCGGCGGGCGGGTTCAGGAAAGCCTTGCCCAGCCGGGCCTGCATTGCCGCCACGCCCACGTTCAGCCCAGCGAGCAGCTCAGCGCGGCCCTCTGCGGTGTCGGCATAAAGCTGCGACGGCATTTCGTTCAGGGCGGTCAGGCGGGCACCAACGCTGCCCTTGGTCAGCCCTTGCGCCTTCAGGATCGCATCAAGCTCAGCGGTCAGCGCCGCGACCTGCTGCTGGCCGATCTTGTGAACCTCATCCGGGGTGAAATTGGTGGTGGTCGCCGCCTTTAGCGCATCGGCATAGATCGCTTCGCCATCGGGCAACGCCCATAGCCCGGCTTCCTTGCGGCGCGGCAGCGATTCGACAAGCGCAATCTGCCGGTCAAGTGCTGGGTAAACCTGCGCCTCAATGATTGCGGCGGCTTTTGTGCCCCAATCCCCCGCCAACCCGGCCGCCGTGGCGCGCGTGACGAGTGAATTGACCATCGAGCTTGCCGCCGCCGGCTTGCCCCGCAGCGCCTTTAGCTGGCCAATGGTTAGATCCAGGCAGAAATCGGGCGCGACAAACCCGCGTGCTGCCTCCTCCCGCTGGACTGCGCTGTCCTGGTCAAGCACCGTGGCAAAGGCGGAGAGCCTCGAGCAATAGGCCTCGGCATCGGCGGTCGTCTGGATTGTGTGCGCGGAATTCAGGAAATCGGGCACCGAGAAATAAGCCCCGCCCTGCTGAAAGATCCGGTAGGGGCGGATTGTGCTGCCAATGCCGAATTTGTCGGGGCCGACAATGCCGCTGCGCAGCGAATAAAGCACAACCTCGCGGTCCAGCTTGCTCGTTTCAGAAAGCGTGGCGGCGTCGACCGCTTCCACACGGGCAATGGCTTTTTTGGCGCGGGCAAGATCAGTCGCGCGCGATGAGAGGGACCGATCCCCCAGCTGTGATTTGGCAGCAGCGCGCTTGCCATTGTCGAGGCCAAGTTGGGTCACGCTTTCGGGCGAATCGTCCAGATTTTCCTGAAAAATCGCCTCAAGCAGCGCGTTCAGCGCCGCATCGCCCGCACCCGGCTGGCCTGCCGCCTTCAGCGCACCGGGCGTCAACGCCAGCGCTGTCGCAGCGCCAGTCGATGAAAGAAACTGGCGGCGATCCATGGCAATATCCTTAGCGCGTGTGGGTTTTGAACCACTGTAAACTAGCCACACGGCGCGCGCTGGCAAGGGATTATGGCTAGGCGCGTTCCACAGCGCTGACAGCATCGGCCGCGCGCAGCGCCGCGATAACACGCATCAGATGGTGCAGATCATGCACCTCCACATCAATCGTGTTGGTGTGATAGCCGGTATCGCGGTTATCCAGCCGCAGTCCCAGAATATTCGCCTTGTGCGCGCCAATGATTGTCGCGACCACGCCCAGCGCGCCGGGTTCGTTCTTCAGCTGGACGGCGATCTGCGCGGTTGCCCCCTCGGTTTTATCGCCCCAGGCCAGGTCAACCCAATCGGCATCATCGCCATCGATCAGTTTTTTGCAATCAATCGAATGCACCTCGATCAGCCGGTCCGGGTGCCGCAAGCCGACGATGCGGTCGCCTGGCACCGGATGGCAGCACTCAGCAAGGGTGAAGGCGATGCCATGCTTCAGCCCGCGAATCGAAATCGCGGCTGATTGCGGCGGCAAATCGCGCAAGGCATCCTTGCCCGCAGAACCGGGCATCAGTGCTTCCATCACCTGCGCATCGGTGATCCGGCGCTTGGCAATTGCCTCCATTAGCGCGGCCTCATCGGGAAGCTTCAGCCGCATTACAGCGGCGATAATGGCGTCGGCGGCTGGCGTTGCCGGCAGGCGCTGCACGATCTCATCATAAATCTTGCGGCCCAGCGCCTGGCCTTCGGTGCGTTCGGTGTGGCGCAAATGGCGGCGGATGGCGGCGCGCGCTTTGCCGGTAATCGCAAAATTCAACCAGCCAGGCTGCGGCACCTGCGCCTTTGATTTCAGGATTTGCACCTGATCGCCATTTTCAATCTGCGTGCGCAGCGGCACGACCCGCCCGTTGATCTTGGCCCCCACCGCCTGATCGCCCAGATCGGTGTGGAGCGCATAGGCGAAATCAATTGGCGTCGCGCCCTTGGGCAACTGGATCAGCTCCCCGCGCGGGGTAAAGCCGAAAATCCGGTCCTGGTACATCGCCATCCTGGTATGTTCGAGCAGTTCCTCAGGGGTTTCGGCCGTATCCAGAATTTCGATCAGGTCGGCGATCCAGCGGACCTGGTTATCGGGGCGCACCTTTGCCTGTTTATACGCCCAGTGCGCAGCCAGACCGTGTTCGGCCTCGGCATGCATTTCTTGCGTGCGGATTTGAATTTCAACGCGCGTGTTCTCGGCGTGCATTACCGATGAATGGAGCGATCGGTAGCCGTTGCGTTTGGGGGTGGAGATATAATCCTTGAACCGCCCCGGCACCATCGGCCAGCGCCGGTGGATCAGGCCGAGCGCGCTGTAACATTCCTCCACTGTCGGCACGATCAGCCGGAACGCCATGATGTCCGACAATTGCTCAAAACTGATGTGCCGTTCGGCCATCTTTTTCCAGATGGAATAAGGGTGCTTCTCGCGCCCCGAAACATCAGCCTCCACACCGCCGCGCGACAGCAGTTGCTTGAAACTGCCGGCAATCTTGTCGATCCGATCGCCATCGCCTTCCTGCAGCTGCACCAGCCGCTTGCTGATCGAGCTATAGGCCTCAGGCTCAAGCTCGCGAAAGGCGAGCGTCTGCATTTCCTTCATGAATTCATACATGCCAATGCGCTCGGCAAGCGGGGCATAGATATCCATGGTTTCGCGGGCGATGCGGCGGCGTTTGTCGGGGTTGGCGATGTAATGCAGCGTGCGCATATTGTGCAGCCGGTCCGCCAGCTTCACCAACAGCACGCGGATATCGTCTGACATCGCGAGCAGGAATTTGCGGAGATTTTCAGCCGCGCGCTCGTTCTCCGTCTGCGCCTCGATTTTGCTCAGCTTGGTAACGCCGTCCACCATCCGCGCGACATTGGGGCCGAACAGCCGCAGGATCTCCTCAGGCGTGGCGACGGTGTCTTCGATGGTGTCGTGCAGGATCGCGGTGGCGATCGTCTCATCATCAAGATGCAGGTCGGTCAGGATGCCGGCCACCTCGATTGGATGGCTGAAATAGGGGTCGCCCGATGCCCGTTTCTGGCTGCCATGGGCCTGGAGCGAAAATACATAGGCGCGGTTCAGCAGCGCCTCATTGGCCTGGGGATCGTAGCTTAAAACTCGATCAACAAGTTCATATTGCCGCAGCACGCGGGTAGGATGGCCCCGCGTGCTGCTGCTTTGCAACATTTACTTGAATTTAGTTCGCGCGCTCGTTGCACTTCGTCAGCGCTTCAGCGGCCAACGGGGCGCCTGCAACGGTAAAAGTGGTGAGCGTGCCGACGCGCTTGGCGACCAGTTCGCACATGATCGAATCGCGCTGAGTGGCCTTGGGCGCGCTGCAAACGCCATCAGTGCACTTCCACAGCGTGCCCTGGGTGATCACGCTCGCCTTGGTGGGCGCGGTTGCTGGCGTTGCGGTGTAATAGCCACCGGTCTGGGCAATCGCGGCGGTAGCGAACAAGACGGAGCTGACCAGGATCGAGCTGGCAAGGGCGGCGGCGGTGGTGAGAATGCGTGTCATGATGAACTCCATGATCGGTTAGGGGATCGGTTAGGGGGTCGGTTCGGGGAGGGATCAAAAAGCCAACCGAATTAGGTTGCGAATCGATACCTAGTGGATTAGGTTTCCAGTTGCAACTCAAAACTTATATTTCGTTCGCATGACAGATAAATTTCGCTAGGATTGTCGGTCTATGGAAGCAAAGCTGCGAGAACCCCTACGCGAACTGGCCGAATGCAGCCTGCCGGCCGCATTGGAGGCGATGGGGGAGCGCTGGTCTTTTTTGATTTTGCGTGCGGCATTTAACGGGCTTTATCACTTTGAGGAATTCCAGTCGGAACTGGGCATTGCCCGCAACATCTTGGCGAATCGGTTGGCTCGACTTGTCGAGCACGGCATCTTGCAACGCGAGCCGATGCCTGAGGATCGCCGCAAAATTGAGTATCGGCTGACCGAAAAGGGCTATGCGCTGCTGCCCACAATGATCGCGCTGCGCCAATGGGGTGAACGCTGGGAAACCGGCTTTCCGGCATCGCCGGTGCTGG
>JBBSCC010000166.1:0-6773 GCA_038250735.1 Sphingomonadales bacterium | reverse complement strand
TATATCCATGGCTGGTCGCCACCAATGGCGACCCAGAAGGCGGTGGCGTGCTCGCTTATGCCTATGCCAGCCAGTTTCGGGATCGGCCCGCCTATCGCTATGTCGTTGAAACATCGATTTATGTTGCGGGTGCGGTGCAGGGGCAGGGGGCAGGGCGGCTGCTATACGAAGCGTTGATTGATACGCTGCGGGTACAGGGCTTTACCCAGGCGATTGGGGCGATTGCGCTGCCCAATGATGGCTCGATCCGGTTGCACGAAGCCGTCGGCTTCCGCCGCGCCGGGGTGTACCGCGAAGTTGGCTATAAACAGGGCCAGTGGATTGATGTCGGTTTTTGGCAGTGCGAGCTGAATGAACCCAGCGTGCCCCCCGTCGAGCCACGCCCGTTCAGCGAAACCGGGCTGATCCGCGCTTAGCCGGGGCCGCCGCGATAGGCGGGCAGCGCCAGTTTCCAGCTGATTGCCGCCGCCCGCAGCGCAAAACCTGCCCCTGCCGCGACGATGGCCGCGATAGACCCCGGCACGCCAATCACGACCAGCACCACATAGAGCCCGGCGGCAAGGGCGGCGGCGGTGACATAGATTTCCGGGCGCATGATGATGGACGGCTCACCCGCCAGCACATCGCGGATGATGCCCCCTACACAGGCGGTAACGACGCCCATCAACGCGGCGGGAACCGGCGGAATGCCATAGGCCAGCGCCTTGGCCGCGCCGAACACGGCATAGGCCGCCAGCCCAACCGCATCGAACCATGCCAGCGCCGCGCCTTGCCACCAGCGCACCGGCGTTAACCAGATCAGGAAGGCGACGACCAGGCACATCGCCGCTGCCCGGCTGTCATGCACCCAAAATACCGGCGCGCTGATCAACAGATCACGCACCGTGCCCCCGCCAACCCCGGTCACCAGCGCGAAAAAGGCGAGCGTCACGATGGTTTGCCCGCGCTTTGCCGCTGCCAGTGCGCCCGAAGCCGCGAATACCGCCAGCCCGGCAAGGTCCAGCCACGCGGCCAGCGCGGACGGGATCGGGGTGGGGAGATCAGGAAACATTTTCCGATCCTAGCCGGATGCAGCGGGTCATGCGAGCCGCGACAGGGTATGCGCGCCGCGCGGGGAGGAGCGGGGCGGGGTCGGGGGTAGGGGGCGTTCCGGCCGGCTCGCCCGGGCCAACGCGCTGCGCGCCAACAAAATGGGGGCCGGCATTGCTGCCGACCCCCGGTCGCCGGACTTCGATCCGCTTGGTTGTGCTTTCACACATCCTGCGCCCTCTGGTTTCGGCGGCATGCTCGGCCGGTGCCGCGGGGGGCATCTGGCGTTGCGTTTTGGGCGCTCCCTGCCGGTTTGGTCCGGGATCTTGCGATCCCGCGCCCCACCGGCAGCTTGCATCCTGCCCCGTTGCCCCCTTTCAGGCGCTCCGGAACATTCGGCTATCGGCCCGGTTTCCGGCACGTTGCCCGCTTGCGCGTGCCCGCCGCCTCCACCGATCGACATCCCGCCTGGCATTCCCACGGTTTCCTTGCGGCACCTGCGAGCAATCCTGACCTAAACCGCTGATCTCACTTTGGTTTCCCGCGTTTCGATCCGCTGCTTACAATCATGATGCTGTCATCAAATCCGAGTCGCACCAAGGGGGATTCGGCGGGGTGCGCCTGTGGATAACGTGGATATCGTGGACAGAATCTGCACGCTCTACCACGCTTTGCTCACGGCACATCGCAAGTGATTGGGCAGGTGGTTGGCCAGGTGAACGGATTGTTGTTTTAGGTTCATGAAACTCGTTTCACCTTCGAAGCGTTACCCCGATATCATTCCACGAGAAGTAAGGGAGTTTATTCGATGCGTAAGTTTTTGATGGCGTTGACCGCAGTTTCGCTTGTTGTTCCAGTCGCCACGGTGTCGTTTCCCACCCAAGCCGAAGCCCGCAAAAAGCATTACAAGCCACGCGTTTATACCCGTAATGGCAAAACCTATTGCCGCCGTTCGGACGGCACGACCGGTCTGATCGCCGGTGGCGTTGGCGGTGCCGTCGTCGGCAACGCGCTTGGTGGCGGTTTGTTGGGCACGGTTGCAGGCGGCGTTGGCGGTGCATTTGCCGGTCGGGCAATTGATCGCACGATCACGGCAAAAAAGCGCTGCCGCTAAATTAAGCGCTAATAGTACTGAAAAGGGCGCGGGTAACTCCGCGCCTTTTTTGTTGTTTTTACGGGGCATTTTTCCTTTCGCCAGCCTGAACACAATGTCATTTTATGTTCACGCAACTCGCGCCGTGTCGGAACGTTATATTGGGTAGTTCAACGATAAGAGGAATGAACCCATGCGTTTCACCATTCTGGCCGCCGCAATCGCCGCCGTCATGATTCCCGGCGCTTCAGTGTCCGCACAAACGCCCGCGCAGACCCAGCGCGAATATAACCGCGATGTCCGCGATGCGCGCCAGGACTATCGCCAGGACGTTCGCAATGCCGATTCGCGGCGCGACGTGCGTGAAGCTCGGAAGGATTATCGCAACGATATTCGCGACGCCCGCCAAGATGTTCGTGATAGCCAGCGCCGTAATGTCCGCGATTGGCGCCAGTATCGCAACTATGATTATAACCGGCTGCCGCGCGGCCAGCGCGCTTATTATGCCGATCAATATTACCGCGATGGCCGCTATTATCAGCCACGTCGGTTGAACCGTAACGACCGGATTTATCGCGGGCAGGACAATCGTTATTATTGCCGCCGTTCAGATGGCACGACGGGCCTGATCATTGGCGGCATTTCGGGCGCCGTGATCGGCAATTCGATCGCCGGTGGTGGATCGCGTACACTGGGTGCATTGCTTGGCGGAGCTGCGGGCGCGTTGCTGGGTCAGTCGATTGACCGGGGCAATGTTACCTGCCGCTAAAACTATGCCACACGAAAGTAATGGGGGCTCGGCAGCAATGCCGGGCCCTTTTTCCTGTCAGCGACGAATCAGATGAAGCCCCCGCCGATAAACAGGCGAAAACCGCCAAAGATCAGCACCAAAATGTTCAGGTTCCGCCCGGCCTTGCTGTCCGAAAGCAACCCTAGCGCGGCACCCACGGCTGCAATCGGCAGGGCGAGCCAGTTGAGCCAGCCCAGGAGCGGCACCAGCCCCACCAACGCGATGACAAAGGCCACAAGGCCGACGAGCACGGAAAGGATGTTAAACATAGCGCAAAAATAGGTAACTGTATTACTAATGTCAAGCACCTCCCCTTCGACGCGCCAGAAAATACGGGTCTGCCCAACGCTTCCTTAACCCATTTCAGGCCATAAACCGGTCTGGTCCGCTCGGGGATCCGCGCAGGAGCGATATGATGGTTGGTGGTGGCATTCGTGCCCGGTTTTGGCGTTATGGGGTGGCATTTTGCGCGCCGCTGGCGCTGGTCGCTTGCGCGCAGGCCAACGAAGCCGACCGCAATCTGGATTCGCTTGATGCCGAACTGGCCGATGGCACCAACGGCGGCAGCGCGCGTGATCCCGCCGTGATGAGCGCGCTGCAAGATCAGATCATGGTTGATCCCGCACTTGCCGGACAAGCCAATTACGATTCGATCCGCCCGCCCGCCCAACCCTATTCAACGCCCGTTGCGCCAGACATGGCCGCAACAAATGCCCAGCCTGTCGCCGATTTGAGCAGTAGCGAAACGCTGAAATCCGCCCCGGCCCCGGTGCGCGGACAAGCGTGTACCCAGTGCACCGCTGCCCGTGAATCGCTGACACTGGGCGGCCTTGTCGAGCGCCAGGCCAATCGCGGCGCGCGCGCCTGTGCTGGTTCGATCAGCTATTCGACGCGCTGGGCACTGCGCCTGCCGCCGTCGGTGCCGCTCTATCCCGATGCGCGGGTAAGCGAAGCGGCAGGCAGTGAGGCGGGGCCATGCGCGCTCCGCGTCGTTAGTTTTGCCACCGCGGCGCCGCTGCAACGCGTGCTCGACTGGTATTACACCCGCGTCAGCAAATCGGGCTATTCGGCAGAGCATCAGGCCGAAGGTGACGAACATGTGTTGGCCGGCACGCTGGGCGATTCGGCCTATGCCGTGTTTGCAACGGCGCGCGCCGATGGCGGTACTGACGTCGATCTGGTTGCGAACAACGGCAAGTAAGCCAGCGTCGCCCCGCGCCCAATCTGGGTGTGCCGGGGTTTTTGAAGCGGGCGTTACAGATTGCCATCCTTCCTGAAGCTGGTCTATTCGGGTAAGGCAGATGGGATCGGGCATTGGCCTGGCCCAACCCCGGGAGAGACTGATCATGGCGACCGCGCTGAAGCAGATCGAGGAAGACGCCATCGAGGCAGCTCGCTCCATCGCCTATTCGATGCCCATTGAAGACATCGACATGACCGATGCGACGCGGTTTGTAGACAACACGCACTGGGCGTTTTTCGAACGGCTGCGTAAGGAAGCCCCGGTGCATTATTGCGCCAATGGCCGGTTTGGGCCGTTCTGGTCGGTGACGCGCTATAAAGACATTATGGCGGTGGATACCAACCACGCCGTCTTCTCCTCCGAAGCGCATCTGGGTGGCATCACCGCCAAGGATCAGGAGGATGATTTCATCCTGCCGATGTTCATCGCGATGGACCAGCCAAAGCATGATGTGCAGCGCAAGGCCGTGTCGCCCATCGTCGCGCCTGCCAATCTTGCCGTGCTGGAAGTGCTGATCCGCGAACGCGCGCAGAAAATTTTCGATAACCTGCCAATCAACGAACCCTTCGATTGGGTCGACCGTGTCTCGATTGAGCTGACCACCCAGATGCTGGCCACCCTGTTCGATTTCCCGTGGGAGGAGCGGCGCAAGCTTACCTATTGGTCTGATGTCACGACCATCGACACCACCGCGCCTGACGCGATCATGACCCGCGATGAGCAGCGCGCGATTCTGATCGAATGCCTCACCTATTTCACCGGCCTGTGGAATGCGCGCGTCAATGCGCCACCAGCGGGCGACCTGATCTCGATGATGGCGCATAATCCGTCGATGCGCGACATGCAGCCGATGGAATATCTGGGCAATCTGCTGCTGCTGATCGTTGGCGGCAATGATACCACGCGTAACTCAATCACCGGCGGGCTGTTGTTCCTCAACGAAAACCCGGCTGAGTATGAAAAGCTGCGGCAAAATCACGCATTGATCGATTCGATGGTGCCGGAAATTGTGCGCTATCAAACGCCGCTGGCGCATATGCGGCGCACCGCGTTGCAGGATACGATCCTGGGCGGGCAGCACATCAAAAAGGGTGACCGCGTGGTGATGTGGTACGTCTCGGGCAACCGCGATGATAGCGAGATTGAGAATGCCGACGCCTTCATCATCGATCGCGCCCGCCCGCGCCAGCATCTGTCGTTCGGCTTTGGCATTCACCGCTGCGTCGGCAATCGCCTGGCGGAAATGCAACTGAAAATCGTGTGGGAAGAAATTCTGAAGCGCTGGCCGATGATTGAAGTGATCGAACCGCCCGTCCGCGTGAAATCGGCCTTTGTCAAAGGCTATGAAAAGATGATGGTGCGCATTCCGGGCTGATCCCGCCCTGCGAACCGATCTGTCAAACCACTGAATATCCGGGGAACTCCATGCCGCGCGTCACTTTTGTTGAACCCAATGGTACTGAACATGCAGTGGAGGTCGCGACCGGCTATTCGGTGATGGAGGCCGCGCTTAACAATAATATTCGCGGGATTGACGGCGATTGCGGGGGCAATTGTGCGTGCGGCACCTGCCATGTCTATGTCGCCGCTGAATGGCGCGCACGGACCGGCGAACAGAGTGAGATGGAGCATGACATGCTCGAGTTCGCAGAGGGCGTGCGCGAGGATAGCCGGTTGTGCTGCCAGATCGAAATGACCGACGCGCTCGACGGGCTGGTCGTGCATGTCGCGGATGCCCAGCACTAATTGGGGCTCTGATCGGGGCGGTGATAGCCGCCGATAAAATGCGCCGGGTTCTCAATCGGTGCGATTCGCGCTAACGCGCGCCATGATTTCTCTTTTACTCGTGATGATGGGCGGGGCGCTGGGCGCTGGTGCCCGGTATTTGGTCGGCAAGGCATTGCTTGGCTGGCTTGGCGCTGATTACCCTTGGGGGACGCTGGCCGTCAACGTGCTTGGCGGGCTCGCGATGGGGGCGCTGGCGGGGATGTTGGCGCGGATGACGGCGGGCGACCAGGCCCGGCTGTTCTTGGCCGTCGGCGTGCTGGGCGGCTTCACCACCTTTTCGGCCTTCTCGCTTGAACTGGTCACCATGCTGGAACGCGGCGCGATGATGACGGCCCTGGGCTATGCGCTGGCCTCCGTGGCAGGCGCGGTGATCGCCTTGTTTGCGGGCTTGGCAATGACGCGGGGGCTGGCATGAGCATCGCCCCCAAAACAGGTGTCGGCAGCCACGGCGATGTCCGCCAGTTCACCGTGACAGCAGAGGATGACGGCATCCGGCTCGATCGCTGGTTCAAACGCCATCTGGAAGGCACCAGCTTCACCACCGTGGCCAAATGGGCGCGCACCGGGCAGCTGCGGATCGACGGCGCGCGCGCCACGCCGGGCGACCGCCTCGTGGCCGGGCAGGTGCTGCGCCTGCCGCCTGCCGAACCCGTCCGCGCCGATGCGCCCAAACCCAAGCTGAGCGATCGCACGCCGCTGACCCCGGATGAGGAATCCTTCATCCAGGAGCTTGTCATCCACAAGGATGCGCAGGCGATCGTCATCAACAAGCCGCCGGGCCTCGCCACGCAGGGCGGCACCAAGACGACGACGCATGTCGACGGGCTGCT
>JBBSCC010000165.1:0-6808 GCA_038250735.1 Sphingomonadales bacterium | reverse complement strand
TCGGTGCCATTGCCGTTGACATAATCATAAGCGAGATGCGCTTCCCGCGTGAAAAACCCGTCCGCCGTACCCAGCCAGCCCTGGCGCGGTGCGCCGCTGTCGCCATTGGGAACGGGGATCCATTTTTCGGTCAGTTCATCACCGAAACGATTGAAATCGAGCGGTGTCCATTCGGTGGGCGGTGCTGCATCGGCGTCGTCAGCCGCCGGGGTTGCGACAGGCGGCGCAGTATCCAAAACGGCTGCCGACGCGCTTGCAACCGGCAGCGCCATGACGAGCGCAACAAGCGCCAGCCCTGCAAAACGGTTAGAAATGATCGACATAGGCTGCATCGCGAATACTCCTGAGAACGAGCCATCTTTTAGGGCGGCAATCAGGCGCGCTGCTTTCAAACACGGGAGGATTTGTCCGTAAATTGCTATGATCGTGCGCGCGCACGCCGATAGCGGCCGGGCGATGTGCCAAATGCTTTTGAGAAGGCCGCGGTAAAATGCGACTGGCTGGCAAAGCCGCACGAAAGCGCCAGCTCTGCCAGCTCCATCTGGCTGTCTGTCAGCAGGCGCTGCGCCCGCGCCAATCGCCGCGAGCACACAAAATGATAGGGCGTTTCACCCGTCGTCAATTTGAAAACGCGGGAAAAATGGAACGGTGACAGGTCAGCGATCTTTGCCAAATCCTCCAGGCTCAATGGCTGGTCCAGGTCTGATTCGATAAAATCAATCACCCGGTGCAGCTTTGCCTGCGACATATACACCCGGCTGCAAATACCCGGATCAACGGGCTGATTGCTGCGCACCAGCATGCTGGCGATTGCCCGCAAAACGCCACTGATCATCAATTCCGACGCAAAACCTGGCGCGCGCAGCTCGTTGTCCACCAGCGAGATCAGCTGGCGCAGTCGCTCATTTTGCGTGGCGGCCATTGGGGGCGCGCCGGAGATGCCCATTTCGGCCATCACGCCGGGTAACAGCGCATCGGGCAGGAAAAGCATCAGCGAACCACTCGACGCCGGATACTCCATTTCAATATCCATGCCGCGCGGGACGAAGCCGACATTGCCGCGCTGCAAATCCTGACGGAATGATTTGCCATTCAGCTGCCCGAACACCTGTCCGCCTGATCCCAGACTGACGACCAGTGTATCGCGTAAGGAGGTGTGGACTGCCGTCGCCGTGCCTTGGCATTGAACGCCCAGATGTTCGACCACGGCCAAGGGGCTGGCGTATGCAGACAGTGCATCGGCGATCGGCGGCGCACTGAATTGGACGGTATCATATTCAACATGGCCTGTGGCAGCATGAAACGCCGCAACGCCAGAGCTCAACTGCGTCATTATGCCTTTCCCCCACCAGGTTTCCAGACACCGCGACAGTGATCTGGCCCAACATGGGCACAAATAAGCGCGGCATGATGCGCCCTGATCGCGATTGATGATGGCAATTTATCATGCAGCGTGCCGCGTTATCCAGCGCACGGGCGGGGGTAACGGCACGAAAACCGCAACATCACGCAACCACAGATGGCGCGTGGTTCGCCATTGGTTCGCCATGCCGCCCGCTTCAGTGGACCGCCGCGTCCGATCCTATCGGCAATCGCAGGCTGGAAACCGCGCGAATGTCAGCGTGCGCCAGGCCAGCCCCGATCAGCGGCAACTGGTTGATGCGCGCGGCCACCTCATCCACCGGATCCGCGCAGATCAAGGTCAGCTCGCTGCGGTCATTGCTAGCAAAAGCGAGGATAAACTTGCCTGTTTTGGCCCATTCCATCAGCATTTCAAATTCGGTCGATGCGTAAAATGCCCATGCATTGGGGTCATCGGCCGTGCTGGCGATCGTAACTAGCGTCAGCGGTGGGGGCGAGTAACCAAGCGAAGATGATCGTTGCGCAAACCAGGACGATAGGTGCTTCCACGGCATATCGATCTCTCCGATGTTGCGATTTAGGCTGAAATTATTTTCGTGGCTATCGCGATGTTGCGCTCAATGTCGCATTATTGATGTCACAGAAATGTCGCAAATGGCGCAACCGCAAGGAATGACAAAACAGGCGGCAAAGCGAAAGCAATTACCCTGATCTGGTTGGCAAAAGACCCTTGGGGATCACCAGGCTAGTCTGCGTTGGCCCGCGTTAAGAAACCAGGGAGCTGGCACATGCCAACACGATTTTCGAAACACGCTGTAACATTGGCCTCCAGTAGCGCGCTTGTCGCGATGCTCGCGGCGGCGCCGCTGTCGGCGGAGGTTGTTGTTCGCGGCAAGGAAGGCCGCCCATTGTCTGAAATTCGTCAGGCACCGGCGTCAATCTACCCGGATCAGCGCACCATCGTCGCGCAGCCATCACCGTCGGAGGTAAAACCCGAATATCTCGGCCCGGTTGTGCTGATGAAGTCGGCACATATCGATCTGGAAAAGGGCACCGCCACGCTGCCGCTGCGTAAGGGCAAGCTGAAGAATGGCACGCCTGTGTGGTTCATCATCACCGACACAACCGATGAAAACCTGTCGAACCTGCACGGTGTAAACTATTCGCCAAAGATGGCCTATGCCCTCACCGGTGCAGCCACGCGCCATGCAACGATCGAAAAGGATGGCGGCTTCACGTTCGCGACGGGTTCGGTGGATTTCAAGCCGGTTCTGTCGGTTGTGCCAGGCGACCCTGCCAACCCTTTCCCGCCTAAGAGCTTCCAGCCAGGCTCAGTGGGCGATGCGACATATACCCCGATGGTGTATATCGATAACTCGTCCAAGTCGGTGATCTTGAATGCGCCGGTGATGTCGATGGCGTCCGAAGCCGAACTCAACACGATGTGCGATGGCAATGTCGATCATGCCAAGGTGCACGACAAGGTGGTGGCGATTTGCCCGCGTGATGAAACGATTACGCTGAAGATGACGCTGGGCTACACCTTCGACAAGCCGATTTTCTATCTGTCGACAGAGGCGAACAACCCGCTGGTCGCGAGCCTGGAGAACGCGACCTATTCACCGTCATTGCAGGATCTGCCGTTCGCACTGGAAGACGCTTCGCCCGGCGAATCAGCCGAGCGTATCGTGGTGGTCGTCAACGGCCCGACGGGTAAGGATAACCCCCATCGCCAGGGCCTTGTCAGTGCGCTCAGCGGCGAAGGCGGTCCGCTGAATATTCTGGGCGGCATTCCGACGATCAACCTGGATTATTCGCCCATGTGGCGTCTGTTCCCGCTGGTCTGGTCGGATGAAGCGATCAAGAAGGGCTATCGTTACCGCATCACCAGCGCGCTGCAGGCGGCTGAAATGGACACGCGCGGCTTCCTGAAAAGCCTCGACGGTGGCGCATTCCGTGCGGTTGGTTTTGTGGTCAACTGCCCGGTGGTGTATCGCATCAATTAAATCTGCCGGCAGGAGCGGTCTTGATGTTGATAATGCCGCTCTTGCTGTCGCTATCGTCCTCGGGGGCGGCATTACCCAATGCCGCCCCCGTTACGATTCAGGATGGCGCTTCCCAGCCCACTTCGGCTCCCGCGTCATTGGGGTCGGGACTGCGTGACTTGACCACGGATCGGCCTGACACGACCGAAAGCCCCTACACCGTCGATGCGGGGCATGTGCAGGTTGAAACCACGGTCTTCGGTTTTGCGCGGTCCAGCCGTGATCCTGCGGGCGTGGGGGATGACAGCTACGAGCTGGGGACCAGCAATTTCCGCATCGGCATAACCCCCTCGGTTGAACTCGACATCATTGTTCAGCCCTATGGCATTACCCTGCCCGGTGGCGGGGGCACGCGCCAAACGGGCATCGGCGCGCTTGATCTGCGGGCCAAACTCAATCTGTGGGGTAATGATGGCGGACCAACCGCGCTGGCGCTGTTGCCCTATATCAGCATTCCGCTGGATCGCCGCAACGGCATTGGCCCGGCGGATACCGAATTCGGGCTGCTGGTGCCGCTCAACCTGGATTTGGGCGGGCGCTTCAGCCTGGGCATCAATGCCGGCGTCAATGTGCGCCGCGACGACATTGGCCTGCCCTATCGCGGATACGGCGTCGGCACCGCCTCCCTGGCGGTTTCATGGACCGACACGATCGGCAGTTATTTCGAGGTGGCCGTGGAAGCAGCCAGCGGCACGCCCGCCTCGACCAGCCTTAACAGTGGGATGACCTGGCAAATTGGCGATAGCTTGCAGCTCGATGCCGGGACCCAATTTGGCGTAACGGGTGCCGCGCCGATCTTTGCACCGTTTGTCGGATTTTCGATCCGGTTCTGATTTTTTTGAAAACCAGCGCATTGTCGGCTTGGTGCTGGTGACCCCTACGAGAATCGAACTCGTGCTTTCGCCGTGAGAGGGCGACGTCCTAACCGCTAGACGAAGGGGCCGTTTGTAGCTGAGCGGGCGATCTACGAGTGCGCCCGATTGCCGTCAAGCCTAGCCTGAGGACTCGTCGTCAACCCCGGACGACAAGCTGGTGGATCCCGCGATCACGCTGCCGCGCGCCGCCTTTCCTCCATTTCGACGTTCAGCATCTCGGCGAGCAGGAAGGCGAGCTCCAGGCTCTGTCCGGCATTCAGACGCGGGTCGCAGTGTGTGTGGTATCGATCCGCCAAATCCATCTGCGTCACGTCCATCGCGCCGCCGGTGCATTCAGTGACGTTTTGGCCCGTCATTTCGACGTGAATCCCGCCCGCAATCGACCCTTCTGCGCGATGTACGGCAAAAAAGCCGCGAACTTCTGCCAAAATACGGTCAAAAGGCCGCGTTTTATAGCCATTATTGGTCTTAATAACGTTACCGTGCATCGGATCGCAGCTCCACACCACCGGATGCCCGGCCTGTTGCACCGCGCGGACCAGCTTGGGCAGCCCGGCCTCGATCTTGTCATGTCCGTACCGCGTGATCAGCGTCATTCGGCCCGCCACCCGCGCCGGATTCAGCGTATCGAGCAGCCGCAGCAGTGCATCTGGCTCCAGGCTCGGCCCGCATTTCATGCCGATGGGATTGCCCACCCCGCGCAAGAATTCGACATGCGCCGAGCCCTCAAACCGCGTGCGATCGCCGATCCACAGCATATGCGCCGATGTGTCATACCAATCACCGGTCAACGAATCCTGCCGCGTCATCGCCTGCTCATAGGGGAGCAGCAGCGCTTCGTGGCTGGTGTAGAATTGCGTGCCTTTCAGTTGCGGCACCGTCTCTGGGTTGATCCCGCAAGCTTCCATGAATTCAAGCGCTTCGCCGATTCGGTCGGCGACGTCGGCGAACTTCTTGGCCCAGGGGCTGCGGCCCATGAAATCATGCGTCCAGCGGTGGACCTGATGCAGATTGGCATAGCCGCCACTGGCAAAGGCGCGCAGCAGGTTCAGCGTGGCGGCGGATTGCAGATATCCCTGCACCATCCGCTTGGGATCAGGCGCGCGGCCTTCTGGCGTGAAGGCGATATCGTTGACGTTATCCCCCCGGTAGCTGGGCAGTTCCACGCCGTCGATCACTTCGGTATCAGCAGAGCGCGGCTTGGCGAACTGGCCCGCCATCCGCCCCAGCTTCACCGTTGGCAGTTTCGAGGCAAAGGTGAGCACGACCGCCATCTGCAACAGCACGCGGAACGTGTCGCGGATGTTATTGGGATGAAATTCGGCAAAGCTTTCAGCGCAATCGCCGCCCTGCAGCAGAAACGCCTTGCCCTCCACCACGCGCGCCAGATCAACCGTCAGGTCGCGCGCCTCGCCTGCAAAGACCAGGGGAGGATAGGTGCGCAGCGTATCCGTCGCCGCAGTCAGCGCAGCGGGATCCGGATAGTGTGGCAGCTGGCGCGCTTCATGCGTGGTCCAGCTTTCGGGGGCCCAATTGGCGGCCATGATCATGTGTCCAGTTGCAGGGAAATTCGGCCAATGCCCATGCGCGTAATCAGCGATGCGCGCAATGCTGGAATGGACTTTGGCGTGATCAGGATAGGTGTTGCGTCAATACCCTGCGTCGAGATCAACCACGTTCGTCATTGCGTCGCCCGCCATGAAAGCGCGTAAATTCTGCAGAAACAGGGCGGTTGCGCGTTGGAACATCTTGGTTTGGCTGCGGCCTGACAGGTGCATGGTGTGGATGGTATTGGGCGCTGACCATAGCGGGTGTTCCGGCGGCAAGGGTTCGGGCGTAACAACGTCAAGGAACGCACCAGCGATGCGGCGCTTGGTTAGCGCCTCGATCAGCGCATCCTGATCGACCATGTCGCCGCGCGCGATGTTGATCAGCCATGCGCTTGGCTTCATCGCGGTCAGCTCGGGCGCGCCGATCAGGGTTTTCGTCTGGTCGGTGGAGGGCGCGGCTAGGATCACCCAGTCGAAATCGCCAATTTTGTCTGCCCATTGGTCTGGCGTCAGCGTGCCATCGCGGCCTGATCGCGTGACGCCAGTTATGCCTACGCCAAACGCCGCCAGCCGATCGCCAATCAGCTTGCCGATGGCACCATAGCCGATGATCAGCGCGGTCGTATCAAGCAGTTCGATCTGGCCGGGCGCCGCAATCGTCCATTCGTGACGGTCAGCAATCCGCACCACTTCGTCAAAACGCTTGGCAGCGGCAAGCACACCCATCACCGCATATTCCGCCACAGCGACGGCGTTAATACCAACGCCATTGGTCAGCACCGTGCCGCGCTCCTTCAGCAGCGGTAGCGGAAAGGCATCCAGCCCGGCATAGATGGTGCTGACCCATTTCAGCTTTGTGCCGGCAGCCACCGCATCGGCGGTCCATGCCGGGCGCTGCATATCAACCCACGCGATATCAGCATCGGCGACCATCGCCGTCGCCTCCTCATGATTGGCGAACCAGGCGACGTCCAAT
>JBBSCC010000164.1:0-6819 GCA_038250735.1 Sphingomonadales bacterium | reverse complement strand
CGATCAGAGGCGATAGAGCAGCGCTCCGATGACTGATATCAATGACACTCCGCCCGCCGCCGCGAAGGATTATCGCGACACCGTCTTCCTGCCGAAGACCGACTTTCCGATGAAGGCCGGGCTGCCGGCCAAGGAGCCCGAAATCCTCGCCCGCTGGCTGGGCGACGGGCTCGAGGCGCAGCTGCGCACCGCGAGGCATGGCCGCGAGAAGTTCATCCTCCACGACGGCCCGCCCTATGCCAACGGCGACATGCACATCGGCCATGCGCTCAACCACATCCTGAAGGACATGGTGTGCCGCACGCAGAATCTGCTCGGCAAGGACGCGCCCTATGTGCCCGGCTGGGACTGCCACGGCCTGCCGATCGAATGGAAGGTCGAGGAACAATACCGCGCAAAGAAACTGAACAAGGATGAGGTGCCCGCTGCGGAATTTCGCGCCGAATGCCGGGCCTATGCGCAGAAATGGGTCGATATGCAGCGCGAACAGCTCAAGCGGCTGGGCATCAATGGCGATTGGGACCACCCGTACCTGACAATGGATTTCCAGGCGGAGGCGACCATCGTCACCGAACTGATGAAGTTTGCAGAAAGCGGCCAATTATATCGCGGGGCCAAGCCGGTGATGTGGTCGCCTGTCGAAAAGACGGCGCTCGCAGAGGCTGAGGTTGAGTATGAGGACATCGTCTCAACGCAGATCGACGTGGCGTTCGAGATTGTCGATGCGCCGAATGCGCCGGAACTGGTCGGTGCTTATGCGGTGATCTGGACGACGACGCCTTGGACGATCCCGGTGAACCAGGCTTTGGCTTATGGGGAGGAACAATACTATTTTCATTTTCAGGCAAGCGATGACCATCGCTACGTCGTCGCGTTTGAACTGGTAGATGCTTTTCTTCTTCGTACCGGGCTGAGCTTTAAATTGGGCACGTTGGAATCCGAAACCCTCGAAGGCGCAATTAATCAAGTCGTCGGTAAGCAGCTTCTTGGAGCTGGACTCTCAGGTGCCACCGCGCTCCACCCCATGGCGAAACTCTTCCGTCACCCCCGCGAAGGCGGGGGTCCCGCTTCTTTTTCTGGCGGTGGCGAAGGCAGCGGGACCCCGGGTCAAGCCCGGGGTGACGGGGAGAGTGGGGCGGGAGATGGCCTGAACATCGATCCCAATTCACCCCTGGCCGAATTCTTCCTGCGCCCACGCCCGTTCCTGCCGGGCGATTTCGTTACCACTGAACAGGGCACCGGCCTGGTCCATATGGCCCCCGATCACGGTGAAGACGACTTTATCCTGTGCAAGGCGCACGGCATCGAGCCCGTGTTCGCGGTCGACGCGAGCGGCATGTATCGCGCGGATTGGGCGTGGCTTGGCGGGCAGGGTTCGGTCATCAACAAGAAGTTCGTCGGTGCCGATGGCCCGATCTGTTCGGACCTGCGCGCGAGCGGCGGGTTGCTCGCTGCGTCGGATGATTTCAAGCACAGCTATCCGCATTCATGGCGGTCAAAGGCCAAGGTGATCTTTCGCTGCACGCCGCAATGGTTTGTGCCGATGGACAAGCCACTGAGCAATGAGGCTGAATGGGCCAACGACGGCGACACCCTACGCAACCGTGCCCTCACCGCCATCGAAGCCACCCGCTGGTTGCCGGCCAAGGGCCAGAACCGCATTACCGCGATGGTCGCTGGACGCCCTGACTGGGTGCTCAGCCGCCAGCGGGCATGGGGGGTGCCGATCACGCTGTTTGTTGATCGCAAGACCGGGCAGTATCTGTGCGACCCCGCCGTCAACGCGCGCATCATCGCGGCGATTGCGGGCGCGGGCGTCGATGCCTGGACTGATGAGGCGGCATCCGCACTGCTTGGCCCAGATTACGACTTGGCTGATTATGAGCGCGTCACCGATATTCTCGACGTGTGGTTTGATAGCGGCTGCACGCACGCGTTCGTGCTCGAATCAGGCCGCTGGCCTGATCTGCTGCGGCCCGAAGGCTATACTGGCCCGCGCGCAGACCTGTATCTGGAAGGATCGGACCAGCATCGTGGCTGGTTCCAGTCAAGCTTGCTGGAAAGCTGCGGCACGCGCGGGCACGCCCCGTACAAGGCGGTGCTGACCCACGGCTTTACGATGGATTCCAAGGGCATGAAAATGTCCAAATCGCTGGGCAACACCATCAACCCGCTTGATCTGATGAAGGAAAGCGGCGCGGACATCTTGCGGCTATGGGCGCTGTCGGTTGATTTCACCGAGGATCACCGGATCGGCAAGGAAATCCTGAACGGGGTGTCCGATCAGTATCGCAAGCTGCGCAACACATTTCGCTATCTGCTGGGCGCGCTCGACGGGTTTGATGAGGGTGAGCGGCTGCCGGTTGGCAAGATGCCCGAGTTGGAGCGCTATGTGCTGTTCATGCTGGCGGATCTGGATGCCAAGCTGAAAACCGCGATCGGTGATTTCGATTTCAACAGCTATGTCCGGCTGCTGAGCGATTTTGCGAATGAGGATCTGTCGGCATTCTATTTCGATATCCGCAAGGATTGCCTGTATTGCGACGCTCCGACATCTGAAAAGCGCCGCGCGGTGCGCACCGTGATGGACGCGCTGTTCCATGCGCTGGTGCGGTATGCGGCACCCATTTTGGTGTTTACGGCCGAAGAAGTATGGCAGACGCGCTTTGCCGATGAGGAAAGCTCTGTCCATCTGCTCGAATGGCCCGAATTGCCGCCCCAGCCGGGCGATGCGATGCTGGCCACCAACTGGGCCGATCTGCGCGCGCTGCGCGTGCAGGTGACCGAGGCGATTGAGCCGCTGCGCCGCGAAAAAATGGTCCGGTCCAGCCTGGAGGCTGAGGTTACCGTACCCACCCTGCCTTTGTCGGCGGCAGAACTGGCTGAGATATTCATCGTAGCGAAAGTGACGAAGGGCGATAGCGTGGGCGTGGTGCGGACCGATCTTGCCAAATGTGGTCGCTGCTGGCGGCTGCTGCCGGATGTGGTAGAGGACGGTGCATTATGTGATCGGTGCAGCGAGGTGGTGGCGTGAAGCAGGTACCGACTATTGGGTTGGCCGTTGCGGCAATCGTGTTCGCGGTTGATCAGGTGATGAAGTTCATCGTTACCGACGTGCTTGAACAGGATGTGCTTGCCGGGCGGGCGATTGAGCTGTTGCCGATCTTTCGATTGCGCTTTGTGCCGAATGATGGGGTCTCGCTGGGGCTGTTGACGGCGAACAGCGATGCCGGGCGCTGGGCTTTGGTTGCACTGACCGGGTTGATTGCCGCGGGCGTGCTGGTGTGGATGTGGCGCGAGCGCAACCGGCAGGACCAATTGGCGCTGGGTCTGGTGCTGGGCGGCGCGGCGGGGAACATCATTGATCGCGCGCGGTTGGGTTATGTGGTCGATTTTGCGGATTTGCACTTTGGCGAATGGAGCCCGTTTTTGGTCTTCAATCTCGCCGATGCGGCGATTACGATAGGGGTATTAGTGTTGCTGGTGCGCGCGATCCTGGTGCGCGATAAACCGGCGGCAACTGTTTCAGTGGAGAATGGCAATGCGTAAATTCACAGGGCTCGTCATGGGCCTGGGCCTCACCGTTTTCCTCAGCGCATGCGGCGGTGGCAGCGGGCTGAACCGCAATCGGCCCGATGAATTCGCCGTGGCGCGCCAGGCACCGCTGGTCGTCCCACCTGATTATTCATTGACCCCGCCAAAGCCCGGCGCAGCCCGCCCGCAGGATACCGGGCCGAGCGCACTGGCGCTCGATGCATTGTTTGGCGGTCCCGCTGCCCGCAGCGCTTCCGAATATTCGGTGCTGCGCCAGGCAGGTAATGACGTTGCCAGCCCCGGTATCCGTTCTGATGTGGGCGACCCCGAAACGACGGTGGTCGACAAGGGTTCGACGACGCGGGATATTGTTGCGGCACCAGAAGGTGACGGCCAGGCAGCGTCGACGTCCACGCCAGCACCGAAATAAGGGTTTAGGCTTAAGCCCCTCTCCTTTTCGGGGAGGGGTAAAGTTTGATACCTATCCCGCGCGAAACCGCGCCAGCCCGGCGGCGAGATCAGCGATCAGGTCAGCCGGGTCTTCCAGCCCAATGCTCAGCCGCACCAGCGGCCCATTGAATTCAGGCGTCGTGGCCGTGCGGTACCGCTGGGGGTCGACGGGCAGCGCCAGGCTTTCAAAACCGCCCCAGCTATAGCCGATGCCGAACAATTCCAGCCCGTCGATCATCGCCGCACGTGCCTGATCGGTCCCGCCGTTCAGTTCAAAGGAGAACAGGCCGGATGATCCCTTGAAATCGCGCAGGAAATGCGCGTGGCCAGGGCAATCGGGCAAAGCGGGGTGGAATACCCGTGCCACTTCTGGTTGTGCCTTCAGCCAATGCGCGATTTCAAGCGCTGCGCTCTGGTGGTGCGCCAGCCGCAGCGCGAGCGTTCGCAACCCGCGCGACGCCAGCCAGCTATCATCGGGGCTGGCGATATGGCCAAGCGCGAATGCGGTATCGCGCAGGGCGGCGAAATGCCCAGGCGCGGCGGTCACAGAGCCGAGCATCGCATCCGAATGGCCACTGATATATTTGGTGCAGGCCAGGATCGACAGGTCGATGCCCATGGCGATTGCGGGCAGGAACAGCGGTGTTGCCCAAGTATTGTCCAGCAATGTCACCACCCCGCGCGCCTTTGCAGCGGCGATGATGGCTGGCAGATCGGGTACTTCGAACGTCAGGCTGCCCGGCGCTTCGATCAGGATCGCGCGCGTATTGTCTCCGATCAACTCGGCGATGCCAGCACCCACCATCGGATCATAAAAGCGCGTGGTAATACCCATGCGCTTCAACAGCCCGGTCGCCATCGACCGGCTGGGATCATAAGCGGTGTCGACCATCAGCAGTTCGTCACCGGGGGCGAGCACGGATAGCAGCGCCCCGGCAATCGCGGCCACGCCTGAACAATAGAGGAAGGTCCCCTCAGCGCCCGGCTCAAGCGCCGTCAGCGCATCGGCGAGCGACCACTGGGTAGGCGTGCCCTTGCGGCCATAAAATAGCCGGTGATGCGTATCCCGTCCTGCTGCGCGCAGATCGGCCACGCTGTCATACAGGATCGTCGATGCGCGCCACACCGGCGTGCTGACGATCCCCGCAGTCCATTCAGGGCGGCGACCGGCGGTGACGACGCGCGTCGCGTTGCCGCGTTGCGCAGGGTCAGGCCCGTCGCCACCCGCCTTGGTCATGCAGCGCCCATCGCCTTTGGCGTCGACAGGTCGGCACCCCATTCAGACCAGCTACCGTCATACAGCGCAGCTTCGTTACCCAGCAGATGCGCACCGAACACCAGCACCGATGCGGTGATGCCCGACCCGCACGTTCCGACCAGCGGGCGTGACAGATCAATCCCGGCATCGGCATAGACAGCCTTTAGCGCGTCGCCCTGTTTCCAGGTGCCATCGGCGTTGAACAGAAGGCCGTAGGGGATGTTCTTTGAACCCGGAATATGGCCGGGCATGGTCGCAGGGCGCGGATCAGGCTCCTGACCGGTAAAGCGAGCAGCGGATCGGGCATCCATCACCTGCTCGGCACCCGTTTCGACATTGGCGGTCATCTGCGCCAGCGTTCGAATGCCCTTGTCATCGGCCCATACGGTAAAGTGGCGGTGGCGTAGCGTTTCTTTGCCGCTGTTGGTGGCACGGCCTTCAGCCTGCCATTTGGCGATACCGCCGTCGAGGATCGCGACATCATGCGCGCCAAACGTGCGCAGCATCCACCATGCGCGGGCCGCAGTGTGGAATGGAGAGTTATCATACAGCACGATGCGGCTGCCATCGCCCAGCCCAAGCGACTGCATGCGGCTGGCGAATTTTTCGGGCGAGGGGAGCATTGATGGCAGCGGGCTGGCCGTATCCGCAATCTCAGCCAGGTCCATGAACACGGCGCCGGGGATGTGCGCTGCTTCATATTCGGCAATGGCATCGCGGCCATGATCAGCCGAAAAATAGGTTGCATCGACGATGCGCAGGTCGCTTGCCTGCAATTCGCCTGCCAGCCATTCGGTCGTTACCAACGCGTCCATCATCGTCTCCTGGAGTCTTTGTTGGCGTTCCCTAGCGTTGGTCGTGCGCGCCGTCGAGCCGTTCAAGAAAACTTGCCGCCGATGCCCGCAGTTCAATGCGCGTTTCATCGGTCATTTTCGCCCAGTTGCGGTACGGCATAGCAAGTCGCTGGTTACTGCCCAGTTTTTCGGCGTTGCGCGCCAGAAAGTCCCAATAGAGCGCGTTGAAGGGACACGCGTCTGGGCCAGTGCGCTGCTTCACGTTGAAACGGCAATGGCCGCAATAATCCGACATGCGGTTAATGTACGCGCCCGACGCCGCATAAGGCTTTGACGCGAGCAAACCGCCATCGGCAAACTGGCTCATCCCCAATGTGTTGGGCAGCTCCACCCATTCATAGGCATCGGCATAAACCGCCAGATACCATTGATGCACCGCCACCGGGTCTGCGCCGATCAGCATCGCGAAATTGCCGGTAATCATCAGGCGCTGAATGTGGTGCGCATAGGCGAAGTTAAGCGTCTGGCCGATCGCCTGTGACAGGCAGTGCATATCAGTATCGCCAGTCCAGTAAAAATCGGGAAGCGGGCGGCGGGCATCGAGAAAATTACGTTCGGCGTAGCCGGGGCCTTGGTGCCAATAAATACCGCGGACATATTCACGCCAGCCAATGATCTGGCGGATGAATCCCTCTGCGGCGTTGATCGGCACGTCGCCGTCGTGGAATCGCGCTTCCACTGCCCGGGCCAGCTCCAGCGGATCGAGCAGGCCGCTGTTGAGAT
>JBBSCC010000163.1:0-6840 GCA_038250735.1 Sphingomonadales bacterium | reverse complement strand
GCAGCCGACGCCCGACATCAATGCTCGGCATCAATTTGCCGAGAATACCCCGCACGCAATCCGCGCGCCGCTTTTGCCCGACGGATCGGTCATCATGTCATCGGCGGCGGCGTGGACCACCATCGCGCCGCCATCGGCATCAAGCAGCCCGGCAAGCGTGCCAGCGGGAATCGTGACGCCCAGCGTACCGCGGCCATCGGTGCCGATGATGATATTGGGCAAATCGCCCTCATGCGGGCCAGCCGGGTTCATGGAACCGTGCTGCGTACCCGCCGGGTTCCAGTGCCCGCCCGCGGTCATGAAATCCGGGCCGTCACACCGTCCAACGGTGTGAATATGCGCGCCGTGTGTGCCCGCAGCTAAACCCATCGCATCAATGGTGATGCGTAAGCCGCCCGTAACCTCACGCGCCGTGGCGCGACCGACCGCCTTGCCATCCACCATCCGCAGCATCGCCACCGCGATTCGGTTAGACGGCGCGGGCTGTTCCATGCCTTTGGTATAGGAAGCGCATCCGCCGATGCTGACCGCCGCCAATGCCACTCCTGCCATGATCGCTGTTCGCATCTTGCCTGCTCCCCTGAAGAAATCCGATAAACTTGAAGAAATCCGATAAAGCTTAACCCGTCCGGCAGTTTGCCGCCATGGCCGTCGCGCCGCAACAGCACCAATTAAGTCGATTCAGCCCGACATCGTTACCGTTTTCAGGTTCATGAACTCGTGCAGCCCGTAAGAACCAAGCTCTCGTCCATGGCCTGAGCGTTTGATCCCGCCAAAGGGAACCGAAGGATTGCTGGCCAGAACCTGGTTTATCGCGGTCATCCCCGCTTCAATCTCCTGCACCAGACGATCCTGCTCGGCGGCATCCTGCGTCCAAACGCTTGATCCCAATCCGAATGGCACATCGTTCGCCAGCGCAATCGCGGCATCAATGTCCGCGACTTTGAACACCATCGCGACTGGCCCAAAAATCTCCTCATGCGCGATCGGATCGGCAATCGGTACGCCGGTCATGATCCCGGCTGACATATAGGCTCCGGCACCCGGCAGCGCCTCACCGCCAAACATCATGCTCGCGCCCGCCGCTTTCAGCCGGTCAATCTGGTCGAGCACGGTATCGCGCTGCTCGATACTGGAAAGCGGGCCCATGTCGGTTGCGTCGTCCATCGGGTCGCCCGCTTTCACCGCGCGCATCCCGGCGCTGAAACGCCCCATAAAGGCATCATAAATATCGGCGTGGATGATCATCCGTTTGCCGCAAATGCACGATTGGCCGCTATTCTGGATTCGTGCCGTCACCGCAGCCGCAGCAGCCTTGTCGAGATCGGCAGAGGGCAGCACGATGAACGGATCGGAACCGCCCAGTTCGAGCACCACTTTCTTCAGCGCCTGCCCTGCGGCTGCAGCGACCTTTGCACCAGCCTCCTCACTGCCGGTCAGCGTCACCGCTGCAATCCGCGAATCGGCGATGATGGGCGCGACGGCGGATGACGGAATCGCCAGATTCTGAAAAAGTCCGGCAGGCACACCGGCGGCAATCACCATCCGCTCAATCGCATCGGCCACCCCCTGGGTGAGCGAGGCGTGCTTCAACAGCCCGACATTCCCGGCCATGATCGTCGGCGCCATAAACCGCACGACCTGCCAATAGGGGAAGTTCCACGGCATGACGGCAAGCACCGGGCCGATCGGCAACCAGTGCATGCTCGCACGTCCGCCGGGCACCGCTATGTGGCGCGCGGCCAGCATTGCAGGGCCGTGCTCCGCATAATATCGAAACCCTGCGACGCATTTTTGCACCTCTGCAATCGCAGATTTGCGCGTCTTTCCCATTTCGCGAGTTGCGATTTCGGCCAGCTCAACCGTGTTTTCCTCAAACTGCCGGGCAATGCGTTCCAGCGCGTCAGATCGGGTCGCCAGATCGCTGCGCCGCCATGCCGCAAAACAACTGCTGGCGCGCGCGATGCGCAACTCGGTATCGGCAAGCGTTAACGCTGGATAGCGTGCCCCGGCCATGCCGGTTGCCGGATTGATGCTCGTAAACATGCGATTCCTTTATCCCTAGCCCCTGAAACGCACCGCCAATGCACTTGGGTCCGCGCTCCTTCTTGACCCTCATAACCCGCCTGCCCCATAGCGGCACGATGGAAGCCGCCGTTGCAATAGATGATTTGTCGTTTGAAGACGCCTTGAAAGAGCTGGAGCGCATTGTCGCCCGGCTTGAAAGTGGCGACGAACAGCTCGACAGTTCGATCACCTTGTACGAGCGCGGCAGCCAGCTCCGCCAGCGTTGTGCCGACCGGCTGGACGCGGCGCAGGCCCGGATCGAAGCCATCAGGCTCGATAGCGACGGGCGACCGGTCGGCACCACTCCCTTTGCGGCGGGCTGATATTATCATGGCGCAAGCCTCGTTGTCGCTAAAAGCGGCACTTTCCGAAGTTTCGGCAGAAGTCGATCGTCGATTCGATCATTTGCTGGCCATTCCCGATGATCCGCGCGCGGATTTATATCGTGCGATGCGCCACGCGGCGATTGGCGGGGGTAAAAGGCTGCGGCCATTGCTCGTTTATGCCACCGCGCAATTATTTGGCGTCGACCGCGATTGCGCGGGTCGTGCGGCCATCGCGATTGAATGCATCCATGTCTATTCGCTGATCCATGATGATCTGCCCGCGATGGATGATGATGATCTGCGGCGCGGCAAGCCGACCGTCCACAAGGTGTACGGCGAAGCGACCGCCATCCTGGCGGGCGATTGCCTGCACGCGCTGGCTTTTGAAGTGCTGGCCGATGTCGCGACCCATGCCGATCCGTTTGTGCGCGCAGAACTGGTGCTTGATCTGGCCCGTGCGGCTGGCCCCACCGGTATGGCGGGCGGCCAGATGATGGATATCGAAGCGGAAAAGGCGAGCTTTGATCTGCCAACGATCACGCGCCTTCAGGCGATGAAGACTGGCGCGCTGATCGCCAGCTCGGTTGAGGCAGGCGCGATCCTGGGCAAGGCGCCCGCAGAAGCACGCACCAGCCTGCGCGGTTATGCCCGTGACATCGGCCTGGCCTTCCAGATCGCTGACGATCTGCTCGATTACGAGGGCGAAGAAGAAAAAATGGGTAAGCGCGTTGGCAAGGATCAGTCTGCCGGCAAGGAGACATTCCTGTCACTGCTGGGCGTTGATCGTGCGCGAGAGCAGGCAAAGCTGCTCGTCGAACAGGCCGTGGCGCATCTGCAATTTTTCGGCCCAGAAGCTGATTTGCTGCGCGAAATTGCCCGCTACACGCTTGAGCGCGATCGGTGAGCATCCGCACGGGGGTGTATCCCGGCACCTTTGATCCGGTGACTTTGGGGCATATGGACATCATCCGGCGCGGCGCAAAGCTGGTCGACCGGCTGGTGATCGGTGTGACGACCAACCCCAGCAAATCGCCCATGTTCTCGGTCGATGAACGCATGGCGATGGTAAAGCGTGAAGTGGCCGATGTTCCCGGCGAAATTCACGTCGTCAGCTTCGATTCGCTGCTGATGGATTTTGCCGAACGCGAAGGGGCAGGCATTATCGTGCGCGGGCTGCGGGCGGTTGCGGATTTCGAATATGAGTATCAGATGGCGGGCATGAACCAGCAGTTGAACAACCGGATCGAAACGGTTTTTCTGATGGCCGACGTCGCGTTGCAACCGATTGCGTCGCGGCTGGTGAAGGAAATCGCGATGTTTGGCGGCGACATCCGCAAATTCGTGCCCCCGACGATCAGTGACGAGGTGATTGCCCGGGTAAACCGGATCGGCCGCAAGGGTAGCTGAGGGATCGGGTGCACATCGCCCGGCGTGCACCGCGCTGCGATGTTCAGATTGGCGCAATGCGCGATTTGCTCTAAGCGCCGTTCAAATCGCTTTTTTGCGGGGATGTGATGCGTTTTATTACCAGCCTGATGATTGCCGCCGTGGGTATCCTGATCGGGTGCCTGATGATTTTGCCCGCGAGCGCGCAGACGATTAAGGGCGCCGTTGCCGGGCGCGCGCCACCAGCTGACTTTAACGACAAACAGAACCTGCTCTACCTTGATCTGTCCACGGGTGGGCGCGTGGTCATCTGGCTGCGGCCCGATGTTGCGCCGATGATGGTCGAACGGATCAAGGGCCTTACCCGCAAGGGTTTTTATGACGGGCTGTTGTTCCACCGCGTGATTGACGGCTTCATGGCGCAAACCGGCGACCCGAAAGGCGATGGCACCGGCGGATCAGAGCTTCCCGATCTGAAGGCGGAGTTCAATTACCTGCCCCATGTGCGTGGTGCCGTATCGGCTGCGCGCGCAACGAGCGAAGATAGCGCGAACAGCCAGTTTTTCATCGTCTTCCAGCCAACGTTGAAGCTCGACCGGAAATACACCGTGTTCGGTCGCGTCATTGGCGGCATGGACTATGTGGATGCGGTTGAACGCGGCGAACCGCCAACCAAGCCTTCGCGGATCCTCCACGCCTATATCGCTGCCGATGGCCCTCCGGCTTATGTGCCGCCAGCCGCCGCGCCGGTGGCTGATCTTGGTCCCCCGGTCAGCCTGACCGACCCTGCGCCAGCGAAGATCAAACCGGCCACGGCCAAGCCAGCCGCCAAGCCCCCGGTTAAAACAAAGCGCTAAGCCCGGGATTGATGATGCCAAGTCTGGCGGGGAACCGACCGTCGTGAAGGTCGATCTGTTTGATTTTGACCTGCCGACTGATCGGATCGCGCTGCGCCCCGCCAGCCCGCGCGATTCGGCGCGGCTGTTGGCGGTGACGAAGGATGCGCTGAGCGACCGGATCGTGCGTGATCTGCCCTCGCTGCTCAATCCCGGTGATCTGCTGGTCTTCAACGATACGCGCGTCATCCCCGCGCAGTTGGAGGGGCGTCGCGGCGATGCGCGAATCGGGGCGACGCTGCACAAACGCGAAGGGCCACGGCGCTGGCGGGCCTTTATCCGCAACGCCAAGCGCGTGCGTGAGGGCGACCGGATCGATTTCGGCGATGGCGACAATACCGCCGCTGCTATTGCCGGCGATCGGGGTGCTGACGGCAGTTTGGCGCTCGATTTTCTGGGCGATGAGCCCGTTGAACTGCTGCTCGACCGGGTTGGGCACATGCCCCTGCCCCCCTATATCGCCGCCAAGCGCCCCACCGACGCGCGCGATGCCGACGATTATCAAACCATGTTCGCGCGCGAAAAAGGCGCAGTTGCCGCCCCCACCGCCGCGCTGCATTTCACGCCAGAGCTGATGACCGCGCTGGATAAAGCGGGCATCGGCCATACGATGCTGACGCTGCATGTTGGCGCGGGCACTTTTCTGCCGGTCAAGGTAGACGACACCGCCGATCATGCGATGCACGCCGAATGGGGCCGGATCGACGCAGCAACCGCCGATCGGCTAAACGCCGTGCGTGCCGCGGGCGGGCGGGTGATTTCAGTGGGCACAACCAGCCTGCGCCTGATAGAAAGCGCCGCGCGCGCCGATGGCATTGTGGAGCCGTTTGAAGGGGATACATCGATTTTCATCACCCCAGGCTACCGGTTCAAGGGGATTGACGGCCTGATCACCAATTTCCACCTGCCAAAATCAACGCTGTTCATGCTGGTATCAGCGCTGATGGGGCTGGACGTGATGCAGGCGGCCTATGCCCATGCGATTGCCAATGACTATCGGTTCTATTCCTATGGCGATTCCAGCTTGTTACTGCCGGGTTGCTGATCCGGCAGCTTTCGCCACGCAAAAAATTGCCCTGGCCGGGAGCAATCCGCGCATGCGGGCTATGCCAACCACCCCAAAGACGGCTATCGCTCAGCCCCAATGGCTATGCCCCGGCGCCCTTTCCCCGAAAAAACCGACATGCGGCTGATTCTTTCCAGCGCCAGCGCAGTGTTTCTGATCGCCATTGCCCCGGTGGCGGCGCAACGCGCGCCCGACCCGGCAACCGCAACCACGCCGCGTGTGCCGCCGATCACCCAACCACCCGGCGCCACGATCATGGCGGAACCCGTCGCCCTGTTTATCGCCACCACCGATGCGAACGGCGATGCCCGCGTCACCCGTGCCGAAGCGCAAGCTGGCGTCGCGCGAAGCTTTGCCACGGTGGAAACGACGACGCCGGGATCAATCGGCTATATCGGCCTGTCGGAATGGGCGGAACGCTGGCTGGGGGATCGAAACGCGCTGCCCAGCGCCTATGAAACGGATACCGATGGCGACAACCGGATCACGCTGGCAGAACTGACGGCGCAGATCGACCGGACGTTTACCCGGCTGGACCGCGACAAGGACGGCATTCTGGTCCGCAGCGAATTGCTGACGCTAGATAGCGCACGCAGTGGCGGCAACGGGCTTGACCGGCGTAATCGGCGTGGACAGCAGCCGCGATGACCGATGCTGCTTTGGTGCCAGCGGGCAGTGCGCCGCGCTATCGGCTGGCGATCTTTGATTTTGATGGCACGTTGGCGGACAGCGGCGACTGGTTCTTGTCGATCGCGGACGACCTGGCCGAGCGATTTCGCTTTCGCCGCGTCGAACCTGCAGAGATAGAGGCGCTGCGCGGGCGCACCAGCCGTGAAGTGATCAGGCATGTTGGTATTCCGCGCTGGAAAATTCCCGCCATCGCCCGCCATATCCACAAAAGACTGGCAGCAGAGACCGACAAGATCGTGCTGTTCGATGGTGTTGAGGCGATGATTGCACAACTGGTGGCAAGCGGCGTGCGCATCGCCGTCGTCACGTCCAATGCAGAGGGCAATGTTCGCGCTATTCTGGGCCCAGATATCGTCGCGCAAATCGAAATGTTTGAATGCGGTGCATCGCTGTTCGGCAAGGCACGGCG
>JBBSCC010000162.1:0-6905 GCA_038250735.1 Sphingomonadales bacterium | reverse complement strand
GCTTGGCATCGGCATTGGGTGCAATCACCGTGCCGATATCGCGCCCGTCTAACACCGCGCCGCCCGGCTGATTGGCAAAGCGCCGCTGGCGGTGGAGCAAAGCGGTGCGCACCAGCGGATGGGCGGAGACGATTGAGGCGGTTTTGCCGATTTCGTCGGTGCGCAATTCGGGGTCGGCGAGGACGGATTCATCGAAGTCGCAGGCGGCAAAACAATCCGCTTCGATATCGGGGTTCAGTTCGTTGCGAACCACCGTCAGCGCGACGGCGCGGTACAGCAGGCCGGTATCGAGATGCGGCAGGCCGTAATGCCGGGCCAGCGCCCGGGCAATGGTGCCCTTGCCCGATGCGGCGGGTCCGTCGACAGCAATAATCATGGCGTCACCAAAGGCCCTAACCGGCAAGCGCGTCAAGCGTTTCGAAAAATGTCGGGAAACTGGTGGCGACGGGCGACACGTCATCAATGGTGACCGCGGCGAGCGATGCCAGCCCGGCAATCGCCATGCTCATCGCGATTCGGTGATCGAGTTGCGAGGCAATCTCGGCGCCACCGGGCAGCAGCGCGCCGCCCGATCCGGTAATCGCCAGCCCGTCCTCAAATTCCTCCACCGCCACGCCGATCGCGCTGAGCGCTGCGGCCATTGCCGCGATCCGATCCGATTCCTTGACCCGCAATTCATGCGCGCCGCGCGCCACGGTGCGCCCGGTGGCACAGGCGGCGGCGACGAACAGGATAGGATATTCGTCGATCATGCTGGGTGCCAGATCAGTCGGAACCTCAATCGCGTTCAGCCGTGCGTGACGAACGCGCAGATCAGCGACCGGCTCACCACCAATGGTGCGCGGATTTTCGGGCGTGATATCTGCGCCCATCATCCGCAACGCGGTGAACAGCCCGGTGCGGGTGGGGTTAAGGCCCACATTGGCGATCAGCACGTTTGATCCTGGGATCACCGACGCCGCAACCGCGAAAAAGGCCGCAGAGGAAGGATCGCCGGGGACGGTGATGGATTGCGGGGTTAATTCTGCCTCTCCGGTAATCGAGATGATCCGGCCCTGATTGGTTTCTTCAACGCGCAGCACCGCCCCAAAGCCCTGTAGCATCCGCTCGCTGTGATCGCGCGTCGCGATGGGCTCAATCACGCGGGTGATGCCCGGCGTATTCAGCCCCGCCAGCAGCACCGCCGACTTCACCTGCGCTGACGCTACCGGCAGCGTGTAGCTGATCGGCACCGCAGGGCAGATGCCGCGCACCATCAGCGGCAGGAGTCCACCGGGGCTGGCAGTGATGTCCGCCCCCATTTGCGCCAACGGTTCAATCACCCGGCCCATCGGGCGAGCGGACAATGATGCATCGCCAATGAACGTCGCGGTGATGGCGTGGCTCGCGACCAGCCCCATCAGCAGGCGGGTAGAGGTGCCAGAATTGCCCATGTCCAGCGCCTGGGTTGGTTGCAGCAGCCCGCCCACGCCAACGCCGCTCACTTCCCAGATGCCGTCCGCCAGCCGGGTGATCGTTGCGCCCATCGCGCGCAGCGCGGCGGCGGTGGCCAGCACATCCTCCCCCTCCAACAGTCCATCAATCTGGCTGGTACCGACGGCGAGCGCTGAAAACATCAACGCGCGGTGGCTGATTGACTTGTCACCCGGGACGGTCATTGCCCCGGTCAGCGGGCCACACGCCACAAAGCGGCGGGAAGCGTGAACGGGCGGGGCGGGGGCATGCGACATCGGCGGCGGCTTTGACAGCGCGCTTGCGCTATGGCAAGGCGCGCCCCACTTTGCGGCTTAACAGCCACAAAATCCCATCACTTCGACAATCTCTTCGAAAGGCACGAGGCACCTTATGGTGAAGCCGGAATGGGGCACGAAAAGAACGTGCCCAAAATGCGCAACGCGTTTTTATGATCTGGGCAAGGATGACCCGGTGACGTGCATCGAATGCGGACAGGCTTGGGAGCCTGAGCCGATTCTGAAGTCAAAACAGCCGCTGCCGTTTGACGCGCCCAAGGCGCAGACGCCCAAGAAGAATGACGATGATCTCGCCGGTGACGACGAAGATCTGGACATCGCCGCCGATGACGAGGAACCCTCGCCAGACGATGAAGTCGATCTGGGCGGTGACGATGATCTGGGCGTTGAGACGTCCACCGATGAGGAAGAGCGCTAAGCGCCTCAACCGAAAAAGCGCATCACGCGCTACTTGCCAAGGGGGCGTCGCGTCGATAATGGCGACGCTCCCGGACAGGTTTCGGGCGAAATTGATGGGGCCGTAGCTCAGCTGGGAGAGCGCTGCGATGGCATTGCAGAGGTCTGGGGTTCGATCCCCCACGGCTCCACCATTTTCTATAAGCGCCTGATGGCGCTTGGCACCTTCGCTATCATCTGGCCCCGTCTTTTATTACATCATTATCTTCGCTGGCGGCAGCCCGAAGCTGCGAAGGGCTTGGCGGCAAAAGTAACAAGCCAATCGCGTTTGAGGGCATCGATGCCGATGTTGCGACCGGCGTGCGAACCGCGATTCCGGCCTTTTCAAGAAGCGCTGTGACGTCGGCCTTTTGCGCGTCGATCGTTTGCGCGGCCTGATCGTTTGCGCGCGGCGGGGCGGCGGTTTCCATTCCAACCGTTCTCAAACCCCACCGCGATAGGGCCCATAATGCCAGCTGACGCGCCGCAGGGTCGCTCGCTTTACCTGTCGCAATCAGCAAGCGCGGCTGAACTGGCGGAATGACCTGAACGCGCCAGCCATCGGCTGCCTTGGTCGCCGATGCCTCGACATCGCGATAATCCGCCAACGTCCATCCCGGTGCGGCCACCGGCACAAGATTGACGGAGCGTTCCGACCGATTGACCCAGATCGCCTGCGTCGGCAACCCGACCGCCGCGCGGATTGCCAGATACGGTGGCGCGTCCTTGGCGATACCAGCGGCAGTGCGTTCCATCGCGGTATCGATCATCGCCTTGGTCTGCGAACCCAGATCGGCCGCCACCACCTGTTGCAGCGTAAAAGTCGGCGTCGTGCCGAGCTTTGCCGCCAGCTTTTTTTCAATCACGTCCTGGGCATCACCCGTAAATGTCGGCGCAATCACGACTGCGTCAATCGTCGGCGTGCCGCGAAGCGGCCAAACCACGTCGAGTTGCGCGATGTTGCTGCGTCCAATTTTCAGCTCTGCCATCAACGCTTCATTGGCTGCGTTGCGCGCCGTTCCCTCTTGCGTCACGCGCAGCAGGGTTAAGGCGAGCGGCGTTGCAAGGGCGAGGAACACGACGGCACCGCCCGCGATATACCCCGGCGTCAATTCGACATGCCCCAAAGGCCGTGCCGCGCCGCTGAGCCGAGCGATCAGCGCGAAGGAAAAGGCGATTGCCGCAAGGTTGGTCAGGAACAGCAGCAGTGCACCACCCGCGAAATCGAGGCGGAATGTGCCAAGTCCGTATCCGACGACGGCAAGCGGCGGCATGAGAGCGGTGGCGATGGCGACGCCGATGGCAGTGCCGCCTTTTTGCCGAACCGTTGCATAGCCGCCAGCGATGCCAGAGAGCAGCGCGATGGCGAGGTCGAGCAACGTGGGTTGCGTCCGCCCGATGATCTCCGGGGTCGCATTACGGATCGGACTTAGCCAGGTGAGCAGAACGGCGGTAACAATGCCGATGGCGGCGCCCACGGCCACCACCTTGATCGCTTCACGGATGCGCTGACCATCCAGTGACGCAAACCCAAAGCCAAGCCCGGCGATCGGGCCCATCAGCGGCGAGACCAGCATCGCACCGATCACGACGGCGACTGAATTTTGCAGCAAACCAAGCGTGGCAATGCCCGCAGAAAGCACGCTCATGAGGATATACCCCGCCGACAGTGCACCCTCTTCGCGCACCTGTGACCGCAGATCATGGGCCTGATCGCGCGACAAATCTGGCAGCAGGACGACGTGCGCAAATTGCGTGCGAACGCGCACCCACCAGCGCGGCAATCCTTCCGCCCTATCCTCCGGTATGCTCATTGAGCGGCCACTTTGTTATGGGCTGACTTGATGCGCGTTATCAGTGCGCCGATCGTCCCGCCCTGCACGATGACGGCGAACAGCACGACAATGTACGTCGCCCCCAAAATGATCGTGCGAGCCGGACCTTCAGGGAGCGACAGCGCGAGCGCAATCGAGATGCCGCCGCGAAGCCCACCCCAGATGAGGGTCGGCAGCGCCAGCGGTCCGAGTGAAAGCCACGGTTTCATCGCGATCAGCGGCCCACCGACCGAGATGGTGCGCACGGCGATGACCAGCGGGATCGACAGCGCACCGAGCAACAATAGCCGCGGATCGCTGGCAATTGCGATCACCTCAAGACCGATCAGCAGAAACAATACCGCGTTCAGGATTTCATCGATCACCGACCAGAATTTCAGCAGGTAATCGCGCGTCAGATCGCTCATCGCGTGGTTGACGCCGTGGTTCCCGATCAGCAATCCCGCAACCGCCATCGCTACTGGACCGCTGGTGTGCAGAAAATGGGCGACGCTGTACCCGCCCATGACGACCGCGAGCGAGATCATCACTTCGACGCTGTATTCATCAATGCTCCCCATCGCGCGATAAGCGACCCACCCGATACCCAACCCCAGCAGCACGCCGCCGCCCGCTTCGCGCAGGAAATCGCTTGCGGCATGGCCGAATGAGAATGTTTCGGTGCCCAGCGCTATCGATAACAGGATCGCAAAGACGACGACGCCAACGCCGTCATTGAACAAGCTTTCGCCCGCCACGGTCGCCTGCAACGTCGGCGGTACGGAGGCACGCTTCAGAACTGCCATCACCGCTACCGGATCGGTCGGGCTGATCAGCGCCCCGAAAACGAGGCACCAGATGAACGGCAGCGGGAAGCCGAGCAGCGTGGTAAGCAGCGCAAAGCCCGCGCCGGTGATTGCGGTCGAGACAAGCACGCCGATGGTGCTGAGCACAAGGATCGGCCAACGACCCTTGCGCATTTCGGTCCAGTCGACATGCAGCGCGCCCGCAAACAGCAGGAACGACAACATGCCGTCCATCAGCACCGTATGAAAATCGATGTTGTTGAGGAAGGTGCTGACCATCAGCGACATCCCGCTGCCGGGGAGCAGCCAGTCGATTGCGATCATTAACAATGACGCCACCGCGCCCATCAGCGTCAGGCCGATCGAGGAGGGCAGGCGCAGCACGCGGGTGTTAAAATAGCCGAGCGCCGCTGCAAGAACGATGAGGATTGCGGCGGCGTCGAACGGGCTAAGCTGTGGCGCGTGCATTGTTGTCCCCTGACTGGATACATACCGGCGGCGCGGCGAAGACTTCGGAAATGAACCTGCCGCACGTAATTCTGTCTCTATAAGCGTCTGGCGTGCCTGGCTACGATAGCCTTGGCCGCTTGGTCGGCTCCACGCTGGCGCTGCCTACCGATCAATCCCTTAAAGACGTCCGATTTCCTTGGCCCTCTGGCGCCGCTGAGGGATGCGATACGATGTGCAAATCCCGCTGTGGATAGGGGATTTCGATGTGATTGTCCTTGAACAACACCCATAGCAGGTTCAATATTTCCGACTGAACATTGCCGATGCCAAGTTCCGGATCTTCGATCCAGACAAGAATATCGTGATCCACCGAACTGTCGCCGAACGCTTTCAGCCACACCGCCGGAGCCGGGTCGGTCAGCACGCGCGGGGCAGCACTTGCCGCCTGGATCATCAGCCGCTGCGCCAGTCCCAGATCGCAATTGTAGGAGACGCCGACCGGGATTTTCAACCGAACGTTACGGCTCGAATAGGACCAATTCTCGACCGTTTCGGTCATCAGCGTTTCGTTCGGGATCAGGAATTCCTTGCCGTCGCGGGTAACGACCGAGACCGCGCGAATGCCGATCTTGCTAATCGCGCCAACCGCATCTCCCACCGCAATCACATCGCCAGGTTTCACAGAGCGATCCATCAGGAGGATCAGGCCGGCAATCAGGTTGCCAAGTGTTTTTTGCAGCCCAAACCCGATTGCCAGCCCCAGCGCTCCTGAAAAAACCGCCAGCGCCGTCAGGTCGATCCCCAACACGTCGATGCCGATCAATACGGCGATGGCGACGATGGCCAGGCCGGCAATTTTCTGAACGAGAACTTGCTGCGAAAGGTCGAGCCGCTTGCTCCGGCCAATCAGGCGAGAGAGGAAGCGATAGGCCAGGCGCGCGGCCCAATAGATAACGACGGCAGCGATGATGAATGTCAGAACGCTCAGAATCGAAATCCGGTTTGTTCCTACGGAAAAGCCGATGGCCTCCAAAAACCCCAGGACGTCGGCCCACCGCGTGGACCAGGTGCTGAACATGCCGGGTTGGGCAGGTGCTGCCATAACAGTCTCCTCGAATCAGCCGTAAAGTGTCGCCAACACCATCGATGCGACCGAAACGACCAACACCGAAAGCAAGGCTCCGGCGCGCGCGTAATCAGCGAAGCGGTAGCCGCCCGGTCCCATGACCAAAAGATTGTTCTGATGCCCGATGGGTGTCAGAAAATCTGAAGACGCTCCGATTAGCACAGCGAGCAGCATTGCGTCAGGGGCGATGCCAAGCACCATCGCGACCTTTATCGCCAATGGTCCCATGATGACAGACGTCGCGACATTATTCAAGAAAACCGAGAGGATAAGCGTCGCGGTGCAAACCGCCGCAAGCGCGACAACGAGCGGTACGCCAGTCAAGGTCTGGCCCAGCCATTGTGCCACCATCCCCGCTGCACCGCTGGTTTCAAAACTTGCGCCGACCGGGATCATTGCAGCCAGCAGAACGATAACACTCCAATCAACCGATGTGTAAATCTCGGCGGTGGCAATCAGCCGCAGGCCTGCAATGAGCGCCGCCGCACCAAGAAAAGAAATTGCGGGCGGCACCCCACCGAGG
>JBBSCC010000161.1:0-6928 GCA_038250735.1 Sphingomonadales bacterium | reverse complement strand
ATGACGACGATCTGTTCGTCGGCACCAGCGCCGGTGATCGCTATTTCAACCGCGAACTGTCGTGGCTGGCGTTCAACCGGCGTGTGCTGGAGGAAGCGTGCAACCCCGCGCACCCGCTGCTTGAGCGGCTGCAGTTCCTGTCGATTTCGGGATCGAACCTCGACGAATTTTTCATGGTGCGTGTGGCGGGACTGAAGGGGCAGCAGCTTCAGGATGTCGACCGGTTATCCGCTGACGGCCTGAATTCCAGCCAGCAATTGACCGCGATTGTCGCGGGGGCGGATGCGCTCGTGGAAAGCCAGCGTAATGTGTGGCGTGAATTGCGCCGCCTGCTGGGCGAAACCGGCATTGCCGTGCTCGGATCGCGGATGATTGATGAGGCGCTGTCGCCTGACGAGCTCAATTGGCTGGAAACCCAGTTCCGCGAACAGATTTTCCCGATCCTGACGCCGCAAGCACTCGATCCCGCGCATCCATTTCCGTTCATGCCCAATAAGGGGCTGGCGGTGATGTTCGATCTGGTGCGGCTGTCGGATGATCAGCCAATTCAGGAACTGGTGATGCTGCCCGCGCCGATGCCGCGTTTCGTGCGCGTGCCGGGGGAGGCGGCGCGTTACATTGCGGTTGAATCGCTGGTGAAGCGTTTTTCATCGGTGATTTTCCCCGGCTACCGTGTGATCGGTGCTGCTGAATTCCGGGTGCTGCGGGATAGCGATATCGAAATTGAGGAAGAGGCGGAGGATCTGGTCCGTTACTTCGCCAATGCCATCAAGCGGCGGCGGCGTGGGCGGGTGATTCGGCTGGAACTCGAATCGGGCATGCCCGACGGATTGAGCACCGCGCTGCGCGATGAACTTGGCGGCGCAGACGCGTTTGTTACCGATGGGGCGGCGTTTCTGGGCGTTGGCGACCTTGAATCAATCGTCGATGAAGACCGGCCTGATCTGAAATTCCCGCCCTATTCGCCGCGCTTTCCCGAACGGATTCGCGAATATAGCGGTGATTGCTTTGCGGCTATCCGCGCCAAGGACATCGTCGTCCACCATCCTTATGAAAGCTTTGACGTGGTGCTGGCGTTCCTGCGCCAGGCGGCGAGCGACCCCGATGTGGTGGCGATCAAGCAGACGCTGTACCGCGCCGGCAAGCAGCCCGCCGTCATCAACGCGCTGATTGCGGCAGCAGAAGCGGGTAAGTCCGTCACCGCCGTCGTTGAGCTGAAAGCGCGGTTTGACGAGGAGCAAAATCTGCTCTGGGCGTCCGCACTGGAACGCGCCGGGGTGCAGGTGGTGTACGGGTTCATGGAATGGAAAACCCACGCCAAGGTCTCCATGGTCGTGCGGCGAGAGGGCGGGCAATACCGCACCTACTGCCATTTCGGGACGGGCAATTATCACCCGATCACCGCAAAAATATACACTGATCTCAGCTTCTTCACCGCTGATCCTCGCATCGGGCGTGATGCTGCGCAGATGTTCAATTATGTCACCGGCTATGTCGAGCCGGAGAATATGGCGCTGGTGAGCCTGTCGCCGCGCGATCTGCGCAAGCGGCTGGTTGATTGCATCGATGCCGAAATTGCGTTTGCACGGGCGGGCAAGCCTGGCTCCATCTGGGCCAAGATGAATTCGCTGGTCGACCCCGCCGTGATCGAAAAACTGTACGAAGCGAGCAATGCCGGGGTGGAAATTGACCTGGTCATTCGGGGCATCTGCTGCCTGAAGCCGGGCGTGCCCGATATGTCAGAACATATCCGCGTCAAATCAGTGATCGGGCGGTTTTTGGAGCACAGCCGCATCTGGGCATTTGGCAACGGCAAGGCGATGCCCTATGATGGTGCAAAGCTGTTTATCTCGTCCGCTGACGCGATGCCGCGCAATTTTGATCGCCGGGTTGAGTATTTGTTGCCGATTGAAAACGCGACGGTGCATGATCAGATCCTGGATCAGGTGATGGTGGCCAACCTGATTGATAATGAACAAAGCTGGGAATTACAGGCAGATGGCAGCTATTCTCGCGTGTCGCCCGGAAGTCGACCGTTCAACCTGCATCGCTATTTCATGACCAATCCGTCGCTGTCGGGGCGGGGTGCCGCATTGCAGGGCAGCGATTCAGTGCCGAAACTGTCGATCCGGCGGCGGCACTAATGCCCGCTCGCGCGTTCTGATTTGATGGCCACGCTGCTTTTCCGCAAACCAAAGGTTGAGGGTGCCGCAGATCCGCGCACCGCGATCATCGATATCGGCTCCAATTCGATCCGATTGGTGGTGTATCAGGGGCCCGCGCGGCTGCCCGCCATTTTGTTCAACGAAAAGGTGATGGCCGGGCTGGGGCGCGGCTTTGCCGAAACCGGCGCTATCGACGCAGAGGCGCTGCGCGTCGCGCGGGTGGCCCTTGGCCGGTTTGCGGCAATGGCGCGTGAGATGGAGGTGACGCGGCTGCGCACCGTGGCAACAGCGGCAGTGCGCGATGCCACCAATGGCGATGTGCTGCTGGCGGATGCCCGCGCGCTGGGGCTTGAGGTGGAATTGCTGAGCGGCGAGCAAGAGGCGATGGGCGCGGGGCTGGGCGTTCTTTCCGCCATTCCGCTGGCCGACGGTATCGTTGGTGATTTGGGCGGCGGCAGTCTTGAACTGGTGCGGGTATCGGGCGGCGATGTGCAGGAGCGGGTGTCGTTTCCGCTCGGCGTGCTGCGGCTGGGGGCGATGCGGGCCAAGGGGCTGCGGTCGTTCGATCGGCGGGTCGCCGCGATGATTGATGACGCGGGCTGGACGGGCAAGGGGCAGGGGCTGCCCTTGTATCTGGTCGGTGGATCATGGCGGGCGCTTGCCCGGCTCGACATGCACGTCACCGGCGCGCCCCTGCCGGTGCTCCACCAATATGAAATGGCACCCGCCGCAATTACCCGGATAGGGCGCACATTGAGCCACATCGCCAAGGGCAAGCTGCGCGCGATCCCGACGCTGTCGTCTGGGCGGGTGCCGACTTTGGGGGATGCCAATGCGCTGCTTGGCGTGTTGCTGCGCCATTTGGGGTCGCGGACAACCATCGTGTCCGCATTTGGTTTGCGCGAGGGGCTGTTGTTCGGCGCGTTATCAGCTGAGGAACGCGCGCAAGACCCGCTGATTGTCGCGGCGCGCGATGAGGGGCGACGGCTGGGCCGTTTTGCTGAACATGGCGATTTGCTTGATCGCTGGGTCGCGCCATTATTTGCAGGCGAGCCGCCGCATGTTGCGCGGTTGCGCCACGCCGCTTGTCTGCTTGCCGATGTCGGCTGGCGGGCGAACCCTGAATTTCGCGCCGAACGCGGCGTGGAGATTGCGCTGCATGGTAATTGGGTGGCGATTGACGCGCATGGCCGTGTGCTCCTGGCACAGGCGCTGTTTACCTCGCTGGGGGGCGGCACTGATCCGTCGCCGCTAATCCCTGCACTTGCCACCCCGCAGGAGCTGAAACGCGCCACGGCGTGGGGCCTTGCGATGCGGCTGGGCCAGCGGATGAGCGGTGGGCTGGCAGGGCCACTCCAGCGATCACGGCTGGATGATGATGGAACGTCGGTGGCGCTAACGCTCGCCCCGGGCGACGCGGCGCTGTATAGCGAAGCGGTGGAGCGGCGGCACAAAGTGCTCGCCAATGCACTGGGGCGGCAGGTGGCGGTTCGTAGGTAGGGTGCGCGCGATCAGCAGCAGCTGCCAGCCCTATTCCTCGTCCTCCGCCCGCGTCATTTTCAGCTTGCCGTTTTTTACCGCAAACGCCAGCCGGCCTTCGACCAGCGCCAGCGCGTCCCGGCCGAATTGCTCGAAGCGCCACCCTTCCAGAATCGCCAACCCCTCGCGCTGCCCCGCCGCCAGCGCCTCCAGATCCTCGGTGCGGGCGAGCAATTTGGCCGCCACATCAATGTCGCGCGCGCGGATTTTCAGCAGCAGTTTCAGCAGATCGGCGACCAGCGCGCCTTCCTTGCCATTGCCGGGTTTGCGATCATCGCGCGCGGGCATTTCCGCCGCGCTCATTGGTTTGGCGGCTTCCAGCGATGCCATTAACCGCGCGCCGATGTCGTTATTTGCCCAGGCAGGCGAAAGGCCGCGCACCCGCGCCAGATCAGCCTGTTTTTTGGGCGGGGTGCCCGCCAGATCAGCCAGCGTTTCATCCTTGATGATGCGCCCGCGCGGCAAATCCTTGCCCTGCGCCTCCAGCTCACGCCATTTCGCCAGCGCCTTCAGCCGGCCGAGCACTTCCGGCTTGCGCCCGGCAATCCGCACGCGACGCCATGCCTCTTCGGGATCATTGGCGTAATTGGCCGGGTTGCCGATCCGCTCCATTTCCTGATCGAGCCACCCGCCGCGACCGTTTTTGCGCAGCCGATCGAGCATTTTGGGGAAAATCGTCGATAAATGCGTAACGTCGCCAATCGCATATTCGATCTGGCGCTTGTCGAGCGGGCGGCGGCTCCAATCGGTAAAGCGCGCGCCCTTGTCGACGCTGATCCCCAGATAGCTTTCGACCAGGTTCGAATAGCCAATCTGTTCCCCTTGCCCCAGCGCCATCGCGGCAACCTGGCTGTCGAACATGGGAAAAGGCGTTTTGCCGGTCAGGTTATACACGATTTCAATGTCCTGCCCGCCGGCATGGAACACCTTTAGCACATCATCATTTTCGGTCAGCAGGTCGAGCAGCGGCTTAAGGTCGATGCCCGGTGCCATCGGGTCAATCGCAGCGGCTTCGTTCGCATCGGCGATCTGGATCAGGCAGAGTTCGGGCCAATAGCTGTTCTCACGCATGAATTCGGTATCGACCGCGATAAACGGCGACTGCGAAAGGCGGTGGCAGAGATTGGCGAGCGCGGCGGAATCGTCGATCAGGTCGTGAATGTGCATCCATGACGTCATAACGAGAGTTGTCCGGCTTGACAAAGCCGGGGTTGGCGGGGAAGCGCGGGCAAAGGCCGAAGCCCGCGCTGGGGCCATCCACATCGAAAAGTTGTACGCCATGCACGCCTATCGCACCCATACTTGCGCTGAACTTCGCCCCGACCATGTTGGCCAGCAGGTCCGCGTGTCGGGCTGGGTGCATAAAAAGCGCGATCACGGTGATCTGGTGTTCATCGATCTGCGCGATCATTACGGGATTACCCAGATCGTTACCGATGTGAGCGGCCCGGTGTTCGCCGTGATTGAAAAGCTGAAGAGCGAAAGCGTCGTCACGATTACCGGCACCGTTACCGCGCGCGCGGCAGAGGCGGTGAACCCCAATCTGGCAACCGGCGGCATCGAAATCCGCGCGACGGAGGCTGTGGTGCAAAGCCATGCGCAGGAATTGCCGATGCCGGTGGCGGGCGATGCCGAGTATCCCGAGGATATCCGCCTGCGCTATCGCTTCCTCGATCTGCGGCGCGATCGGCTGCACGCCAACATCATGCTGCGATCAAAGGTGATCACGTCGCTGCGTAACCGGATGAACGCGCAAGGCTTTACCGAATTCCAGACGCCGATCCTGACTGCTTCGTCGCCGGAAGGCGCGCGCGATTATCTGGTGCCCAGCCGCGTGCATCCGGGCAAATTCTATGCGCTGCCGCAGGCGCCGCAGATGTTCAAACAGTTGCTGATGGTGGCGGGGTTTGACCGCTATTTCCAGATCGCGCCGTGCTTTCGCGATGAGGATGCGCGGGCGGATCGTTCCCCCGGCGAGTTTTACCAGCTCGATTTCGAGATGAGCTTTGTCACGCAGGACGACGTGTTCGCCGCGATTGAGCCGGTGCTGCACGGGGTGTTTGAGGAATTTGCTGACTGGCAGGGGAAAGGCCGCAGTGTTTCCGCGCTGCCATTCCGCCGCATCCCGTACCGGGAATCGATGCTGAAGTACGGCAACGACAAGCCCGATCTGCGTAACCCCTTGCTGATCACTGACGTGTCCGAGCATTTCCGCGGCAGCGGCTTTGGCCGTTTCGCGTCGATGGTGGACGAGGGTAGCGTCGTCCGCGCCATCCCCGCGCCAGGCACTGCGGAGAAGAGCCGCAAATTCTTTGATGACATGAACAGTTGGGCACAGAGCGAGGGATTTCCGGGCCTTGGCTATGCCACACAGAAACAGGGCGTTTTCGGCGGCCCCATTGCCAATAACCATGGCCAGGACGGGATGAAGGCTATTGCCGACGCGCTGGGCCTTGGCCCCGATGACGGGATTTTCTTTGCGGCAGGCAAAGAAGCGCAGGCGGCCAAGCTCGCGGGCCTTGCCCGTACCCGGATTGGGCAGGAGCTTGGGCTGATCGACGACAGCCGCTTCGAATTCTGCTGGATCGTCGATTTCCCGATGTTCGAATATGATGAGGACGCGAAGAAGGTCGATTTCAGCCACAACCCGTTCAGCATGCCGCAGGGCGAAATGGCGGCGCTGGAGAGCATGAACCCGCTCGATATCCTCGCGTTCCAGTACGACATCGTCTGCAACGGCGTTGAGCTGTCATCGGGCGCGATCCGGAATCATCGCCCTGAAATCATGTACAAAGCCTTTGAAATTGCCGGGTATAGCCAGGCCGATGTCGACCGCGATTTTGCCGGCATGATCAACGCCTTCAAATTCGGCGCGCCCCCGCATGGTGGCTCTGCGCCGGGTGTCGACCGCATCGTGATGCTGCTGGCCGATGAGCCGAACATTCGGGAAGTCATCACCTTCCCGATGAACCAGAAGGCCGAAGATCTGATGATGGGCGCCCCCAATGTGGCGACCGCCAAACAGTTGCGAGAACTTAATATCCGTACCGTAGAGGTTGCAGCGCCAAAGCCATCCGCATAGCCGATCAGGTTCGGGGGCCGAGATTTAGGGTAAGGGGAACGATGCTCGACCACCAGTTGCAACCACCCGGCCCGCCTGCGCTCGTTCGTAGCCTGGGTGTGGTGGGGGTGTTGTTCCTGACGCTGTCGTTGACCAGCCCCGT
>JBBSCC010000160.1:0-7105 GCA_038250735.1 Sphingomonadales bacterium | reverse complement strand
TCGCTGACGATCATGGCGATGGATTTGGAATCCGGCGACCAGACGATGTCGTCAACCGACCCCTTAATGCCGGGCAGCTTCACCGCCTCCCCGCCCGCGCGATTGAGCAGCCATAGCTGGCTCTGCTTGTCATCGTCCGCGCGTGATGACGTGAAGGCGATAAACTGGCCGTCGGGGCTGAAGCGCGGGTTGGCCTCGCTCTCGCCCATGCGGCTGGTGAGTTGAACGGTGCGGGTGCCATCCCAGCGCGTCATCCACAAATGCGTTTCCTGGCGATCCGCCGCAACATCGGTAGTGCGCACGGCATAGACGACCCATTCGCCCTTGGCATCGACCTGCGGATCGCTGACGCCCTTCAGCTTTGCCAGATCATCGGCGACAATCGGGCGCGGGGCCGGGGCCGCCGCTGCCAGCATGGTTGCCGCCAAAAACAGGATCGCCGAACGCCGCATGAATCTGTCCCCTCACCCAAAAAAGCCGGCACGCCGCGAGGCGTTGCCCTGCACAGACATGAAGGGATTTTGTAGCGCGATCAACCTGCCGCCAAGCGAACGCCGCCATCGGCAAGCACCGGCCATCCGCAACAAAGCTTGACTCAATTGGTATCGCCAGCATTCAACTGCAGCGGTACAACGCATCTGGCTAATAAGCGCCAGGATGAGGCTGGGGAGTGAATGTGAAAGACAGTGCCAGGCATCGCCTGATTTCAGCGTTGAGCGTGTTGGCGCTGGTTTCGGCGTGCAGTGGCGGCGGATCGTCCGCGCCGGGTGGTGGCATCACCGCTGTGGTCACGCCTGCCCCCTCACCATCCCCTACACCGCTTGGCGCCTGTTCGCTTCGCGCGCGCCAGGATTGGGCGTTTGCGCAGTTGCGCGAATGGTATCTGTTCCCTGAAACATTGCCGGCCAGCCTTGATCCGACCCCTTTTGCAACCGTCGACGCCTATATCGATGCGTTGACGGCCACGGCGCGCGCCCAGAACCGCGACCGTTTCTTCACCTTTCTAACCACGATTTCGGGCGAAAACGCCTTCCTCAATTCAGGGTCGAGCGCCGGATTTGGTATCCGGCTGGCGTTTGACACGTCCTCCCGGCTGTTCGTGGCCGAAAGCTTTGAAGATGCGCCTGCGCTGGCGGCAGGGATAGATCGGGGCACACAGATTTTGGCGATCGGGAATAGCGATACCAGTTTGCAGACTGTCGCTTCGCTGGTCGCCAGCGGGGGCAGTGCGGCCGTGACCAACGCGCTGGGGCCAAGCACGGCGGGCACCGTCCGCGCGCTGCAGATCAGCAATGGTGCCGGAACGCGCGTCGTTACCGTTACCAAGGCTGATTTCAGCCTTGCGCCGGTATCCTCACGCTATGGTGCGGTGATCATCAATGACGCTGGGCGGCGGGTTGGCTATATCAACCTGCGCACCTTCATTTCCACCGCGAACCAGCCACTGCGCGACGCCTTTGCCAATTTTCGCGCGAATGGAATCACCAATGTGATCCTGGATTTCCGCTATAATGGCGGCGGTCTGGTTTCCACCGCTGACCTGATCGGCGATCTGCTGGGCGGCAACCGGTTGACGTCGGAGGTGTTCAACCTGACCGCGTTTCGTCCTGAAAAATCATCGAACAACACGATCAAAAACTTTGCCCCCATGGCACAGTCGATTTCGCCGATGCGGATCGCGGTGATCGGCACGGGATCAACAGCGTCAGCCAGTGAGCTGGTCGCCAACGGCATGCTGCCCTATCTGCGCGCCAATCTGGGGCTGATCGGGTCGAACACCTTTGGCAAGCCGGTTGGCCAGATCGCGCTGGACATGAGCGCGTGCGATGATCGGCTGCGCGTGGTGGCGTTCGCATCTCAAAACGCCAACCGCCAGGGCAATTATTTCACTGGCCTGGCCAGCGTGGTGGAGGCAAGCTGCCAGGCCGCCGATGATCTGACCCGGCCGCTTGGCGATCCGCAGGAAGCATCAACGCGTGCCGCGCTCAACTACCTTGCCGGGCAAAGCTGCACGCCGATTGCGGGCGCGGTGGCCACGGGCCAACAGGGGCCCGCTTCCGTGCGTGCGCCCAGCCAGCAATTGCTGGTGCCGGACCGGCCCGATCCCATGCAGCGTGACCTGCCGGGCGCGTTTTAGGCCGCGAAATACCGCACGGGGTTGACTTTTTGCGCTGCAACATGCAGTGGAGCGCTCGGCGAGGCATTATGCAGCGTGATCGGGCGCTTCTGAATGGTTCAGAATGCTCCCCGGCTCTGCCTCGGTTCTAACCCTAAGCTTCCCACATCACGCGGGGCGCGACATTATGTCCCCGCCCGCCTCCCCTTGCGCCCAATTTTCGGCCTCGGGATGCTGGCAATTATCTGAAAGAAAACCATGTCCTTCCAAAATCTCGGGCTCAACGAGTCCCTGCAGCGCGCGCTTGCCGACAAAGGCTATAACGAAGCCACCCCTATTCAGCGCCAGGCAATTCCACCGCTGATCCAGGGCCGCGATCTGCTCGGCATCGCGCAAACCGGCACCGGCAAAACCGCTGCCTTCATGCTGCCCTCCATCCAGCGGCTAGTTGCCGCCAACGAGCATGTTCGCCCGCGCGCCTGCCGCATGCTGGTGCTTGCCCCCACCCGCGAACTCGCCAGCCAGATTGCGCAAAGTGCGCGCGATTATGGCCGTTTTTCAAAGCTGTCGATTGCCACCGTGTTTGGCGGCACATCGGTCAGCAAGGATCGCAGCACGCTGGCCAACGGCGTCGATATTCTGGTCGCCACGCCGGGCCGCCTGATCGATCTGATCGAGCAGCGCTTCGTGACGCTGGGCGATATTGAAATCCTGGTGCTTGATGAGGCGGATCAGATGCTTGATCTGGGCTTTATCCACGCGCTGAAGCGCATCGTGCAGTTGCTGCCCAAGACGCGCCAGACCCTGTTCTTTTCGGCAACCATGCCAAAGGCGATCCGCGATCTGGCCGACAAGTTCCTCGACGATCCGGTCACGGTATCGGTAACGCCCGTCGCCAGCACCGCCGAGCGCGTTGAGCAATATGTCACCTTCGTCCAGCAGGCCGAAAAGCAGGCGTTACTCACGATCTTCCTGAAAACCACGGAAGTTGAGCGCGTGCTCGTCTTTACCCGCACCAAGCACGGGGCTGACCGGGTTGTGAAGCTGCTCGCGGCGAACGGTATCGCGTCCAACGCGATCCACGGCAACAAGAGCCAGCCGCAGCGTGAGCGGGCGCTGGCCGAGTTCAAGTCGGGCCGCGTCAAGATCATGGTCGCGACGGACATTGCGGCACGCGGCATCGACGTTTCGGGCGTCAGCCATGTCATCAACTTCGAGCTGCCCAACGTGTCCGAACAATATGTCCACCGCATTGGCCGCACCGCCCGTGCAGGCGCATCGGGTGTCGCCATCGCGTTCTGCGCGGATGACGAAAAGAGCTATCTGCGCGACATCGAAAAGTTGACCAAGCAGAAGATTGAGCATCGCCAGTTGCCCGTCGATTTTGTCGCAGAAGGTGCCCGGCTGAAAGCAGCCCGTGCGGCAACCGGCGTGTCTGACACGCCTGAACGGGTGCGTCGTGACATTGGCAACAACCGCCAGCCCGCACATCCCCGCGCCACGCACCGCGCCCGCCCGGCAGGTGCCGGTGCCGGTTCGGGGGCAAGTGCTCCGCGCACGGTAGCCAATCCGGCAGCGGCAGCGGGTCGCCCGGCAGGCGCTGGCGCTGGCCAGGGTCGCCCGGCTGGCAACAACCAGGGTCGCCCCGGCGGCGGTCGCGGTCGCGGTGGTCGCGGCCGTGGTGGTGGCGGCGGCGGTGGGTCGCGCGCTTCGGCGTAAGCGCCCGCTTCCTTACCGAAGGTCAACGCGTCACCCCGGACTTGTTCCGGGGTCCACGCCTCGATTTGCGCAGACAGTGATTGTTGCACGGTGGGCCCCGGAACAAGTCCGGGGTGACGATGCGTTTGTGGGGCAGGTTTACCCCCGCATCGTCAACCACTCCCCCGCTGGCGCGCGTTCAGCGCGCAGTCCATTGGCGGGGGCTGCCGTATCCTCATACCCAATCGCCATCCCGCAAAAGACCATGTGTTCGGCGGGCATGCCCAAAAATGCACCCACTGTCTCGGGATAGATTGCCCAGCATTCCTGCGCACACGTGGCCAGACCAGCCTCCACCGCCAGCAGCATGAAACTTTGCAAATACATCCCCAGATCAGACCATTGCGGTGGCCCCATCCGCCGGTCGACGGTGCAGAACAGCGCGGCAGGCGCTTCAAAAAACTGGAAGTTGCGGCGGAATTCATGGTTGCGCGCTTCGCTGTCACCGCGTTCAATGCCGAGCGCTGAATATAGCGCCATTCCCACGTGAAACCTGCGATCCTTATACGGGGTAACCAGTTCACGCGGATAGATGTCGTACTGCGCCGCTTCCATCACGCCGGCAGCATGTTTTTCCGCCATGATCGCCTTGAGTGACGCGAGCGAGTCGCCCGTCACAATGTCGATATGCCAGGGCTGCAAGTTACCCCCAGAAGGCGCGCGCGCCGCGGTTTTCGCGAGTCGCTCGATCAGCGCAGCATCAACCGGACGGTCCAGAAATCCACGAACTGATCGACGTGCCGCTACGGCTTGCGAGACATTCATCACTAAGACCCTGTTTTTGACATTTGCTATGCCAACTACCCTTGCCGCTATCGCCGGTTTGCGCAACAACGCGCCAAAATCACATGAGTTGATGAAGGGAATGGCGATGCCTGACGCATATATAGTGGACGCAATCCGTACTGCCGGGGGTCGCCGTGGCGGCAAGCTGGCAGGCACGCACCCGGTCGATATGGCCGCCGCCGTGCTTGACGCGATCATCGAACGCACCGGGATTGATGGCGCAGCGGTGGACGACGTGATCATGGGTTGCGTGATGCAGGGCGGCCAGCAAGCCGGTCAGATTGGCCGCAACGCCGTGCTCGCCGCGCGCAACCTGCCCGACAGCGTTCCGGCCGTTTCGATTGATCGCCAGTGCGGTTCATCGCAACAATCGATGCAGTTTGCGGCGCAAGCCGTGATGTCTGGCACGCAGGATATCGTGATCGCTGCGGGCGTGGAGAGCATGACGCGGGTGCCGATGGGCTCCACCATGATGCTCCACATGAAGGAAGGCATGGGCAACTATAAGTCGCCGCGCCTTGAGGAAAAATACCCCGGCATCATGTTCAGCCAGTTTATGGGCGCGGAGATGATCGTGAAAAAGCACGGCTTCAATCGCGAACAGCTCGATGCATTTGCGCTGGAAAGCCATCAGCGCGCGATTGCCGCCACGCAAAGCGGTGCGTTTGACGCTGAAATCGTGCCGCTTGAAATTGCGGGCGCTGACGGCCCCGAATGGCATAAAACCGATGAAGGCATCCGTTATGATGCGACGCTGGAATCAATCGGCTCGGTAAAGCTGCTGCAGGAAGGCGGCACGATCTCCGCCGCCAATGCCAGCCAGATTTGCGACGGTGCGTCTGCCGTCATGATCGTCAGTGAAGCCGCGTTGAAGGCGCATAACCTGACCCCGATTGCGCGCATCGTGAACCTGACGGTGACCGGTGGCGATCCCGTCATCATGCTGGAAGAACCCTTGTTCGCCACGGATCGCGCGCTGAAGCGGGCGGGCATGAAGATCGAGGATATCGACCTGTACGAAGTGAACGAGGCGTTTGCCCCCGTGCCGCTGGCGTGGCTGAAGCATACCGGCGGCGAACACGCCAAGCTGAACGTCAATGGCGGCGCGATTGCGCTCGGCCATCCACTCGGCGCATCGGGCACCAAGCTGATGGCGACATTGGTCCACGCGCTCCACGCCCGCGGCAAGCGTTATGGCCTGCAAACGATGTGCGAGGGCGGCGGCATCGCCAATGTGACGATCATCGAGCGGCTGTAAATTTCAACACGGTTGTGCTCCCGCGAAGGCGGGAGCCCAGACTGGGTCCCCGCCTTCGCGGGGACACAAAGGAGCATTAGAATATGAAACTTGATTCCACTGTTTCCGCCGTTGTCACGGGCGGCTCCTCTGGCCTGGGCGAGGCGACCGCGCGCGCATTGGCGGCCAAGGGCGTCAAGGTCGCGATCTTCGACATGCAGGCCGCCAAGGGTGAAGCCGTTGCCGCTGACATCGGCGGTATCTTTTGCGAAGTGAACGTCACGAGCGAAGAATCGGTCGACGCTGGTTTCGCCAAGGCCCGCGCCGCGCACGGCCAGGAGCGCGTGCTCGTCTGCTGCGCTGGTACTGGCAACGCGATGAAAACCGCCAGCCGTTCCAAGGAAGATGGCAGCATCAAGCATTTCAGCCTGGAAGCATTCAACTGGCTGATCCAGATCAATTTGGTCGGCACCTTCCGCTGCGTCGCCAAATCGGCGGCGGGCATGCTGACGCTGGAGCCGGGCGAAGACGGTGAGCGCGGCGCGATGGTGATGACGGCCTCTGTCGCCGCAGAGGATGGCCAGATCGGCCAGGCCGCCTATTCCGCATCAAAGGGCGGCGTGGTCGGCATGACGCTGCCCATCGCGCGCGACCTGATGGGTGAAGGCATTCGCATCAACACGATCCTGCCCGGCATTTTCAACACGCCGTTGATGAACGCCGCCCCGCCACAGGTGAAGGAAGCGCTCGCCGCCAGCGTCCCCTTCCCCAAGCGGCTGGGCCTTGCGCCGGAATATGCGCATCTGGCAATGACGATGATCGAAAACGGTTATTTCAACGGCGAGGATGTGCGGCTGGACGGCGCGATCCGCATGGCGCCACGCTGAGCACGGCGGCGCGCACGCTGCGCGCCGACTCGTGCCAGCGCGGCCGGCGGGGCGAGCAGCCCCGTCCGACGACCCGGGATTTACTCCCGGGTCGCCTCCCCCATTTAAGGACTCCCCCATGGCCTTCACCCTGTTCAATTTCGTCGATCTATACACGCGCCAGCTGAATGCCGCCGCGCACCTGCTGAACAAGGGTGTCGCCTTTGCGGCTGAGCACGGCATCAGCGAGGCCGACATGCTTGGCTGGCGGCTGGCGGATGACATGCATCCGCTGGGGTTTCAGCTGATGGTCGTCGCCAATTTCACCAAGAGCTGGCCCGC
>JBBSCC010000159.1:0-7138 GCA_038250735.1 Sphingomonadales bacterium | reverse complement strand
TTGGCTGCCGCTTGCGCGCAAACCGTTGTATATCCTGTGAAGACCAACGCCGCCTTCCTGGTGCGCGCGTTGGATGATCCCGATTTCGTTGCCGGACGGATCGATACAGGGTTCATCGCCAACAAGGGGGACCTGCTGATCCCTCCCTCACCAAGCGGAACGCTGCTTGATCAAGCAGCTGTGGCGGTGGTGGCCACTGAGTATCATGGGCATCCAAGACACTTCTTCGCCATTTCTGACGATCATCTCGATGCGGTTCAGCGCGACCCGTGGCGTGGCGCGCTCGGCTTCCGGTTGAATGCCGCCGCTCGGCTCGATGTCGCGATTGCCGTCGATGGCATGACGCATATCGTCACGCTGCCGAAGGGTTGGCGCCAGGTGGCCGTTTCGGCTGAGCCCGTGAACGGTGGCATTGCCGTGTCCGAGGACGGCGTGACCATACTGGCATCGGTGGCACGCGTCTCGGGCATTGCGTCTACCACCGCCGCCGACGGTGCGATCCTTTCCCCCATGCCGGGACGCGTCACCGCCGTCGATGTCGCGCCCGGCGCCACCGTCACCAAGGGCCAGCGGCTCGTGACGCTTGAAGCGATGAAGATGGAACACAGCTTGACCGCGCCGTTCGACGGGACGGTGGAGGAACTCAACGCTGCCCCCGGCGCGCAGGTTAGTGAGGGGACGGTGCTGGTGAAAGTGGTGCGGACCGAGAAGTAATGCTTGTGTCCCCGCGAAGGCGGGGACCCAGGCTAGGCTCCCGCCTTCGCGGGAGCACAAGAACCAAAGGAGAGAGCCAATGTCCTTCGATTTCACGGGCAAGAACGTCATCGTTTTTGGCGGCACATCGGGCATCAACCTGGGGGTCGCGAAATCCTTTGCGCGCGCAGGCGCGACCATGGCCGTTGCCAGCCGCAGTCAGGACAAGGTCGACGCCGCCGTTGCCGCGCTCCACGGCGACAAGCAGGCGCTTGGCTATGCGCTTGATGTGCGAAACTTTGACGCGGTGAAGGCCGCGATCGAGCATTTCCGGGCTGAACGCGGCACCATCGATGTGCTGATATCGGGCGCGGCCGGGAACTTCCCGGTGCCGGCCGCCGGGCTATCCCCCAATGGTTTCAAGACGGTGATGGAAATCGACACGCTCGGCACCTTCCACGTCATGCGCGCAGCCTATGAACACCTGACCAAGCCGGGCGCTGCCATTATCAATGTCTCCGCGCCGCAAGCCTGGATACCGATGGCGATGCAGGTCCATGTCTGCGCCGCAAAAGCGGGCGTCGACATGATCACCAAGACGCTGGCGATCGAATGGGGCCGCGAAGGCGTGCGTGTGAACTCCGTGTCGCCCGGCCCGATTGACGGAACCGAGGGGATGGACCGGCTCGCCCCCACGCCCCAAGCCAAGGCGGCGTCCGCGCGCGCAGTGCCGCTGGGGCGGCTAGGCACGGTGGATGATGTGGCCGATGTGTGCCTGTTCCTGGCGAGCGACTATGCCCGCTACGTCAGCGGCGTGGTGCTGCCCGCCGATGGTGGCTGGACGGCGGGGCGCGGCTTTGGGGGCTTGGGCTGATTAACGACGTCACCCCTCCCCTTCAGGGGAGGGGACGGGGGGGGGTTGTCCAGCTGGCGCGCCGCTTGTGGTGAGCCCCCACCCCAACCCATCCCCTGAAGGAGAGGGGCTAGACAAGCGACAGGACAAGAATATGCCCGGCAAATATTACGATGAATGGCAAATCGGTGAGGCCATTGAACACCCGCTACGCCGCACGGTGACCGAAACCGACAACCTGCTTTGGTCCACCATGACCCATAATCCACAGCCGCTGCATCTGGATGCAGAAGCCGCGCGGGCGAGCGAGTTTGGCCAGATTCTCGTCAACGGCACCTTCACCTTCAGCCTGATGGTCGGCATCAGCGTGGCCGAAACGACCATGGGCACGCTGGTCGCCAACCTGGGCTATGACAAATTGGTGATGCCCAAACCGGTGTTCATCGGCGATACGCTCCACGCGACCAGCGAGGTAACAGACCTGCGCGAGAGTAAGTCACGCCCCGATGCCGGGCTGGTGACGTGGCGGCACCGCATGATCAACCAGCGCGACGAGGTGGTGTGCGAATGTTTGCGGACGGCGTTGTTGAAGAAGTCGCCCGCCTAATTTATGTAGCGATTGCTACATAAATATGCTCTAACCCCGAGAATGAGGGAGGGCATTAGCATGCGCGATTCTTACAAAAACTGGCTGGACGCGATGTGCGGCGTCGTGATCCTGTTCGGGCTAATCATGGCGAGCGGCGCGTTGTCTGCAACCGAATGGCCCGCACGGTTGCTGCTCGAATGGCAGAACCAAGGGCCGCTTCAGATCGACCGTGCCGCGCGGGTGACGCTGGGCGTGCTCGGCGGGGTGATGTGCGGCTGGGGGGTGACACTTTATGCTGCGTTCCAGGCGGCGCACATGCTTGGCGATCGCGGCGCGCGCATCTGGTGGCTGATCCTCGCCAGCATAGTCTTTTGGTTCGTGGTCGATTCGTCGCTGTCGCTGGCGACGGGATTTGCGCTCAATGCGGTGATGAACTGCCTTTTCCTGGCGGCGTTTGTCGTACCGATCAGCTTGAGCGGCGTGCTCAGACCGTAAAGCTTTCCCCGCATCCGCAGGCGCCCTTGGCGTTGGGGTTTTCGAAGGTGAAGCCGGCGGCGAAATCGTCTTCCACCCAGTCCATCTTGCTGCCGACCAGATACAGGATCGATCCGCCATCAACGAACAGCGTGCCGCCGGGCGTGTCGATGCGTTCGTCGAACGGCTTGGCTTCAGCGACATAATCGACCGAATAGGCAAGGCCGGAGCAACCACGACGCGGCGTTGACAGCTTCACGCCCACCGATCCTTCGGGCGCGCGCGCCATCAGGTCAGCAATCCGCGCCTCTGCAGCGGTGGTCAGGTTCAGCGCGGCGGGGCGCTGGTGGGTTTTAACGTCGGTCATCGTTTTCTCCTTAAGCCCCTCCCCTTCAGGAGGGCAGGGACCGTTCGTGCCCCCGGCACAAACTGAAATTGCCGGGGGCAATTTCACCCTGCACTGGGTTGGGGTGGGGGCGGTCAACGGGCGCAGTGTTTGCGGACACGCCCCACCCCCGTCCCCTCCCCTGAAGGGGAGGGGCTTAATACCTACAGCATGCCCATTTCCAACCGGGCCTCGTCGCTCATCTTGGCGGGATCCCAGGCGGGTTCCCAGACCAGATTAACCTCGGCAGAGCCAACGCCCGGCACTGCGCCGACGCGAATCTCCACCTCGGCGGGCATGGTTTCGGCGACCGGGCAATGCGGCGTCGTCAGCGTCATCGTCACCACGGCATGGCCATCATCGGTCACGTCAACGCCGTAGATCAGCCCCAGATCATAGATGTTTACCGGAATTTCGGGATCATAAATATCTTTCAGCGCCGCAACCACCGCTTCATAGGTTTCGCCACCCGGCGCGCCGGGGGATAGCCCTTGCGGCTTTTGCGCCAGAAACCCCTCCAGATAATCGCGCTGACGGGCTTCGCCGTTCGCAACATCCTCCACCCGCGCGCGGGGGGGCGCATCAACGGCGCTGACTTCCTCGATCTCGATCTTGCGTTCTTCGTTCATCCGCCCAATCCCTAAAATTCCGGCCCTACCCGAAAATCCTCGTCACCCGTTCGATACCCTTGATCAGCGCGTCGACATCGCTGGCGTCGCTATACGCGCCAAAGCTGGCCCGCGCCGTCGCGTCGACCCCCAGCAGCGCCATCAGCGGTTGCGCGCAGTGGTGGCCGGCGCGGATCGCCACCCCCGCCTCATCCAAAATGGTGCCGATGTCGTGGGGATGCACCCCCTCAATCACAAAGCTGACGATGCCGGCAGACTCCGCCGGGCCGAACAGCCGAACGCTGTTGATCTGTGCCAGCGCCGCGCGGGTCTGCGCCACCATCTCGGTCTCAATCGCGTGGATCCGGTGCAGCCCGATGCTCTCGACATAATCGATTGCGGCATGCAGCCCCAGCGCGCCAACGATATGCGGCGTCCCCGCCTCAAACCGGCCCGGCGGCGGGGCATAGGTGGTTTTCTCGAAACTCACCCGGTCAATCATCGCGCCGCCGCCCTGCCAGGGGGGCATGTCCGCGAGAATATCCCCCCGAGCCCACAGCACGCCGATGCCGGTCGGGCCGTAGAGCTTATGCGCGGAAAACACGTAGAAATCGCAATCGAGCGCCTGCACATCCACCGCCATGCGCGGCACCGCCTGACAGCCATCGAGTAGGATTTTCGCGCCCGCCGCATGCGCGATATCGGCAGCACGGCGCGCATCGAGCACTGACCCCAGCACGTTGGAGACATGCGCCAGCGCGATCAGCTTGTGCGCAGGCGTGATCATCGCCGCCATCGCGTCCAGATCGATCTGGTGGTCCTCGGTCAGCGGAATCACATCGATATGCGCGCCGACCTGCTCTGCCACCATCTGCCACGGCACGATGTTGCTGTGATGCTCCAGCGCGCTGAGCAGAATGCGGTCGCCCGCTTTCAGCTGCACCCCGGCCCAGCTTTGCGCGACCAGATTAATCGCCTCTGTCGCGCCGCGCACGAACACAACTTCGTCGGGCGAGTCAGCGTTGATAAACCCCGCCACGCGCCGCCGTGCCGCTTCATAGGCGATCGTCATATCCGCTGATCGCTGGTAAACGCCCCGGTGCACGCTGGCATAATTGGGGCCATAGCCGCGCGCGATGGCGTCGATCACGCTCTGCGGTTTTTGCGCGGTGACGGCGCTGTCCAGATAATGCCAGCCGGGGGTAAGGCCCGGGAAGTCATCACGGATGACGTGCTGGGTTTCTGGCAGGGAAATGGCGGTCGGCGCGTTCATGCCGCCAGCCCTGCGCCACGCAAAACGGTTCTGGGAGCCAAATCACCGCCGTCCAAATCATAACCGTCACCCCGGACTTGTTCCGGGGCCCACCGCGCATCAAATCCCGTCCGGGCCAGCGGCACGGTGGATCCCGGAACAAGTCCGGGATGACGGGTGTGGTTGGAGGCAAGGAAAAGACTCACAACATCCGCTCCAGCGCGGCAGCGATGCCCGTGCGCCCTCATCCGCCACATCGTCGAATACGCCCGCGATGAACCCGCGCAGCAACAGCGCCTTGGCTTCGGCAGGCGCGATGCCCCGGCTGTTCAGATAGAAGAGCGCATTGGCATCAAGCTCACCCACGGTTGCGCCGTGCGCGCACTTCACGTCATCGGCATAGATTTCGAGCTCGGGCTTGGCATTGGCGGTTGCGGTGCGCGCCAGCAGCATTGCCTTTACCGATTGGCCCGCATCGGTTTTTTGCGCATGGCGCGCGACGGCAACCTTGCCCAGATAACTGCCGGTCGCCCGCCCGCCGAGCACGCTGCGCACCACCTGATTGCTGGTCGCGTTTGGCTCAATGTGGCGCATTGTGGTGACGATCTCCAGCGTCTGCTCGCCGCCGCCGAGCATCGCGGCACCCAGCTCAAAATGCGCGCCCTCGTGCAGCGTGACGTCAATCGTCACGCGGCCCAGACGGCCGCCAGTGTTCAACACATGAAAGCTCGCCCGCGCCGCTGCGCCCAGCACCACGACATAATCATGGATCGCGACGACGTCGGCATTGGCGTCCTGCACGATGACGCGCGCGATCTCATCCCCGGCGGCAACCTCAACCCGCTCAGGCGCAGGCACGGGCCAAACCGAGGCGACCGCCTCCAGATCGGAATAGCGCCACGCTTCGTCGCGACGGGTGGGAAGCGCGGTCATCGCGCCATCGCCCGGCGATTGGCCACGAAGGCGGCAACCATCGTCTTGCGGGTATCGCGCACACAGGGGCCGAGTTGTTCTTCAATCGCCTTCTTAATGGCAAGCTGAGCGGGCTTGCCAAGGGTCTTGTCGTCGCTCTCCCTGATCCGCACCCGGTGCGGTTCAAGACACTGCACGATGGCCGCACAACCGATTGGATCGATTGCCTTGTCACCCGACGTTCGAATGGTTTTGCATTTGAAATTCTCACCCCGCAGCGAGAATTTTCCCCGCCAGCGATCAAGCTTGGTCGCTGTCACGACGATATCCTGATCAGCCGTGTCCGCCACAGCAGGGGCGGCGACCGATTGCAGGGCAAGCGCGATCAGCAAGCTCACGCCGTCACCCCCGCATATCCCTCAGCCTCAAGCTCAAGCGCGAGTTCAGGCCCGCCGGTTTTCACGATCCGCCCGCCGCTCAGAATGTGCACAAAATCGGGCGCAACATAATCGAGCAGCCGCTGGTAATGCGTGATCAGGATCACCGCCTTGTCGGGCGCACGCATGATCCGGTTGATGCCGTCGCCCACCGCGCGCAGAGCGTCGATGTCGAGGCCGCTATCGGTCTCATCCAGGATCGCGAGCCGGGGCGCGATGATGCCCATCTGCACCATCTCGTTGCGCTTCTTCTCGCCACCCGAAAAGCCAACATTCACCGGGCGCTTCAGCATCTCATAATCCATGCCGAGCCCAGCGGCCTGCGCCTTGGCGAGCTTCAGGAACTCACCGCCGGACAGCGGGGCCTCATCGCGGCCCTTGCGCTGCGCATTCAGCGCCTCGCGGAGGAATTGCACGTTGGATACGCCAGGGATTTCGACCGGGTATTGGAAGCCAAGGAACAGGCCAGCAGCGGCGCGCTCGTGGGGAGCGAGTTCGAGCAGGTCGACCCCGTTGAAGCTCACCTCGCCGGAGGTCACCTCATAAGCGGGCCGCCCGCCCAGCACATAGCCCAGCGTGGATTTCCCCGCGCCGTTCGGCCCCATGATCGCATGCACCTCCCCCGCGTTGACGGTGAGCGAGAGGCCCTTAAGGATTTCCTTGCCGTCGATTTCGGCGTGGAGGTTGGTTATTTTAAGCATTGAAATTCACTCTCGATCTGTTCGGAAGTATGTTCGGCTGCCGATTTCTAAGCCGTCTTTTTCAAAGCGACCCGAAGTCCATTTCTCTGGACGTTCCATAAACACTTCCCATACAATCAGACCAAAGCAGCGGGCCGAACCCTCATAGCTTTGCCGAGCGGCTTTGAAGTAGATTGGTTCGAACGGCGTCCCTGTCCAATCTGACCCGGGCATCCAACCGGCGGTATGAATCTC